>NZ_JBSWYG010000012.1:0-188385 GCF_056160985.1 Roseibium sp. AWQ4_290
TCGAATACATCAATGGCTTCTACAATCCGCGCAGAAGGCACTCGGCTTTGGCATGGAAAAGCCCATTGGCATTCGAAGCCAGGGCCGCTTAAATGAGAACTCGGGGCGGAAACAAACCGTGACAGGTCCAGATAAAGTGTCGAAAGGCATCTGGTTTGATGTACCCGGGGATTTGATTTTCTGTCGGTCCAGGAAATGAAAAATGCATCGAACCAAACACGGTCCATTCGACACAAAGGATGAAGACACAGAGTTTGTAAAATCGCGGTGTGACTGTATTCATTGTGGTTAGCTCTTATCTCGATTGCGCCGTGTGCACCCAGCTTGCAATACTTTCAATCGTAAGTATCCATTTCATTACAGAACCATCTTTTCTGTCAATGGTGTAACCACTTCATAAAATTGGTGTGGACGTAAAGACGATGGTTGTTGGAGTGTATTCGGAGGGTTTTTTAGTCGCAATTTAGAAGCGAAATTTGATTTTCATTCTGCGATCAGCTGGTTATTCAAGTTGTAGAGTGGAATTTCTCTCTCATTTGCGCCAGCCTCCCAAGGTCTCAAAAGTCCGCATCGCCGCCATTTGAACTCGCCGCAACAAAAGTCTGCTTCCCACCCTTGAAAGACCGTGGCCAAGTTTTCCCTTCTCGACAACTTCCGGCCCTGAGCTGACATTTGAAACGTGTGCGGCGAATGACTGAAACGAACCCAAATTGTAAAATGCTGCACCGCGCGCGAATGTCCGGTTCAGAAGGGGCTTTATGTCAAACCGCCTCGGAGATGCGAAGTGAGGATTGGTTCTTTGAGATTGCTACATGTCAGTCTTACCGCGCGAAATGCAGATCAACTGTCATTGTTTTACAAAGAGATTTTCGGCTTCGTAGAGAGACGCGCTCCAAGGCGGCTTTCTGGAACAGCCGTGTCTCGCGGAAATGGGCTGCCGGACAACGATATCTACTCGATCTGGCTGAACTTACCTGCTGGCAATGAACCGTTCTTGGAGATCATGGAGTATACCACCACAGCCGATAGGGGCATCCCCGCTGTGAACGATCCCGGTTATGGCCACTTGGCGTTCGAGGTCTGCGATCTGTACCGGACGATTGAAAAATTGCTGCGGTTTGGTGGGGCCTTGCAAGGCGACGTCACGAACTTTGGCACTGAAGAACGGCCACATTTGATAGTCTATGCCCGAGATTGTGAAGGCAACATTCTGGAGCTGGAGCAACCATCAATCGCTGAAAGCGGTCTGTGAACTGGTCCTGACCGACGGCAGCTTCGTCCGCCCTTTTCAGGGTTTCGCTTGCCGTGCAACAAAGGCGGTTTGCAGGACAAGCACTGGAGAATGACCACATTGCGGGCGTGAAGCGGGCGCGTGATACCAACCTCACCAAATAAGCCCCTATTGGACCGTGACATGAGAACGTTCCGCAAGGTGCGTGTCACGGGGCGATGTCGGGCAGCGTCCAGAACGCGCGACACGGCAGAACGCTCTCATACCGTGGCCGTCGGTGGCTCTTTCAGGCCCGTCGGGCTGTGTCGCACTGCTTGCCCGGCCAACCTGGCCGACCTGCGCGCCTTTCCTTGCCGGTAAACCTGAAAAACCATCCAACAGGGTCTTATGTGTTGCGGGCAGTCTTACGTATTCGACCCGTGGATTGCCTGAATAACGGCGTCGGTCACTTCGCGCGTCGTTGCGTTGCCGCCGACATCGGGCGTGAGGATGCCTGCATCGCAAACCCGCTCCACAGCGGTCATCAGGCGCCGGCTGGATTCCTGTTCGCCCAGGTGATCCAGCATCTGAGAGGCCGTCCAGAATGTTGCCACGGGATTGGCAATGCCCTTGCCGGTTATGTCAAAAGCCGATCCGTGAATAGGTTCGAACATGGAAGGAAACCGCCGCTCCGGGTCGATATTGGCGGTCGGCGCAACACCGAGGCTGCCGGCCAGAGCGCCTGCGAGGTCGGAAAGTATGTCCGCATGCAGATTGGTGGCAACGATCGTGTCGAGGCTTCGCGGGTTCTTGACCATGCGGACGGTCATCGCATCTACAAGCATTTTGTCCCAGGTAACGTCCGGAAACTCTTGCGCGACTTCTGCGGCAATTTCATCCCAAAGGACCATGCCGTGCCGCTGAGCGTTTGACTTGGTCACAACCGTCAGCAGCTTGCGGGGCCGCGATTGTGCCAGCCTGAAGGCGTAACGCATGATCCGGGCGATGCCGGTACGCGTGAAGATTGCGACTTCGGTGCCGACTTCCTCCGGCAAGCCCCGGTGGGCACGCCCGCCATTGCCGGAATATTCACCTTCGGAGTTTTCCCGGACGATCACCCAGTCGAGGTCCCCCACCCCGACATCGCGCAAGGGAGATGTGACGCCCGGAATGATCTTGGTGGGCCGCACATTGGCATATTGATCGAACCCTTGGCAGATTGGCAGCCGCAGTCCCCAAAGTGTGATGTGGTCGGGCACGTCCGGCGCACCAACGGCCCCGAAATAAATCGCATCGAACGGCTTCAACTGGTCAAGCCCGTCTGCTGGCATCATCTCGCCATGCTTCTTGTAGCGGTCAGAGCCCCAGTCGAAAAAGGTCAGGTCAAAGCTCACATCTCCGGACCGCTGACCGAGCGCAGCGAGGACTTCCGATCCTGCTTCAATCACTTCCGGACCAATGCCATCCGCCGGGATGGCCGCAATCTGATAGCTGCGCATTGCAAATTCCTGCTTGTTCGGGCTGGCGGGAGAGCATGACCATCCCTGGCCACCGCTGTGTCGGCCCTAGACTTGCAATCTCCTGTCATTCCGGCAATGCTGGATAGATCATATAAAAAAATGATATAATCGAAGAGATCCATGGAACTTCGCCAACTGAAGTGTTTTATCGCTGTCGCAGATACGCTGCATTTCGGCCGCGCCGCGCAGAAACTCGATATCCTGCCCGCGTCACTGGGGCGGCAGATCAAATTGCTGGAGGACAGTCTCGGCAGCCGTTTGCTGACGCGCACGACACGGAGCGTTGCGCTGACCCAGGCCGGAAGCGACCTGCTGGAGGCGGCCCGCGACATCGTGGACCGCGCTGACCGCCTCGAAGCCGAATTCAGGGAAAGCCAGAGGGACAACGCGTCAGTTTTGCGCATTGGGGCAATAGACAGCGCAGCGGTCGGTCTTGTTCCCAGGTTGATCCCGCTCTTCAGGGAAGCACATCCGGAGGTCGACATTCAGCTTCTTGAACAAAAGACAATCCGCTTGCTGCCAAGATTGCTGACGGGACGGCTCGATGTCGCGGTTGTCCGGCCACCCGAGGTTCTCGACCCTCGCCTTTTGCTGAAATCGTTGTTTTTCGAAACGGCGGTCGTTGCGGTTCCCGATACCCACCCGCTTGCACAGAGGAACCGTATTTCGGTCGAAGACATGGCCGATGAACCGTTGATCATTCCGGACAAGGGGTCGCGGCCGCACAGCCACGACTTGACGATGAAACTGTTCCTGGAGGCAGGGTTGCCCGCCCGGGTCGCGCAGATTGCCGAGGAAAAACAGACCATCGTCAATCTGGTGAGCACGGGTGTCGGGATCGCCATCGTTCCCCGTTGGATCTCCAGACTTACCGTCAAAGGTGTGGTGTTCGTCTCGCTGGATCTGCCGGCTGGGCCAGCAAAAAACAAACTGGCCTTGTCTGTCGCCTGGGTTCGCGATACGCGGGACCCTTCACGTGACGCTTTTCTGCAGACGCTTGAACAGCATGTGGACCAGATTGCGACGACGGCATAGCTTTCTATTATTCCATTTTTTTATATAAATCTTCTGCGCTGTGCAGCGGCAATATGCAGGTTTAGCCTGCATATCTGGTGAAGGGCCGGTGTTTGCTGTCCACAGGAGGATGTGGGCTCGGGCGACAGACCCTTTATGAAAAGTGGAGGAACTCATGAATTTCAGCATGATGACCGGCGTCTTTGTGATCGCCGGGTTGACCGCAACCGCAGCGGTCGCAGACACAGTTGACAAGACTGGCTGGCCGGACAGCTTTACCGTGGGAACGGGATCGCAGGGTGGAACCTATTTCGGATATGGCACAGGTTGGGCCAACATTGCCGGTGAAGAGCTTGGTGTGTCAGGCGCTGCCGAGGTCACCGGCGGACCGATGCAGAACATGGCGCTTGTGCATTCCGGCGACCTGCCATTTGGCATGACCACCATGGGCCCGGCGGCAGAATCGATTGCCGGTTCCAATCCCATTGCGCCAGGATTGCAGATGGACAAGGCCTGCGCCATGTTCCCGATGTACCAGACCCCGTTCTCGATCACGACCTTGAGTTCTTCAGGCATCGCCTCCGTTGCTGACATTCCGGAAGGAGCGCGTATTGGCTTCGGTCCGGCAGGGTCGACATCCGACACCTATTTCCCGCGTATGATGGAAGAGCTCGGCGTCAAGTTCGAGCGCCGTAATGGTGGCTGGTCCGACCTGGGCAGCCAGTTGCAGGACGGCCTTCTGGACGTGATTGCGTTTGCCGCAGGCGTTCCGGTTCCCGCCGTCAGCCAGCTGGAAGTACAGACCGACATCAACATCATCGAATTCACGGAAGAAGAACAGGCCACGATCACGAAGGCGTTCCCAGTGGCGAATTTCGATATTGCAGCAGACAGCTACACGACGCTGGAAGCACCGGTGCGCTCCGTCTCCATGTGGAACTTCGCGATCGCCAATTGCGATCTGCCTGAAACCTTCGTGTATGGCGTCGTAAAGGCGGTCATGTCCGACAACGATCGCATGGTCGCCACCCACAAAGCCGCCCGTTCGACACTTCCGGAATTCTGGGACCGCAACCAGGTCATGAAGTGGCACCCAGGTGCCGCGCGCTGGTTCCAGGAAACCCAAGGCGCTGACATTCCTGCGGATATGATCTACGGCAATTGACCGCCTAGCGCACCCGCGCGCGGACGTCCTCGCGCGGGTGCCCGATCAAGTCCGCACCGCCTGGCCTTCAGGCAGTGACATCCCCCGACCAAACAGGACAGAGCCGTTCGGATCGGCCGCAGCAGGACCCCATGACAGACAAGACCGACCAGGCAGCCGAGAACGCCGGCAAAAAAGTTCTGGCTGACGGTGTGGATGAAGATCCAATCGAGAGCAATCGGCGTCTCTTCGACGGGCGCGCTTATCTCGTCATGGCAGGCTTGTCTGCAAGCTATGCTGCCTTTCACATGGTTGCGCTCAATGGCGTATCCATTTCCGCATGGACCGGAATAACCATTCCGCTCCTGCCTCAGTTTCCGATGGAGACCTGGAACTTCCGCATCGCCCATATTGCCGGCGCTCTGGCTCTAGGCTTTCTGCTTTTTTCTGCACATATCTTTCATGCAACCGGTGCCCCGCATCGCAATACGCGGCTCGTCAGCATTTTAGCCCTGCTGCTCCTTGCCCCTGCACTCGTTTCAGGGGCTACGGTGATCGGTTTTGTTCATACCATCCATTCCGGCACCCTGCCTCAGATGGGCGGACTGACGACCTGGGCGGCATTTCCGGGCACCGAGATCTACGAAAACGAAGTGTGGTGGTTCGGTTTTCCGCTGCTCATCGCAACGTTCGGAGCGATCCTCACCGGTTGGCTAGAGCGCCGCGGACGCGAGCGCTTTGCCGCGTCCGATATCGTGCTCGCCGTCTGCGCTGTTGTTGTGGCAACCTATTTCATCGCGATCTATGACACGGCGGCCAGGAACTCCGTCGGCACCACATTCGTTCCAATCGGGGTCGCCTTCGCCGCGACGGCTGGATCTGCATTGATCCTGGAACTGACCCGCCGGGTCGCGGGCCTCGCCCTGGTCATTATCACGGCCGTGTTCCTGATCTACACTTTCACAGCCCATCTGCTTCCCGGCATTCTGGCGGTGCAAAGTGCCTACACCTGGCAGCGTTTCTTCGGACATGTCTATTCTGATGCCGGTATTCTGGGGCCAACCACAGCTGTATCGTCCACCTATATCATCCTCTTTATCATCTTCGCCGCCTTCTTGCAGGCCTCCAAGGTGGGCGACTATTTCGTGAATTTTGCCTTTGCCGCCGCAGGGCGCGCGCGGGGAGGACCGGCGAAAGTGGCGATTTTTGCATCCGGACTGATGGGCATGATCAACGGGACTTCCGCCGGAAACGTCGTCGCCACCGGCTCCCTCACCATTCCGCTGATGAAACGGGTCGGATACGAAAAGAAGACAGCTGGGGCCGTGGAAGCTGCCGCTTCGACAGGCGGCCAGATCATGCCCCCGATCATGGGGGCCGGGGCCTTCATCATGGCCGAGATCACCGGCATTCCCTATCAGGACATCGCGATCGCCGCCATCATTCCTGCCGTACTCTATTTTGCCTCGATCTACTTCATGGTCGATTTCGAGGCGGCGAAGCTCGGCATGCGGGGCATGCGCGACGATGAACTGCCGAAGTTCCGGGAGATGGTGGCGCGGGTCTATCTCTTTGTGCCGATCGTCATTCTGATCGCTGCTCTTTTCATGGGCTATTCGGTAATCCGTGCGGGAACGCTTGCGACTGTCTCGGCCGCCGTAGTCTCCTGGTTCACTCCGCATCGCATGGGCCTGCGCTCAATCATCAAGGCGTTTGAACTGGCCGGTGTCATGTCGATCCAGATCATTGCGGTCTGCGCCTGTGCCGGTATCATCGTTGGCGTGATCAGCCTGACGGGTGTAGGCGCGCGGTTTTCCAGCCTGCTTCTCGACCTCGCTGCAGCCAGTCAGCTTCTCGCCTTGTTCTTCGCCATGTGTATCGCGATCCTGCTGGGCATGGGCATGCCGACAACCGCTGCCTATGCGGTCGCGGCCTCCGTGGTTGCGCCAGGCCTGGTGCAGCTTGGCATTCCAACGCTGACTGCACATTTCTTTGTTTTCTACTTCGCGGTCCTTTCAGCGATCACACCTCCGGTGGCGCTCGCAAGCTACGCGGCGGCCGGCATCTCTGGCGCAAATCCCATGGCAACCTCCGTCACCTCTTTCAAGTTCGGACTGGCCGCGTTCATTGTTCCGTTCATGTTTTTCTACAATTCGGCAATCCTCATGGACGGCACTGTCATAGACATCCTGCGCGCCGGCGGAACGGCAATCATTGGGGTGTTTCTGCTGAGTTCGGGTGTCCAGGGCTGGTTCCTCGGAAAAGTCGCCGCCTCATATCTGCGCCTGGGCCTCATCGCTTCTGCTCTCCTGATGATAGAAGGCGGTCTGTGGTCCGATCTGGCGGGCCTGTCCATTGCAGCCATGGTGTTTGCTGCGCAGCGCCTCGTCTCCCCAAAAACCCGGGAGAGCATTCCCGTGCGCGGTGCTGATTGAAATCAACCTCAGCCTCTGTGGTCTTTAAAGACGGCCCGCGGGTTGCACACAGGAGTGCGGCGAACATTTTCCCCGCTCTCATGGCGCAATCAAACGCTCCAAAACCGCCAGTCCGCCCATTGACCGTCTGACCGCCCCCTCCAAAGCACCCGTCAAATCTCCGTGCGCATCCGGTAGCCGGGGGCGAAGATCAGGCGGACATGGGTGATCGGCTGGTTACCGGACCAGGTGATACGCTCCATGGCAAACAGGGCCGTGCCGGGCACCGCATCCAGCTTTTCGCACAGGGCCTCATCCGCATTCAGGGCGAAGAAGGACAGGTCCCCGTGGCTGTAGGGCGCGTTGTGCACCAGCCATTCATTGGCGCTGACATCCTGAAATCGCAATTTTTCCGCCTCCGGCGCTGCTTTCAGGTTGATATAGCGTTCTTCAAACGCGTAGGGCCGCTCATCGGCAAAATGCAGGGTCTTCAGAAACAGAACATCCTCGCCCAAAGACACCTGAAACGCTCCGTGTAGCATCGGCGGCAGGGGCTTCAGCTCCCGGGCCAGAATACTGTGCCGGTAGCTCCGTCCCAGGCTTTCCACTTCCTCGCGCAGGATCGGGATCGTCAGCGTGGCCCGCTGGGGCGGGTTGACGGCCACTCGTGTGCCCGCCTTGCGCTTGCGCACCACAAGCCCGCTCTCAGCCAAGTCCCGCAGCGCCCGGTTGACGGTGGTTCGGGCACAGCCGAATTCCGCTGCCAGATCGGCTTCATGAGGGATCAGTTCCCCCGGCTGCCAGATCCGCTCATGTATCCGCCGCAAAAGCACGGCGCGGACTCCGGTCCAGGAATTCGTGTCTGTCAGCGTCACGTCACCGTCCTACAGTCGGGCACGCAAGGAGGCCATCGTGGCCCGGTAGCGTGCGCGGATGAGATCGCCTTTTACATGGTTTCCGCCCCGCACAACATGCCGTCCCGCCGACCAGACCTCCTGCACCATGCGGTCGTCTCCGGCAAAGACAAAACTGTCAAGCAGATCATCCCCTGCCTTGCCCTCCAGATCGATGGCGGAAGCATCCAGTGCCACAAGATCTGCCAGGGCACCTTCGGCGATCCGTCCGGACGGACGGCCAAGAGCCTGCGCTCCGCCCGCCACCGCGCCATCAAACAGAACCCGGCCGGTTGATTTCTCCCGGGTCGCCACCGACGCCCGGCACCGGTCCCTGAGCCGCTGGGAATATTCCAGTGTGCGCAGCTCCTCCGACAGGGAAATGCGGATGTTGGAATCCGAGCCGATTCCAAACCGGCCGCCACTCTCCAGATAGCGGACGCCATCAAAAATACCGTCTCCGAGGCTTGATTCGGTGATCGGGCACAGCCCGGCCACCGCGCCAGTTGCCGCCAGGCCATGCGTTTCCTGCTCCGTCATCTGCGTGCAATGGATCAAGCACCAGTCTTCTGACACGTGATGGTGGTCCAGAAGCCATTCGACCGGGCGCAAGCCCTTGGCCGCCTGAACCTCCTCCACTTCGGCCACCTGCTCGGCCAGATGCATGTGCAACGGCCGCCCCCGGGCCAGCGCCACCGCTAGGGCCAGGCCATCTTCATCCACCGCACGCAAGGAATGGGGCGCCACCCCCAGCCTCGCATCGGCAGGCAGGGCCTTGAGCGCTTCCGCAGCCAGGGCATGCAGAGCTGCAAAGCGGTCCGTGTCATTGCCAAACCGGATCTGCCCTTGCGCCAGCGGGCGCCGGTCGCAGCCGCCAAACTGATAAAAAACGGGAAGATGGGTCAGGCCAATACCGGTCTCGGACGCCGCCACCATGATCCGCTCTGACAGTTCAGCCAGGTTCTGATAAGGCACTCCGCCCGGCTGGTGGTGCAGGTAATGGAATTCCCCGACCGCCGCATATCCGGCTTCCAGCATTTCCATCTGCACAAAGGCAGCAATCGCCTCCACATCCTCCGGCCGCAAGACATCCAGAAACCGGAACATGATCTGGCGCCAGGTCCAGAAACTGTCCCGGCCACCCGCCCCGCGCCGCTCGCTGAGCCCGGCCATGGCCCGCTGAAACGCATGGCTGTGCAGATTGGCCGGGGCGGGCAGCAAAATGCCGACGCGTTCATGCCCATCAAGCGGGCCGTCAACATCGACGGATGCGATGGTCCCGTCCCGGGACACCGTGATAGCGACATTGTCCGCCCACCCCTGCGGCAGCAAGGCCTTTTGAGCAAAAAGGCGTGTTTCAGCGTGCACCGGCATGCCTGATTTCCTTCGTTGACACATTAATATGTGCATGCATATTATCTTATACCGCGATCTATTCAAGCCGGAGATGGCTCTTGTCCCAACGCCTCCTGACCAATGCCTGTCTGGCCACATGCACCAGTTCAGACACGCCCTACGGTTTGATCGAGACCGGGGCACTGGTTATTGACAACGGCCGGATTGCCTGGGTTGGCCCGGCCATCAACCTGCCGCACGCCTTCCGCGCCCTGCCGGCAGAAGACATGCACGGTCGGCTCATCACGCCCGGCCTGATTGACTGCCACACCCACGTTGTTTTTGGCGGCAATCGGGCGAAGGAATTTGAAATGCGGCTGGAAGGGGCAAGCTATGAGCAGGTCGCCCGGGCGGGCGGCGGCATAGTTGCCACCGTGAGGGCCACCCGCGCAGCCAGCGAAGACGCTCTGCTGGACCAGGCTTTGCCCCGGGTCGATGCCCTGCTGCGCGAAGGCGTGACCACGCTGGAAATCAAGTCCGGCTATGGCCTCGATCTCGAGACGGAGCTGCGCATGTTGCGCACCGCCCGCAAAATAGCCGCCCTCAGGCCGGTCACGGTCCGCACCACCTTTCTGGGGGCCCATGCGGTCCCGGAAGACTATCAGGGCCGGCCAGATTCCTATCTGGACGAGGTTTGCCTGCCAGCGCTGGAAGCGGCCCATGCCGAAGGGCTGGTGGATGCGGTGGACGGCTTTTGCGAAGGCATCGCTTTTTCACCTGAGCAGATGGCCCGGGTATTTGACGCGGCCCAAAAGCTTGGCCTGCCGGTAAAGCTTCACGCAGAACAATTGTCCAATCTGGGCGGCGCGGCCCTTGCTGCCCGCTATGGGGCCCTCTCGGCCGACCATCTGGAATATCTGGACGAAACAGGCGTGAAAGCGTTGAAAGACAGCGGCAGCGTTGCCGTGTTATTGCCCGGTGCGTTTTACACCTTGCGCGAGACCCAACAGCCGCCTCTGGACCTTCTTCGCGCCCATAACGTGCCCATTGCCCTGGCGACCGACTGCAATCCCGGCTCCTCGCCGCTCGCCTCTCTGCTTCTGACCATGAATATGGGCTGCACGCTGTTCCGCATGACCCCGGAAGAGGCGCTGACCGGTGTCACCTGCCATGCCGCAAGGGCCCTTGGCCTTGACGACCGCGGCACGCTGGAAGCCGGGAAACGCGCGGATCTCGCCATTTGGTCCGCCACTCATCCGGCAGAACTCAGCTACCGGATCGGTTTCAACGCCCTTGACACCCGCCTGTTTGGAGATGCCGCATGAGCCCGCTCACCCTTACCCCGGGCAGCGTAACCCTGGCGGATCTGGAGCGGATCTACCGGGATGCCCTACCCGTGCGCATCGACCGCAGCGCGGAAGCCGCCATTGTGGCAGCTGCCGAGCGGGTCGCTGCCGCCGCCCAGGGAACCATGGCCGTTTACGGGGTCAATACCGGCTTTGGCAAATTGGCCAGCGTCAAGATCGCCCCGGACGACACCGCCACCTTGCAGCGCAACCTGATCCTCTCCCATTGCTGCGGTGTTGGCGAGCTCCTGGAGCGGACCACCACCCGGCTGATGATGGCCCTGAAACTTCTGTCTTTGGGGCGCGGAGCCTCCGGCGTGCGCTTTGAGGTGCTGCGCCTGATTGAAGACTGCCTTGATCGCGATGTGACCCCGGTCGTGCCCGCCAAGGGCTCCGTTGGCGCCTCCGGCGATCTGGCCCCGCTGGCCCATATGACCGCCGTCCTGATCGGCGAAGGCGAAGCGGTCGTCAACGGCACCCGCATGCCGGGGGGCGACGCCCTTGCAAAAGCCGGGCTGGAACCGGTCACGCTCGGCCCCAAGGAGGGGCTGGGGCTGATCAACGGCACCCAGTTCTCCACCGCCTGCGCCCTCACGGGCCTGTTCGACGCCTGGCGCCTGGGTGAAGCCACCCTTGTCACCGCCTCCCTGTCCACCGATGCCATCATGGGCTCGACCGCGCCGCTGCTGCCGGAAATTCACGCCCTGCGCGGGCATCGGGGCCAGATCGAGGTTGCCCGGGCCATGCGCACCCTCATGGAAGGCTCTGAGATCCGCGAAAGCCATCGGGTTGGAGACACCCGGGTGCAGGACCCCTATTGCATCCGCTGCCAGCCCCAGGTGGCCGGGGCCTGTGTCGACCTCTTGCGCATGGCCGCCACCACGCTGGAAATCGAGGCCAATGCGGCGACCGATAATCCGCTGGTGCTGAACGAAGCAGACCGGATCGTGTCGGGCGGCAATTTCCACGCCGAACCGGTGGCCTTTGCCGCCGACCAGATTGCCCTTGCGGTGGCGGAACTGGGGGCCATTGCCCAGCGGCGGGTGGCCCTGATGGTCGACCCGGCGCTGTCTTTCGACCTGCCGCCCTTTCTCGCCCGCGATCCCGGCCTCAATTCCGGCATGATGATTGCGGAAGTCACCACCGCCGCCCTGATGAGCGAAAACAAACATCTGGCCAATCCCTGTTCCACCGACAGCACGCCGACCAGCGCCAATCAGGAAGACCATGTCTCCATGGCGGCCCATGGCGCCCGGCGCCTGGCCCAAATGACCCGCAATCTGTCGCATATTCTGGGGGTTGAGCTGCTCTGCGCCGTGGAGGGGATTGAACACCGCCGACCGCTCAAGACAAGCCCGGCCCTGCAGAGCGTCATCACCCGGCTGCGCCAGGATGTACCGCCGCTGGATGCGGACCGGTATCTGGCCAACGATCTGGAGACGGCGGCCTGCCTGGTCCGCTCACGCGGGCTGGCTTCCGTCCTGTCCGACGCGCACCTGATCGATATGGGAGCCCGCCATGCAGCCGGTTGAGGTCACCCGCGGCGATAGCCCCATCGTTCTCGGCCTGCCCCATTCGGGAACCTTCATTCCCGGCACAATCTGGCACCGGCTGAACGAAACGGGCCGCAAACGGGCGGACACCGACTGGCATGTGGACAGGCTCTATGAGGGCCTTCTGCCCGGCGTGACCCGGGTTGAGGCCACGTTCCACCGCTATGTGATCGATGCCAACCGGGACCCGGCCGGAACCAGCCTCTATCCCGGCCAGAACACCACCGGCCTTTGCCCGCTCACGGATTTTGACGGCGCGCCGATCTACCTGGACGGCTGCGAACCGGACAGCGGCGAGATCGAGGCCCGGCGCCGGTCCTGGCACGCGCCCTATCATGCAGCGCTGGAAGCAGAACTGAACCGGGTCAGGGACCTGCACGGCATCGCGGTTCTTTATGACTGTCATTCGATCCGCTCGCGCATCCCGTTTCTGTTTGACGGCCCCCTGCCCGATTTCAACACCGGCACCAACAACGGCGCCACCTGCGCCCCGGAAATCGAGGCGGTCGTCTATGAAACCACACAGGCCGCAGAGGGCTACAGCGCCGTTCTCAACGGCCGTTTCAAGGGCGGCTGGACGACACGGCACTATGGCCGCCCGAAAGACGGCCTGCACGCCATCCAGATGGAACTGGCCCAAAAGACCCATCTGGCGGGTGAAGACGCGCCCTTTGCCTATGATGAGACAAAAGCCGGACTGCTGCGGCCCCACCTTGCGCAAATCCTGAAACGGCTGGACGCACTGGCCCCATCGCTTGATCCGGTCCACACCCATAACGAAAACCAGTAACAGGAAACGCCCGATGACTGACCGCCGCCACAATGCCCGCGATGTCTATCCGCCGACCGGAGCGGAGCTGACCACCAAGTCCTGGCTGACCGAAGCACCCTTGCGCATGCTGATGAACAATCTGCACCCGGATGTGGCGGAAAACCCGCATGAGCTGGTGGTCTATGGCGGCATCGGCCGGGCGGCCCGCACCTGGGAGGATTTCGACCGGATCGTTGCCAGCCTGAAACAGCTCGAAGAAGACGAGACCCTGCTGGTTCAGTCCGGCAAACCGGTCGGGGTGTTCAAGACCCACAAGAACGCCCCACGTGTACTGATTGCCAATTCGAACCTGGTGCCGAACTGGGCCAACTGGGACCATTTCCACGACCTCGACAAGAAGGGACTGGCCATGTACGGCCAGATGACTGCAGGGTCCTGGATCTATATCGGCACCCAGGGCATCGTGCAGGGCACCTATGAAACCTTCATGGAAGCAGGCCGCCAGCATTATGGCGGCGACCTGAAGGGCCGCTGGATCCTGACCGGCGGCCTCGGCGGCATGGGCGGCGCCCAGCCTCTGGCCGCCGTCATGGCAGGCGCCTGCTGCCTGGCGGTCGAGTGCGACGAAAAAAGCGCCGATTTCCGCCTGCGCACCCGCTATGTGGACGAAAAGACACACTCCCTCGACAAGGCCCTGGAGCTGATCGGCCAGTGGACCAAGGCTGGCGAGGCAAAATCCGTCGCCCTGATCGGCAATGCGGCCGATGTGTTTCCCGAACTGGTCGAGCGCGGCATCAAACCCGATATCGTCACCGACCAGACCTCCGCCCATGATCCCGTGAACGGCTATCTGCCCCAAGGCTGGACCGTCGCCGAATGGCGCTCAAAGGCCGAAACAGACCCGAAAGCCGTGGAACGGGCCGCACGCGCGTCCATGAAAGTCCATGTGGCCGCCATGGTCGAGTTCTGGAACCAGGGGGTTCCGACCCTCGACTATGGCAACAACATCCGCCAGGTCGCGCTGGAGGAAGGGCTGGAAAACGCCTTTGCCTTTCCCGGCTTCGTGCCCGCCTATATCCGCCCGCTGTTCTGCCGGGGCATCGGCCCGTTCCGCTGGTGTGCGCTCTCCGGCGACCCTGAGGACATTTACCGTACTGATGCCAAGGTCAAGGAACTGATCCCTGACGATCCGCACCTGCACAACTGGCTCGACATGGCCCGGGACCGGATTGCCTTTCAGGGCCTGCCCGCGCGCATTTGCTGGGTGGGTCTCGGCCAGCGCCACAGGCTGGGCCTTGCCTTCAATGAAATGGTGCGCAGCGGCGAACTCAAAGCGCCGGTCGTGATCGGGCGCGACCATCTGGACAGCGGCTCCGTTGCCTCCCCTAACCGGGAGACAGAGGCCATGCAGGACGGCTCGGACGCCGTCTCCGACTGGCCGCTTCTGAATGCCCTGCTCAACACCGCCTCCGGCGCGACCTGGGTGTCGCTGCACCATGGCGGCGGGGTCGGCATGGGCTTTTCGCAACATTCCGGCATGGTGATCTGCTGCGACGGCACGCAAGAGGCTGACGAACGGATCGGCCGTGTGCTTTGGAATGACCCGGCCACCGGCGTGATGCGCCATGCCGATGCCGGTTACCAGATCGCGCTGGACTGCGCGAAAGAACAGGGGCTCAACCTGCCGGCCATACTGGACCGATAAACACGGCAGGAGCCCCCCTTAACCAGAACCGAAACGAGGGGACTGACATGAAAAGACGTGATTTCCTGAAAGCCGGGGCCACCGGATCGGCAGCCGTCGCCGCAACCGCCCTGGCCGCTCCGGCCATCGCACAGGACGTGCGCCAGTGGCGTATGGTCACCGCCTGGCCGAAAAACCTGCCCGGCCCCGGGGTGGCCGCCCAGATGCTGGCGGACCGCATCACCGCACTTTCCAACGGCCGCATTGAGGTCAAGCTCTTTGCCGCTGGCGAGATTGTGCCCGGCAATGGTGTCTTTGACGCGGTCGGCGAAGGCACCGCCGAACTCTACCATGCGGTTCCGGCCTATTGGGGCTCCAAATCCAAGGGCATCCTGTTGTTCGGCTCCCAGCCGTTCGGCCTGACGGCGCCGGAACAGACCGGCTGGATGAGCCAGGGCGGCGGCCAGGCGCTCTATGACGAGATCTATGCCCGCTTCAATCTGAAACCGTTTTTGTGCGGCAATTCCGGTCCGCAATGGGCCGGCTGGTTCCGCAACGAGATCAACAGCGTCGATGACCTGAAGGGCCTGAAATTCCGCTCCACTGGCCTCGCCTCGGAAATGTGCTCCAAGCTGGGCATGGCGGTCCAGGCCATGAGCGGCCCGGCCATGTTCCAGGCCTTGCAATCAGGAGCCCTCGATGCGGGCGAATTCATCGGCCCCTGGAGCGACAGCGCCCTTGGCTATTACCAGATCGCCAAGAACTATTATTGGCCCGGTGTCGGCGAACCGTCGTCAGCAGAAGAATGCGCCGTCAATCTGGAAGCCTATAACGGCCTGCCGGACGACCTGAAAGCCGCCGTCACCTATGCCTGCTCCAGTCTTTATGACGATGTCCTGAGCGAATACACCGCCAAACACGCCCAGGCTCTGACCCAGCTGGTCGAAGACCATGATGTCAAAGTCCGCAAGCTGCCGGATGAGGTGATCATTGCCATGGGCAATGCGGCCGGGGAGGTGATTGCCGAGCTGAAAGACAGCGATGACGAGCTGGTCCGGCGCATTACGGAAAGCTTCCTTGCCTACCGCAAGCTGATGCATGAATACATGCCATATGCTGACAACGGCCAGATGAACGCCCGGCTGCTGGACTATCAGTACGGCTAAACTCCCCCGACGGCTCCGGGGTGGTCTCAAGACGGACCGGCCCCGGAGCCATTCTGCTGCCAAAAGCTGACACGGCCGTGGATCAGGCAGACGCAAGATAGACAGGCAGGACTCTCCCGATGGACCGGTTCGCGGGCGCGCTGGAGCGCGTCAATTCCCTGATAGGCGCCACCCTGTGCTGGGCGGCCCTGCTGATGCTGCTGCTGCAATTCGTGATCGTTCTGCTGCGCTATGTCTTCGGCTACAGCTTCATCTTTCTGGATGAGGGCGTTCTCTATTTCCATGCCAGCCTTTTCATGCTTGGTGCGGGTTACACCTTTCTCATGAACGGCCATGTGCGCGTTGATATTTTCTACGCCAAACTGACCGGCCGCCGCAAAGCCTGGATAGATCTCTTCGGCCACCTGTTTCTGCTCGCCCCGGCCTTGCTGCTGCTGATCTGGTTTTCCTGGCCGACCGTGCGCGGCAGCTGGGCTATTCTGGAAGGGCCGATTTCCGTTGGCGGCATTCCGGCCTCGTTTCTCTTGAAATCCCTTATTCCCGCCTATTGCCTGCTGCTGCTGATCCAGGGTGCGGCGGCCTTTTTGCGCGACCTTGCCAGAGTGCGGAGCGGGGACGCATGAGCCTGCCGCTTGATCTGATCATGTTCGCTGCCTTGATCGCCTTCATTCTGCTCGGCTATCCGGTGGCCTTCACCATTGCCGGTGTCGCCACCAGCTTTGCGCTTCTGGGCTGGGCGCTTGGGGAGTTCAACATCCAGCTCATGGGAGCCATGGGCCAGCGCTTTTTCGGCGTGCTGACCAATCCGGTTCTGACAGCCATTCCCCTGTTCGTGCTGATGGGGGTCATTCTGGAAAAGTCCCGGATTGCCGAAGAGCTTCTGGAGACGATGGGCCGCCTTTTCGGCAGGATGCATGGCGGCCTTGGGGTGTCTGTCATGCTGGTCGGCGCGCTTCTGGCCGCCTCCACCGGCATTGTTGGCGCAACGGTTGTTGCCATGGGCCTGATTGCCCTGCCGACCATGCTGCGCAATGGCTATGATCCGAAACTCGCCTCCGGCATGGTCTGCACCGCCGGGACGCTGGGCCAGATCATTCCCCCCTCCACATTGCTGATCATTCTGGCCGACGTCATGTCGAATGCCTTCCAGCAGGCCCAGTATGCGCAGGGCAAGTTCACCATCGAGACCATTTCCGTCGGCCAGACCTTCGCCGCTGCCATGATGCCCGGTATTCTGCTTGTGGCCGTCTATTGCGCCTATATTCTGATCCGCGCCAAATGGCGGCCCGGTGATGCCCCGGCCATGAGCGGCCGTGTTGACCAGCCGTCCTTCCGGGAAATTGCGGCAGCCATCGTCCCCCCGGTGCTTCTGATCATCGCCGTTCTCGGCTCCATCCTTGGCGGCATTGCCTCCCCCAATGAGGCCGCCTCCGTGGGCGCCATCGGCGCCATTTTGCTGGCCGGGCGCCGGCTGGGGGTGCCGTCCCGGATGATTGTGGCTGCAACCCTCGCCCTGGTCACGCTGGCCCTGGCCGCGACCTTGCTGCCGGTGCGCCTGCAGCGCTCCGACGTCACCCCGGGCGGCTATCTGCTCGCAGCGCTCTATGCGGCTCTGGCGCTGTTTGCCCTTGCCGTCGTACTGCACATTCTCTGGCGCGCCTTCCGGGACGGCCTTCTGAAAGCGTCTTTGCTGTCCACCCTCACCGTCACATCGATGATCTTCGCCACCATCTTGATGGCCAGTTTCTTTTCACTGGTCTTTGTCGGCCTGGGCGGAGAAGACCGGGTGCATGCGCTGCTGGACGGCATGCCCGGTGGACCCACCGGCGCGCTGCTGTTTGCCATGCTGTTTGTCTTCGTGCTCGGCTTCTTCCTCGACTTTGTCGAGATCTCGGTGATCCTGCTCCCCGTGCTGATCCCGCCGCTTCTGATCATGGGGATCGATCCCATCTGGCTGACGGTCCTGATCGCCATCAACCTGCAGACCTCGTTCCTGACGCCGCCCTTCGGCTTTTCCCTATTCTATCTGCGCGGCGCCGCGCCGAAGGAAATCACCACCGGTCAGATCTATCGCGGTGTTGTACCTTTCATCCTGCTCCAGGGCGTGGCGGTCGCAATCCTCTGGGCACTGCCGGGCCTGGCCACCTGGCTGCCCCGCTGGCTCTACTGAGACAAGCAAGCCTCTGCCGCAGATCCGGTAGACGGAGCCACTGGCTTTGCATCTGGAAGTGCATGACGGCTAAGCATGCGCGCGTTCTCACCTCGGGCTCTGCCGTTTCGCCTTGCTTGACAGCCCACCATCCCGCCGGTCAGGCGGCATCCGTCAAGCTGGTCCCCCTCTGAAGCTGAAATCCGGGACAGCCGATCGATTTTCTTTCCGGCTCCCCCCGCAGGCCAATCGCTTTAAAAAATTTCAAACGCCCGATGCAATTCCTTTTGGATTCTTGTGCATTTTACGTTATTTTTTCCCAAAAGAGGGAGAAAATCCATTCATGGACAGTTTCTGGAGCGCGTTCAGCGGCGCTTTTGCGCTGGTTTTTGCGCTTGATCCGGATCTTATGGAGATCATCCGCCTGTCCCTGCGGGTCACCTTGACCGCAGTCGTGCTGGCCTGCGTGATCGGCCTGCCCCTCGGCGCTGCTGCAGGTGCGCTCACCTTTCCAGGCCGCACGGTTCTTGCCGTCACGCTCAATGCCCTGATGGGCCTGCCACCGGTCGTGGTCGGGCTCGTGGTCTATCTGCTCCTGTCCGCGTCCGGACCGCTCGGGCCTTTGCGGCTTCTCTATACGCCCACCGCCATGATCATCGCACAAATGGTGCTGGTCACACCGATCATCGCCGCCCTGACCCGGCAGGTGATCGAGGATCTGAACCGGGAATATGCCGACCAGTTTGCCTCTCTTGGAGTTCACACCCTGGACCGCCTTTCCGCGCTGTTATGGGATGCCCGCTACAGCCTCTTGACCGTGGCCCTGGCCGGCTTCGGCCGGGCGGTCGCGGAAGTGGGCGCGGTGATCATTGTCGGCGGCAATATCAATCACGTGACCCGCGTCATGACCACGACCATTGCCCTTGAGACCTCCAAGGGAAATCTCCAGCTTGCGCTGGCTCTGGGCGTTATCCTGCTGCTGATCGCCTTTACGGTGAATGCCGCTGTCATGGCCCTGAGGGCCTCCGCCGTGAGGTCCGCCTATGCTTGAGGCATCCGGCCTGCACGACGGCCCCCCCAATCTCCCGGACACCGGATCAGCCGAAACGCTGCTCGAGGCACGCGGCCTGTCTTTTGAGGCAGGCGGTGACATGCTGTTGACCTCGGTCGACGCCTGTATCCGGCGCGGCAGCCGGACGCTGGTGATGGGGCCGAACGGGGCTGGCAAAAGCCTGCTCCTGCGTCTGCTGCACGGGCTTCTGACGCCAAAGACCGGAGACGTGCTCTGGCAAGGGGCGCCCCTGACGCGGGACGCCATGCGCGCCCAGGCCATGGTCTTTCAGCGCCCTGTCCTGCTGCGCCGCTCCGTTGCCGCCAACCTGTCCTTCGCCCTTTCGGTCAAGGGCCTGAAGGGACGCACACGGGCCCGCATGATCGAGGCGGCGCTTGCCAGCGCCGGGCTTTCCCATCTGGCCAGACGCCCGGCCCGGGTCCTGTCCGGCGGCGAACAGCAACGCCTTGCCGTGGTCCGCGCACTGGCCTGTGAGCCGGATCTTCTTTTTCTGGACGAGCCGACAGCCAATCTCGACCCGGCCTCAACAGCCGCCATTGAAAGCCTCATTCTGGACGCCAATGCCAGCGGGGTCACCATTGTTCTGATCACCCATGATGCAGGACAGGCCAGACGGCTCGGCGAGGATGTGATCTTTCTGCAGGACGGTCAGGTGGCTGAAACCGGCTCAGTTGACCAGGTTCTGACCAAACCCAAAAGCGAGCCTGTGCGCGCCTGGCGCGACGGCCGTCTTTATCTCGGTCCCAACACCCAATCCATCACAGATCATTCAGGGAGAAAAAAGTGATCCGGCGTTTATTCCTGGCGGGACTGGCCGCCTTGACCCTCACGGCGGCCGTAACCGGCGCCTCAGCAGCAGACGACAAGTTCATTGTTGTCCAGTCTACCACCTCCACCCAGAATTCCGGGTTGTTCGACGATCTCCTGCCGAAATTCACCCAGAAGACCGGCATTGAGGTCCGCGTCGTGGCTGTCGGCACTGGCCAGGCGATCAAGAATGCGGCCAATGGCGACGGCGACGTGCTGTTTGTTCATGCCAAGCCGGCCGAGGAAAAATTCGTCGCCGAGGGACAGGGCGTTTCGCGGTCCGACGTGATGTATAATGACTTTGTCATTGTCGGCCCGCCCTCCGATCCGGCCGGCATTGCCGGATCCTCCGACGTTGTCGCAGCTCTGAAAAAGATTGCCGAAGCCAAGGCCCCCTTTGCCTCGCGCGGCGATGACAGCGGCACCAACAAGGCCGAACTGCGCCTTTGGAAGGCGGCGGATATTGATGCAGCCCAAGCCTCCGGCGACTGGTACCGTGAAACCGGCTCGGGCATGGGCGCAACCTTGAACACCGGCACCGGCATGGGGGCCTATATCATGACCGACCGCGCCACCTGGATCGCCTTTGGCAACAAGGGGGATTACAAGATCGCGGTGCAGGGCGACCCGAAACTGTTCAATCAGTACGGCGTCATCCTGGTGAACCCCAAGGCGCATCCCCACGTGAAGGCCAAGCTAGGACAGACCTTCATTGACTGGCTGCTGTCCAAAGACGGCCAGCAGGCGATTGCCGACTACAAGGTCGACGGCCAGCAGCTGTTCTTCCCCAATGCCGACAAAGGCTCAAGCTGACGTCTGAGCCCTGGGCAAGCCCAAAATCGCATTACTCCGGCCGGGGGGATTATTCTCCCAGCCGGACCGAAGGGCTGCTGCGTTGTTCCGCGCTGGAAAAACCGGCATGTTCCAGGATCTGATGGGCGCCGAAAGAAATCACGGCAATGGCGGCAAAAGCGGCAAGCATCGCTTTCATCGTGGGTCTCCCTTGGTGTTTGGCGTGGCCTGCGCGCGCGTGGCCGCTTTCAGATAGTCGACCAGATCGCGCCGGTCCTGCGGCTTCACGATCCGCTGCATGGGCATTTTCGAGCCCGGAATATAATGATCCGGCCCGTCAAGGAACAACTGATCAATCGTCTCTTCGCTCCAGACAATATCAGATCCGGTCAAGGTTGTTGAATAGGGATAGCCCGGCACAGTGCCCGCGCGGCGGCCGAAAACCTCATAAAGGGTCGGCCCGGCCTTGCGCCCGCCATCGGCGCCGAGCGCATGGCAAATGGAGCATTTGCGGGCAAATTGCCGCTCACCATTGGACATGTCTTCCGGCCGGCGCAAGAAACTCGGGGTCGATTGCGCCATCGGATCAAAGGAGCCAAGCCCGGCCACTGGCCAGGAATAGACAATCTCCTCAATGCCGCCCGCATGCAGCACCTCACCATCGCGGGAGAAGGCCAGTGCCCAGATAGGCCCCTTCAGAGCAGCCCGGAAGTCGGATTCGATCTCCCAGCTCAACGTGTTGAAGACGGTGATGAAACCATGGCCGTCGCCGGTCGCAAGCCGAAGGCCATCCGGGCTCAGCGCCATTGCCAGGATCGGGCGGCGCTCCAGCGTAAGCTCGTGGAGCCGTGCACCGGTCCGGGTGTCCACGATGCGGGTGACACCATCCTGTGAGCCATAGGCCAGCCAGCTGTCATTTCCGCCCGTAACCATAACGTTGATGCCGAACCCGTTGCGGTCCAGCACGCGCATTTCCGTACGCTTGTTCACGTCCCACAGCTTGATGGAGCCGTCAACAGAAGCGGAAAAAAGGTACTGGCCATCTTCAGAAAACGCAATCTTGTTGACCCCTGCCGTGTGGCCGCTCAGAAACTCCGGCGCACCGCCCGCAACCGGCCACAGGCCAATCCGCGCATCCCAGCTGGCGCTTGCGATCAAGCTGCGATCCGGTGACACGGCCAGCCCCATGACCTTCGCCGTGTGCCCTTCAAGGCGTGTCTGCCCGCCATCTTCAAGGTCCCACAGGATCAGGTCATTGTCGTCCCCGGCCGAGACGACCTGGCTGCCGGTGACAAACCGGACCACCTTGACCGCCGCCCCGTGCCCCTCAAGCCAGCGCGGAACTCCACCGGTCCAGATGCCAACCGAATTGTCGAAACTTGCCGTTGCCACAAGACCCTTGTCCGGTGAAACCGCGATATCCATCACCGGCCCGCCATGGCCTTTCAACGTTTCGAAATCGGCAGCGGACGCGCGAGCGGCACTGACAGACAGCAGCGTGGCGCTCATCAATGTGGCGGTCAGCACCGATGGCAACCGGCCGGCAAAAGCCTGCGCCCGCTGCAAAAGGCCGAGGCAGCCTCCGGATGCTCCTTTGAGGTTCGGTCTTTTGGGGTCCTGAAGCGCCATGCCGCCCTACTCGGCAGGAACCGCCTTGCCGCCGCTTGAGGTCTTGGCTGCGCGCCCGGCCTCCTCGACCTCCTCCACCCACAGGCCGTGGTGCTCCCGCGCCCATTGCAGTTCGACCTCACCGGAGCCCATTGCGTCATAGGCGCCTTCCATACCGACAGAGCCGATATAGATATGGGCGAGGATCATGGCGATCATCACAAAGGCCACGATGGAGTGCCAAAGCTGTGCATATTGCATCTCCTCGTGGGGCGCGAGCTGGGTCGGCAAGGGGCCAAGGCCCACAAGCTGAGGCAAGCCAAGGGCGTTCAGCTTTTCAAACGTGACCGCAAACATCGGGAATTCGAACGGGAACAGCAGCGAAAGACCGGACGCGGAAATGGAAGCACCGAGCGCAATCACGCCCCAGAATACCATTTTCTGCCCGAAATTGAATTTCTTTGCCGGCGGATGAACGCCCTTCTTCAGCAGGCCGCCCCCTACAGCGATCCATTTCAGGTCGGTCTTGTTCGGGATGTTGTGAACCACCCACATGACAAACACCATCACAAGGCCCAGCATGAACGCCCAGGCGACATTGTTATGCACCCATTTGGAAGCCAGAGCCATGGGGGCAAAAGCCTCCTTGCCAATAAGCGGGATCAGGGCAAAGCGGCCGAACAGGGTGATCAGGCCGGTCAGGGCCAGGAGCACGAAGCTGCCCGCCAGGATCCAGTGGCCGAAGCGCTCAATCGCCTTGAAGCGGGTGATGGTCTGGCCTGTCTTTTCGCCGTCAATGCGGATGCGCCCGCGCAGCAGGTAAAACAGCGCCAGAAAACCGATGGTTCCGGCAAGCAGATAGGCCCCATAAGTGGCCAGCGGCCCCTTGCGCCAGGCCAGCCAGCGCATGCCGCCATCCTGAATCAGAACCGTAGCTTCCCGGCCGCCGGACGAGACCCTTGTTTCCGCCGAGCCATAGCGCAGGGCACGCCAGAGTTCGGGATCGGACACACCGCCCAGGGTGCCAAGCTGCGACGACATGCCTGCCGCGTGCGAAGGGTCGCCGGTGGCATTGCGGCGGAAGCCGGAATCGACCGTTTCGCCGCGCTGGCGCCGCATGATGTCTTCCAGGGTCTGGGCCCCGCCGGTCGCAGCCCGGTCGGCCTGAGCCGCACCGGTGTGGGCGTCCGGCGCCAGGTCCTGTGCCGGCTCCTGTGCAAATCCCGGAGCCAGAAACGCCAAAAGAAGGAGGACGGCGGCAGCCAAGCGTATCATGAGAGCACCCTTTACCAAATGTCACGAAAGACGAACGGGGCGGCCTCTGGACCAGTCACCTGGCCCGGGCCGCCCGGCTCTGCGCTTTTCAAAAACGAACATTGCCCGGCAGCAGGCCTAAGCCCGCTGCCGCACAGGCTGGCGTCAGCCGCCTTTCTGGCCGTAGGCAGAGCCCCAGCCCCAGGCACCGGAGCCAAATCCGCGGGCGACGACGCGCTCGCGGTAGATGGCCGAGACGACATCGCCGTCCCCAGCAAGCAGGGCCTTGGTGGAGCACATTTCCGCACAAAGCGGCAACTTGCCTTCCGCGATCCGGTTTGAGCCGTATTTCGCGCGCTCGGCCGTGGAATTGTTCTCTTCCGGACCGCCCGCACAGAAGGTGCATTTGTCCATCTTGCCGCGGGACCCGAAATTCCCGGCCTGCGGGAACTGCGGCGCGCCAAAGGGACAGGCGTAGAAGCAGTAGCCGCAGCCAATGCAAAGGTCCTTGGAGTGCAGAACCACGCCTTCTTCGGTCTGATAGAAACAATCGACCGGGCACACCGCCATACAGGGCGCGTCCGAACAATGCATGCAAGCCACGGAAATCGACCTTTCGCCGGGCTTGCCATCATTGATGGTCACGACGCGGCGGCGGTTGATCCCCCAGGGCACTTCATTTTCGTTTTTACAAGCCGTCACGCAGGCATTGCATTCAATGCAGCGTTCGGCGTCACAAAGGAACTTTGATCTTGCCATTGTGTCTCCTCCTTACGCTGCAGAGATCTTGCAGAGCGTTGCTTTGGTCTCTTGCATCTGGGTCACCGAATCGTAGCCATAGGTCTGCGCGGTGTTACAGCTTTCACCAAGGACATAAGGGTCCGAGCCTTTCGGGTATTTGGACCTGAGATCGTCGCCCTGGTAATGGCCGCCGAAGTGGAACGGCATGAAGGCAACACCTTCCCCGACCCGTTCGGTCACCATCGCCATGACCTTGACCTTGCCGCCTTCCGGGCCTTCGACCCAGACCTGGGCCCCGTCGCGGACACCCAGATTGTTGGCATCCCGCGGATTGATCTCCACGAACATGTCCTGCTGCAATTCGGCCAGCCACGGGTTGGACCGGGTCTCGTCACCGCCGCCCTCATATTCCACTAGGCGCCCGGACGTCAGGACAATCGGATAGTCCTTGGAGAAGTCCTGCTTCTGGATGGAGGCATAGAGCGTCGGCAGGCGGTAGAATTTCCGGTCCTCATAGGTCGGATAATCTGCCACCAGATCCCGCCGGTTGGTGTAGAGGGGTTCGCGGTGCAGCGGCACCGGATCCGGGAAGGTCCACACAACCGCCCGCGCCTTGGCATTGCCGAAGGGCGCACAACCATGCTTGATTGCCACCCGCTGGATACCGCCGGACAGATCCGTCTTCCAGTTGGTCTTGGGACCGGCAACGGCTTCAATGGATGCCCGTTCCGCGTCGGTCAGATCCCCGTCCCAACCCAGATCCATCAGCATTTGCATGGTGAATTCCGGATAGCCGTCCTGAATTTCTGCACCGGGGTTGGACACCCCGTCGGCAAGGAGGTTCTCCCCGTCCCGCTCGACACCGAACCGGGCCCGGAAACACAGACCGCCTTCGGCGACCGGCCTGGACATGTCATAAAGGTTCGGGGTGCCGGGATGCTTCATCTCCGCAGTGCCCCAGCACGGCCACGGCATGCCGTAATATTCACCGTCATTCGGCCCGCCGACCGCCTGAAGAGTCGTCCGGTCGAACGTGTGCTGGTTGGCCATATGCGACTTGATCCGCTCCGGCGACTGCCCGGTATAGCCGATCGTCCACAGGCCCTTGTTGAACTCGCGGGTGATGCTTTCAATGTTCGGCGTTTCCGCATCATCCATGTCGATGTTGCGGAACAGCCGGTCGGCCCAGCCGAACTTGTTCGCAAACTTGGCCATGATCACATGATCCGGAAGGCTTTCGAACAAAGGCTCGACCACCTGATCGCGCCATTGCAGCGAGCGGTTGGACGCGGTCACAGACCCGTGGGTTTCGAATTGCGTGCAGGCCGGCAGCAGATAGACACCATCGGTGCGGTCATGAAGCACGGCGGAAACAGTCGGATAGGGATCGATCACGACCAGCATATCCAGCTTTTCCATTGCGGTTTTCATTTCCGTCATGCGGGTCTGCGAATTCGGCGCATGCCCCCACAGAACCATGGCCCGCACGGCATTCGGCTGATCCGTGTTGTCCGGATCTTCCAGAACCCCGTCGATCCAGCGGCTCACCGGGATACCGGTCAGGTTCATCAGGTTCTTGTCTTTGCCGTCCGCACCCTTGACCGTCGCGAACTGCCCCTTCAGCCAGTCGAGATCCTCGTCCCAGACGCGGGACCAGTGGCCCCAGGCGCCGGCGCTCAGGCCATAATAACCCGGCAGGGTGTGGCTGAGAACGCCAAGGTCAGTCGCGCCCTGCACGTTGTCATGGCCGCGGAAAATGTTGGTGCCGCCGCCGGACGTGCCCATGTTGCCGAGGGCCAGCTGCAGCACACAATAGGCGCGGGTGTTGTTGTTGCCGTTGGTGTGCTGGGTGCCGCCCATGCACCAGATCACCGTGCCCGGCCGGTTGTTGGCCAGGGTCCGCGCCACGCGCTTCAGCTGGCTTTCCGGGGTGCCGGTGACACGCTCGACCTCGTCGGGCGTCCATTTGGCGACTTCTTCGCGGATCTGGTCCATGCCCCACACGCGGGTGCGGATGAACTCCTTGTCCTCCCAGCCATTTTCAAAAATATGCCAGAGAATGCCCCAGACCAGGGCGACATCCGAGCCCGGACGGAAGCGCACATATTCATCCGCATGGGCGGCCGTGCGGGTGAAGCGCGGGTCACAGACAATGACCGGCGCGTTGTTCTGTTCCTTGGCGCGCAGCAGATGCAGCAGGGAGACCGGATGGGCCTCGGCCGGATTGCCGCCGATGATGAAGATCGCCTTGGAATTGTGGATGTCGTTGTAGCTGTTGGTCATGGCGCCGTAGCCCCATGTGTTGGCAACACCGGCCACCGTGGTCGAATGGCAGATCCGCGCCTGGTGGTCGACGTTGTTCGTCCCCCAATAGGCGGCGAATTTGCGGAACAGATAAGCCTGCTCGTTATTGTGCTTGGCCGATCCGAGCCAGTAGACGCTGTCCGGGCCGCTTTCCTCGCGGATCGACATCATCTTGTCACCGATCTCGTTGATGGCCTCGTCCCAGGTCATCTTGGTCCACTCGCCATTGACCTTTTTCATCGGGTACTTCAGGCGGCGTTCACCATGGGCGTGTTCGCGCACCGAAGCACCCTTGGCGCAATGGGCTCCCAAATTGAACGGGCTGTCCCATCCCGGTTCCTGACCGGTCCAGACCCCGTTCTTGACTTCGGCAATAACCGTGCAGCCTACGGAGCAATGGGTACAAACGGATTTGACGAGATTGACGGCTTCGTCGGCTGACTGGGCCTTGGCCTGGGTAACGGTTCCACCCGTGGCGGTGATTGCGGCCAGGCCACCTGCGGTAAGTCCGGAACCTTTCAGAAAGGTTCTGCGGTCTACCGATTTATGTGCAGCGTCTCGAAGGATACTTGCACCCTGGGGGCGTCGCGCAACCCCATTGGTCTTTTTCCTAAGCATAGTTCCCTACCTTGCTTGTACCGGAATCGGTATGGCTGGGTTGGTTTTCAGCGGACCGGCCAGCGGGCGTCACGCAACCATAGGCCGGAAGTGAATGTCTGGGTCAGGGTCTGGTCAGAACCGGGCGCTGTCAAAATAGGCGCGCGTATGCGCGGTGTCCTGCATCCGTGTGGAAGCGGGATCAGCTTCCGCCGCCTCAGCAGGCGCCGAAACGGCAGTTGCCGCAACGGCCACGGGTGCCGAAAGGGCTGCCAGTTTCAGGAACTCCCGCCGTCCGGCCCCTGCATCAGGCGCCTTGTGATCGGGTTTTGTCATTGTTGCGGTCTCCTCTCCATAGAGCTGTTGCAGCGTATCGCCGCCAGTATTGTTGCGCGGCAGCCCGGGCCGCCGCAGCTTGGATCCTTGGGTCGATCTGGCACACCGCCGAAGGCATTTCAGTTCGCCAGCATACCGAAGGCTTCGGTCTCAATCTCAATGAACGCCCGCCCGAGCGCCCCAATGGCGCCGTAAAACACCGAGCTTTTCGTTCCGGCGAGATCCGAGAAAAAGTGAATGGCCCACGGCTCAACATGGGCTTGAAAGAACTGTTTCTGATCGGCCACGGAGGTGACCGTGCCGAACCGGCCGACAATCATGCCCCCCATCATTTCCATGAGAGACCCGATATGGTCTTCCGGCTCATGAGTGCCATCAGAGCGGCCAATGCCCCGCTTCGCCATATCGGCGCGCAGATTGGCCAGCGGCTTTTCATTGAGGAAACCTGTCAGATAGTGACTGGCATAGGGAAGAAGTTCACCACGCCCAAGGCCGATGAAAAGGGCGTTGTAATCGCGTTCCGCCGTTTCAGGGCTGGTGACTGAAGCCACTTTTGCCAGAACCCCCAGCGCCTGACCGAGAGGGGTATCATCCCCATCAAGGCCCGCAAGCTGTCCAAGAAGGGCGGCATCCGCCGGCCTGACCAGCAGCAGTCCCAAAAAGTCATAAAGTTCTGATCGGGCCCGGTCTTCCGGGTCGATAACATATTCCGTCATCACTGCGGACATCCGCGGTGTTCCTCCCTCAAGCGCGGGGATCAGTCTTACCCCTTGCCAGCGCGGCAGATATTAGACTTTGGTATCATTCATAGTCAATCCGCAAGCGCCGCCTCACATATGGAGGCGTATTTTCTTCCATTTCTGCGACTATTTCGAGTCGTTCTGACAGGTTCACGTGCTTGACGGCAGGTTGCCCTATGTTTTCACCTTGCGTCAATTGATAATATGACACCTCAGTTTTGACAATTTCATTGTGCGCTGCAGTATTTTCTTCAACGTGAAGGCTATCTTTCTCGGAAACTCCATCTTCAATTGCAACTTCAGCAGGCAAACCTTCTGGCACAACTTTCGTGTCTTCGAGCTCCGCAAACCGGTCGAACATGCCTTTTCCGACCTGGTAAACCGTTTGCAGATCGTCGATTACTGTCGCGGCATCAGTATAGTCTTCGCCATATTCCAGAAGACCATCCAGATTGGCAAGAACCGGGTTCACGCTCCATAGCCGGCGCAGGGCGCGGCGGCGGAGCCGCTCCGGCACGGCTTTGGAGAGAAAACCGGAAAAGTCATCCTCTCCGGTCAGGCTGTCCGGATCCGGCAGCCCCAGTTCGTCCAGAATTTCCGGGTCGGTTTTCTCTTCCAGACCAGCGCGGACCGACGCGGCTTCCGCCGCTGCGCGCTCGGCCTTCTCCGCGTCCTCGGCCTTTTGCACCGCAGCCTTGCGCCGGGACCAGAAATCACTTCCCCTTGTGCCGCTGCCACTCATTGCAATCTGTCCTTCGCTTTGCTGCCGGGGGCCCGGTAGACATCCGCCGTCTGCCGGATCCTGGCATCTCCGATCCCGTCTTCCTTCAGATCGATTCGAGTCTTGTCGCGCCGGCGCTTGATAAAGATTTCTTCCTCATGGTGTTGGTCGACAAAGTCCCGGATCCAGGCAATCAGGCCCGGTGGCATGGGCACTTTTTCCACCTGAACATCGCTGGCATCCGCATAATCCTGGCCCTCATAGGCTGACGCGGTCAGCAACAGCACCTCCATGGGCACATCCCGCTCCGCTTCTTCAGCCGGGCGCATGACGACGTAAAGGGACGGAACCTTGTCGGACAGGGCGGTCAGATAGGCCTCCGTATCGGCCCGGTGCAGGTCAAGGCTCAAGGTCGCAGCGTGATATTCCACCGCTTCGCCTTCCTGACGCAGCATGATCCAGTCGGCCTCTCCAGCCCCGGGCAAGAGGGAAACGGGGCGCCAGCTCCATTTTTGCCATCGTGTCACCCCCGGCAAACGCCGGACGACAACGCCCACCGGCATGGTGCGTATGCGTTCGCTTGTCACTGCGCCTGTCCCCTCCCCTTGTTCCTTCAGCCTGCCTGTCTAGGGATGTATTTATGCTGTCGCAAGCACGATAAAATGCAAGCCCTAGCAGAAGTTGAACTTGACCTGAAAGCGCTTACGCCCTTGTTATGGGCTGCGGACTGCTTTGAGCTTGAGCACAAAATCCTGCTCAGGCGGTCCCGGGGA
This sequence comes from Roseibium sp. AWQ4_290, assembly GCF_056160985.1. Taxonomy (NCBI): domain Bacteria; kingdom Pseudomonadati; phylum Pseudomonadota; class Alphaproteobacteria; order Hyphomicrobiales; family Stappiaceae; genus Roseibium; species Roseibium sp. AWQ4_290. Next base: position 29,946 of record NZ_JBSWYG010000012.1, read on the forward strand.
GAGGACGCGAAAAACATGAAAGACAGCAAGATACTGCTGTGCGATTGCCGGAACAGCCAGGCAATCGATGCCCTTGAATTTGAAAACGCTACCGGACTTTCCTGTTCGAAAATCCACACGGATCTGTGCCGCAGCGAGGCCGCCGTGGCTGAAGAAGCGATTCGCTCCGGCTCCCTGGTCCTTGCCTGCGGTCAGGAGCAGGCGCTGTTTGAGGAAATCGCCGAAGAACTGGAAACCGATCCGCCACTGTTCCTGGACCTGCGCGACCGGGCCGGCTGGACGGACGACACAGCCCCCGCAACGCCCAAAATGGCCGCCCTTGCCGCAGACGCGCTTCTGCCCCAGCCGGGGGAGAAGGTTATGGATGTTACCTCCGACGGCACCTGCCTCATACTGGGCGATCCCGAGGATGCCTTGAGCGCCGCGGCCCATCTGTGTGAGCTTCTGAGCGTCACGGTCCTGCTTGCACCGGAGGCGGATCTCCCTCTGTCAGATGACCGGCGCTTTGACATTGTGCGCGGCCGGCTGAAATCTGCGACAGGTGCACTCGGGCAATTCCATCTCTCTTTCGACGCCCTTCAGGAACGCATTCCCGGCGGCAGGGGCGCGTTCAACTGGACCGAGCCGCGCAGCGGTGGCCGCACCCAATGCGCCATCGTCCTTGACCTGCGCCGGGGCGCTGCGCCACTTTTTCCAGCCTCCGGCAAGCGCGAAGGCTATTTGCGCGCCGATCCCGGAAATGCGGACGCCCGGCTTTCCGTCCTGCTGGAAGCCTCCCAACTAACCGGCACGTTTGAAAAGCCTCTCTATGTCAAGCTGGACGCGCAGCTCTGCGCCCATTCCCGCGCCCGGAAAAGCGGCTGCAGCCGCTGCCTTGACCTGTGCCCAACCGGGGCCATCACTCCTGACGGCGACCATGTAGCCGTGGAGCCGATGATCTGCGCGGGCTGCGGCAGCTGCTCCGCCGTGTGCCCGTCCGGGGCGATCTCCTATGACGCCCCGCCAGTGGAACATATCTTCAAACGCCTCCAGACCCTCGCCTCCACATGGCGCAAGCTGGAGGCAAAACAGCCGCAGCTACTGGTGCATGACGCCAGCCATGGCCGCGACCTGATCCGCCTGAGTGCCCGCTATGGCAAGGGCTTGCCAACCGATGTGATTCCGTTAGAGGTCCAGTCGCTTGCCGGGTTCGGCCATGCAGAAATGCTGGCGGCCCTCGCCTGCGGCTTCCGCTCTGTCACCTTGTTGCTGTCGCCTGCAACCGAACGGGACGGTCTGCCGTTTCAGGCAGAACTTGCCAATGTCCTTGCCGGGTCTCAAAACGGGGAACGATCCCGCATCCGCCTGATCGAGCCGGTAGACCCGGACCAGCTGGACGAAGAGCTTTATGGCCCCTCGCCCGATCCGCAGGACGTGCAACCGATCCTGCCCCTTGGCTCACGCAGGCAGATTACCCGCCTTGCCGCCAAGGCTCTGAACAGCGTCGCCCCCCCTGAGCCGGTCGTCCTGCCCGCCGGGGCGCCCTATGGCGCCGTCACGCTTGATAAGGACAAATGCACGCTGTGCCTCTCCTGTGTATCTCTTTGCCCCTCCGGCGCCTTGAAGGAAAATCCGGACCAGCCGCAACTGCGCTTTCAGGAAGATGCCTGCCTGCAATGCGGCCTGTGCACCAATCTGTGCCCGGAAAGCGCCCTGAGCCTCGATCCGCGCTTCAACCTGGCGGACACGGCCCTGACACCGGTTGTCCTGAAAGAAGAAGAACCCTTCCACTGCATTGAATGCGGCAAAGCCTTCGGTGTGCGTTCCACCGTGGAGCGGATGACGGAAAAACTGGCCGGAAAACACTCCATGTTTCAGGACAACAAGGCCATAAAGCTGATCCAGATGTGTGACGACTGCCGGGTGAATGCAGTCTACCATTCAGAAAACAATCCCTTCGCCATGGGCGAGAGGCCACGCGTGCGCACCACTGACGACTATATCAGCAAGCGGCGGGACCATTGAGCCGGCAGCAGCCCTTTCACTGGTACTGGATCGGCGCGCCCAGATCCGCCGGCGCAATTCGCGAGACGAAAGCCAGGATGGCGTCCAGCTCGTCCAGGGTCATTTCGATCGGAACGATGGGCGATGGCCGGCTGACATCGAACGGCTCGGTCACCCCGTCAACCTGGGTGAAGGCCGGATGGGGGTTGAGGGCAAAAAACGCCTCGAATCGGTACCGCCAGTCGGAAAAGCCACGCATGACCGCAAAGGATGGCGACGAGCCGATGGTCGAAAACCGGGTCGCCTCATTGACCACATGGCAGCGGCCACAATGGAAGACCGCCAGCTTTTCCCCGGAGAGCACATCCCCTGGCAGCGCTTCTGAAACGGCCTGCCCCGGTCCGGCCTGTGCAGCTGCAAACAGCGCCCCGCCCTCCGGTTTGAAGCTCTCGATGGTCTTTCTGCCAACATCGCTAGTCAGCCATTCCCCGAAGCGGGCGACATCCTTGTTGCCCGCGTCAAACACCTGGAAATACCAGTCCCGGCCGAGGCCCGAAAACACCGGAATGCCTTGCGAAGCACTTGAAAACCCGGCGGCAGCATCGTTATGTGCCGGAACGATTTCAATCCGGATGCCGGTTTTCAGAGAAAAGCGGGGCAGAAGATGTTTCAAGAGCCCGGAAGCAACCAGCTCCTCCGGTGCTCTTAGGGTGAACGGTCCGGCCGCAGCCTTTCCGGCCGGCAGCCAGACTCCCAGAACCAGTCCAAGCAGGACGGTCAGTTTCAAACGGCAGCACACGCGCTCCTCCCTCACGTTGCCGGCGGACGCCGTAAGGGTAGGGGGCAAATCCGGGAGCCGTCAATGCATGCCCCAGCACACAGGAGCCAAAAATGAGCGACACTTTTAACATGTCCATGCGCAAATTTCTGAAACAGGTCGGGGTCACATCCCAGCAGGCCATTGAAGACGCTGTCAGAAAAGCCGGTCCGGCTGAGGGAAAAACTTTCAAGGTGAAAGCCGTCATCACCATTGAGGACATCGGCCTGACCCATGAGGTCACAGGCGAAATCGAGGGGTAAGCCGGCCGTGTCCCTGACGCGCGAAACCGTTCTCAACATGCTGAACACCCTTGAGGACCCGGCAACGGGAGAGACCCTGGCCGCTTCCGGCATGGTGCGGGCCCTCCAGGTGGCTGAGGGCAGCGTGCGCTTTGTCCTCGACATCGACCCTGCCCGTAAGGACGAGATGGAAGCCCTGAAGGCAAGGGCCGAAACGGCCCTTGCCGCCCTGGAGGGATGCCGGACCGTGCAGATTGTTCTGACGGCCCATTCCGAGACCCCGTCTTCTGGCGCCCCGGCCGCAGAACCGTCTGCAGGGAACATGCCGCCTTCCGGGCCACAACCGATCAAGCCGCGCCCGGCGCCCCCGGGCACGTCCGGACCGCAGAAAGTGCCCGGCATCGCCCGTATACTGGCCATTGCCTCGGGCAAGGGTGGAGTCGGCAAGTCGACCGTCGCGGCCAATCTTGCTTGTGCCCTCGCCGCCGAAGGCCGGAAGGTCGGCCTGCTGGATGCGGATGTCTATGGCCCGTCCCAGCCGAAAATGCTGGGCGTTTCGGGACGGCCCACCTCGCCGGACGGCCAAATGATCCTGCCTTTGCGCAATCACGGCGTCACCATGATCTCCATAGGCCTGATGACCTCCGGCGATCAGGCAGTGGTCTGGCGCGGCCCCATGCTCATGGGCGCCCTGCAACAGATGATGAGCCAGGTCCAATGGGGTGCGCTGGATGTTCTGATCGTCGATCTGCCGCCGGGCACCGGCGATGTCCAGATGACCCTGTCCCAGAAATTCCTGGTCGACGGCGCGATCATTGTATCGACACCGCAGGATGTGGCCCTGCTGGATGCGCGCAAGGGCATCGACATGTTCAACCAGATGCAAGTGCCGATCCTGGGCATGATTGAAAACATGTCCACCCATATCTGCTCAAAATGCGGCCATGAGGAACATGTCTTCGGCCATGGAGGTGTTGCCGCCGAGGCCCGGAAACTGGGTGTACCACTCCTCGCCGAAGTGCCACTGCATTTGAACATCCGCCTGGCAGGAGATGGCGGCACGCCGATCGCCGTTGCCGACCCCGATGCGCCGGAGGCAGCTGTTTTCAGAACACTTGCCAAAACCCTGGTGGCGGAGGACAAGGCATGAGTGAACTGCACTTGCCGCCCCTGTTTCAGGGCGAAACGCTGACCGGGCCTGCCGATCCGTTCGAGCGCGCAACAGCGCTGGCGGTGGCCGGAACCGACCCCGGCACGGTGGTGCACAACCTGTCCGGTGCAGTGCTTAAGGCCAGCATCATCTTTTCCCCTGAAGTGCAGCTGGAAGAGGCCATGACCATTCTGCCGGTCTGCGGTCTTGGCCTGCAGGCCGCCCTTGGCGCGCTCGCCCCGCCGGAAGTGGCGGTCCATCTGGACTGGACCGGCGGCATCCGCATCAATGGCGCCCACTGCGGGCGCATGCGCGTCAAGACGTCCACCGCCATCCCGGAAGCCGTGCCGGACTGGCTGGTCCTCGGGCTGGAACTGAACCGGACCAGTCCGGACAAGGACCCGGGGGCGCAAGCCGGAACAACCTGGCTATCTGAGGAAGGTTGCGTGGACATTACACCACAGGCCCTTGTGGAAGCCTGGGTGCGCCACAGTCTTTACTGGATCAACCGCTGGCTGGAAGATGGCCCGCGCGCCGTTCACGGAGACTGGCGCGGTCTGGTGCCCGCCCTTGGCGAAAAGATTGAAATCGACGGAAAAAGCGGCACCTTTGTTGGTGTCGACGACCAGTTCGGCATGTTGCTCCGGCAGGGTGAGGCGACCATCGTGATCCCCCTGTCGAGCCGCTTGGAAAGGTAAGCGCATGAAACTCGCCCGTGCCATTCATATGGATGACAGCGACCGCAACGTCTTTTTCGCTCCCGCCCGCACCGGGGAATGGTGCCTGTCGGGCGGGTTCGAGTTTTCCGACTGGACCGAAGCCGACCTTGTCGGCAAGGCACGGCAGGCATTCTCCAACGGTTGGCTGGGTCTGGAAACGTTCGGCCGCGTGACTTTTGTTGCCATCACGCCAATCGCGGAAACGGAATTCTCGGACCTCGTCGACCGGCTCGCCCAACATTTCGTCGACATCTACGGCGCTCCCTCTGTCGAGGCGGCACGTGGGGTTGCGGAAGACGAATTGCGTTACATGGCGGATCTGTGCTCCGAGCACGACGAAAACATGCTGCTTGCCGTCCACCGGGAACTGGCGGAGGAGGGTGTCAAGGAAAGCTACAGCGCCATCGAGGCCCCGGCAGCGGAACTGGATCTGGTGGCGATGCACGGGGATTTGACCTAACACCCATCTCAACGGAAAAAACCGTTCCGAGGACCCGCAACACTCAGCCCTTGTCCGGCACAGCGTTCAGATCCGGTTCCACACGGATGCCCAGGGCGATTTCCATCGATCCGATGCACATCTCGCTGGCAAAGGTCTCCATCACCTCGCGCACGAAGCCATCGAGACCGGTCTTGCCCGCCCGCAGCTCTGCACCGCAGTGATGCAGCCTCGCAGCAAAGGTCCCCAGAAGGTCGGCGACGGCAGCGGCGATCAGGTGGTTCTTCGTTGGAAAGTGGTGAAACAGCGCCACCCGGGACACACCGGCCTTGTCCAGGATCGGCTTGATCGACAGGTCCGAAAAGCGCTGCGCGATCAATTGCTCTGTGGCCGCTGCCTTGAGTTCGGCAACCGTCAGATCCAAGTTGCACCGCCTGGGCCTGCGCGGCAGAGCCGCCGTGGACAAGTCAATTTCGCTCATGCAAAAACGGACAAACCAATCGGCCGGTTTGTCAAATGCATAAATTTCCCGTGTCTTTTCAATACGTTTACCTGAGAGAATGGCTGCCTCACCCACAGGACGCTGAGGGAAATCCGCCTCTTTCCGGGCAGCCCTGGTCCGCGTCTTGCCTTGCAGCAACCAGCCATCTAGGCTTTGCCGGGCCCTCTTCAAAGTGCTCCAGCCAGATCCCGGCGCCTCCTGTCTGAAAGGTCAAAACGTGTGACAATGTCCTCCCGAACGCCACCCCATCTGGTGACGCTCATTCTGCTGACCGCATTCTCGCCGCTGTCGCTGAACATGTTCCTGCCCTCGCTCGGGCACATGGCGCAGGAGTTTGAGACCGACTATGCCCTGATGAGCATTGCCGTGGCCGGGTATTTGGCGGTGACGGCGGCGATCCAGCTGATTGCCGGGCCGCTGGCTGACCGCTATGGCCGCCGCCCGGTCCTCCTGGTCACGCTCAGTCTGTTTTGCCTGGCTTCGGTGGTGTGTGCTATTGCACAGTCCATCTGGGTGTTTCTGGTATTCCGGATGCTTCAAGGCGGCATCACCGCAGGCTACACGCTGTCGCTCGCCATTGTCCGAGACATCCATCCGCCCAGAAAGGCCGCCGGTCTGATCGGCTATATCGGCATGTGCATGGCTGTCGCGCCCATGCTGGGTCCTGTCTTTGGCGGGCTTCTGGACACAGCGTTCGGCTGGAGGTCAAATTTCTATCTTTATGCGGCCTTCGGTTTGCTGCTGCTTGCGCTGTGCTGGTTTGACCTCGGCGAAACCAGACCGGAGCGCCAGGACGGCAAAGTCCCATCCGCTGCCTCCCTGCTGGAGCTCTTGAGAACCCCGCTCTTTTGCACCTATGGACTGTGTTCCCTGTTCACGGTCGGCTCCTTCTACATCTTTCTAGCCGGAGCGCCGCTTGTGGCCACCCAAAGCTTCGGGGTCTCAACCGCAGAGCTTGGCCTTCTGATCGGCAGCATCACGGTCGGCTTTTCCGCCGGAGGCTTTATCTCCGGCCGGTTTTCCGCCCGCCTGTCCCTACCGGCCATGATGTTGATCGGGCGTGTGACGGCCTGCGCGGGCCTTGCCATCGGGCTGACCGTCTTTGCCGCCGTGACCCCGTCCCCAACGGTCTTTTTCACCAGCACGATCCTGGTTGGCCTTGGCAACGGGCTGACAGTGCCCGGCGCCAATGCGGGCGCCATGTCGGTCCGTCCCGATCTTGCAGGGACCGCGGCCGGGCTTGTAGGCGCCCTCGTGCTGGCTGGCGGGTCAGCCCTTACCAGCCTGACCGGCCTTGCCGTCGGCACCGGCGATCATCCTGCCACTGTCCTCGCCCTCATGCTGGCCAGCTCCCTCCTCGCCCTTCTTCTGGCCCTTGCAGCGCAGGTGCTGGAGCGGACCAACAGCACCACCCTGCCAATGGAAAAAGAAGCCGGTTAGACATCCTGCCTGACTGCGGCAAGGCAGATTACCGCCTTGCCCCTTTGTTTTTCTTCCAGAACGGCACCATGTCCCCCGCCATGATGCAACCAAACGGATCGATATAGTCCTCAATCTCGGCCAGACCGTATTTCTTGATCTGGGCGACGACCGCATCCGCCTTCTTGTAGCCGGACGGCAGTTCGGAGACGTCGATCTTCTGCTCGAAGAACCGGATGTCGAGACCTGCCGTTTCTTCACGGAGCATTGCTTCCGGCGTCTTGCCGAGCGAGCGGCGCTTGTGCTCGGAACGCGAGAAGTTGCGGCCCGCACCATGCGGCGAAAACCCGAGCGCATGACCGGCATCCTTGCCGCGCACGACCAGAACCGGTTCCGCCATGTTCAGCGGGATCAGGGTCAGGCCCGTCGCGTCGGACGCATACCCGTCCCAGGCAGGCGTTGCCCCCTTGCCGTGATAGAACAGGCCATCGCGTTCAAACACGAAGTTATGTTCGTTCCAGAAACGGTCCGAGTGGCTTGCTCCGCTCACCTCGACTGTCGCCTGATGCAGTGCGTTGTGGTTGGCCTTGGTCCACTTGCGGATCAGCTGCAGCGCGTCCCAATAGGCTTTTCCCTCCTCGCTCTCGGACGGGATCCAGGCATTCTGCTTCAGCGTTTTCGGCGACAGCTTCTTGCGGTATTTTTCCGCAACATTCATGCCGATCTTGTAAAGCAGCGCACCCGGTCCGCGCGATCCGTGATGGGTTACCATCGCGGTCTTGCCGGTTTTCCTGGAGACGCCGACAAACAGGAAATGGTTGCCGTCGCCCTGGGTCCCCAGATGTTCCTGCGCAGAACGCAGGATCTTCGGGTTGTTCAGGAACCGGTTCTCGCAGAACTGGTCGTAAAGGCTCATGGACATGGTGAAGCGCTTGCCGTTGGCACGCCCGCCGCCACCGAAATGCGTCACCGAATGCGCCGCATCCAGAACCGCCTTCGGGTCAGCATCCTCGAACTCGGTCATCATCACCGAGCAGCAGATATCGGCGCTGTGCATTCCCGGGTGGATTGCACCGCGCGCCGCCACCACGCCGCCGACCGGAATGGTCCCGAGCGGACCGGCCGGACAGGCATCCGGCATGATCGCTCCCGCCTCAACGGTCGGCGTGCGCATCAGCTCGGTCATGTGATGCTTGACGGCCTTCAGGTTCGCCTCTTCGTCCTCCCCCTCCGCGTCCAGGTTGACGTGAAACGGCTTTGCTCCAGAGGCGGCCAGCGGCAGCACCGGGTCCGGCTTGTAGCTCTCCAGCATCTGGCGCACGGCTTCCAGCGACGTGCCTTCATCCAGCGCCGCCTGGCCGTCCCTCAGGGCCGCACCGAAGGCCTTGCCTTCTTCGTGGCCCCATGCGGTCAGCATCCCGCTCGTCAGTGTCGTCGTTTCCGTTTCAATCGTCATCGTCTTCTTCCTTCACACTCGCCTGGCGGCAAACATCGGGCGCAGAACCTCTCCGCGAAAACCGCGGGCCGGAGTTGCACCGGCGACGCTCACTGTAGTCCTGCCGGCATCCCCGAGATCGCGGCTGAGCCGCATTCAGTTTACCGTTTAAAAATGGTTGCCGGTCAGGGCGACAAATGGGTGCAAAACGGTCCTGCTCTACCGTTTGAGCTACGCTGCCCCAGTTGGTTGCAGCGGCGGGACTCGAACCCGCAACCTGGCGATTAAGAGTCGATGTAGTTCTGCGGGCATTCGCCCTGACCGGTTGTTCCTTGCGGCGGCGAGAAATGACAGGACACTCATGGTCAAGAATGTAGTCCTGCCGGCATCCGCCAGATCTCTCGGCAAGCGCGGCAGGCGGTCGCCCGCCGCGCTTTCAAGTCTTAATCGAGATCGATGGCATCGATCTCCCCGACCCACTGGCCGACATTCATGGTGCCCTTGGCAAAGGCCGCAACCTGATCGAACACCGCATCGGAGAAGCCCCCGATGTTAAGGATATCCGGCCGCGACTTGGCCTGGGTCGGACCGTAAGGCGCGATATCGATGCACACCATCTTCGCGTCCGGGTTACGCCTTTTCAGCGTTTCCCATTCACGCATCACGCCGGTCTGATGGCCCGCCTGGATCCCGGCCCAGGACTGGTTATCCGAAACCAGGATGACCAGATCCGGGGCACGGCGCTTGGCGTTCAGCCACGCCAGAGGCGCTGCACAGTTCGTCCCGCCGCCCCACTGCTCGGTGAGCTTTCGGGCGTTGGTCATCACCGTGTCTCGCCCGGTCAGCTCGACCGGCCGCACCTTGACCTCGAACGGCAGAACCGTGGCCTCGCGATTTCGGCGCAGCACCGCCGCGGCGACAAGGGCAGCGACATCAACGCAGCGCGTTGCCGTCGTCGCCCCCTTTCGGTAACCGGTCACCGGCGAAGCCATGGAACCGGAGACGTCCGGGCACACAACCACCTGGCCCCTCAGGGCCGGGACATTGGCGACCGAGATCTCCATCGCGTCATGCATCGCCTCGCGGATCTCCGCCGGCATTTCGTCCGACAGGGCCTGAAAACCCGTCAGGAGCTGGTACGGAAAGGCACGCGCCTTCCTGATCCGCTTCGGATCCTTCAGGATATCCGCCACCAGACGCACGGCCGGTGTCTTCTCGAACCGCGCACCTTCGAAAACGCCATGACGCAGGAAGGTGTTCAGGTTCATACGCACCATGTTCCATGTCCCGCGCTCCGCCAGTTTCGTCCAGTCTTCCCTGGAAAGGGGCAGATGTGTCAGCATCTGGAACGGGACATCCGGCAGCGCCTGTCCTTTCGGATTCTCCTTGAACGCCACATAGGCACGAACCAGTTCCGGCAGCTTTTCAACGTCACACGGCTTTCCGATCAGCCAGGCGAACAGGACGTCTCGCTCTGCATCGCGCGGCTTCGGGTGCACCATCTTGATGACGTCCGCCAGCGACGGATCGTTGCCGATCGACGCTTGCAGCAGCTGATATTCGGTTGCCGCGTTCAGCCATCCGCGAACGAGCGCCTTCGGCCGTGTTCCGAGCGACTTACGCCCGGTCTGCCCCGAACGCATGATCTGCACGAAGTTGCGCAGCATCCTGCCGTCGGTGACCACTTTCGGAAACGCCTTGGCAAGCAGAACCGCATCACGCGATGCCAGAACCGCCAGCAAGAGTGCCGGCAGATCCTTCATCCTGCCTTTCTGGCGGGCGTAGACTGCCGTCTTTGCCAGAAAAGTGTCCGGAACCTTTTCAGCAGCTTTCAAAACCGCCTCCAGTTCCAGCTCGGCAGACTGGTAGAACGTGTTGCCGATGGATCCGGTCGCCGCCAGCTGCGCCAGCTTGTGACGGTCCTCGTAGGTATAGGCCTTGCCACCCGCTAGGTTTCTGGCGTCGGCTTTGCCGGAAAAACGTCCACGCTGGGATGCAAACAGGTTTTTGTTCGCCATTTTCTCTCTCCACAAATCCGCGCCCTTGAAGGCGTTCGGGTTGATGTCTGTGTTGAGAAGGAGAATGCCTGCACCCGCCGGACCGCAAAACAAAAAAACAAAATCAATATAAGCGATTGTAATATATATGTTTTTTGCAATATTGACATTTCTGCGGGGAAAATATTTTATAGAAAAAAATAGCATCTTATAAATTTGGATAGACGTATTGAAAAAGAACATCGTCATCGGCTTTCTCGGCACCCAACTGGACGCGGGCAAGAAGCGCCGCTGGCGACCTTCGATTGCCGTGACCCAGCATGGCCTCTTTCCGGTTCACCGTCTCGAACTGCTCTACGACAGAGCCCATCATCACCTGGCTCAGAACGTGAAACGCGAAATCGAGGACGCCAGCCCAGCGACAGAAGTGCTGTTGCAACAGGTTGATCTCCGAGATCCCTGGGACTTTCAGGAAGTCTATGGCGCTCTCTTCGACTTCGCGCGCAACTATGGGTTCGACGAGGATCGCGAGGACTATTTCGTCCACCTGACGACGGGGACGCATGTCGCCCAGATTTGCTGGTTCCTCCTGACCGAGTCCCGCCACGTTCCGGCCAAGCTTGTACAGACCTCGCCGCCGCGCGGCGAGGACGGAGATCTCAGCGGCCAATACAACATCGTCGATCTCGACCTTTCCCGCTACGACGCCCTTCAGCAGCGCTTCGATCTCATCGCAGAGGAATACAACGCGCTGCTGAAGGCGGGCATCGAAACCCGGAACGCCGCCTTCAACAGCCTTATCGAGCGGATCGAGCTGGTCGCCACCAACACAGATGCCCCTCTTCTGCTGCTCGGCGATACGGGGACGGGAAAGAGCGAGCTGGCTGAACGCATTTACGAGCTGAAACTCCAGCGGCGCAGGGTCAAGGGCCGGCTGGTTCACGTGAATTGCGCCACCTTGAAGGGCGAGCGAGCCATGTCCAGCCTTTTCGGTCATCGACGCGGGTCGATGGGCACAGGCAGTCCGGATCGGCGAGGGCTGTTGCGCGAAGCGGATGGCGGCGTGCTGTTCCTGGACGAGATCAACGAACTCGGGCTCGACGAGCAGGCGATGATCCTGCACGCCGTCGAGACCGGACGCTTTCTGCCGGTTGGCTCCGACCACGAGATCACCAGCCGCTTCCAGCTGATCGCGGGCACCAACCACGACCTCGGACAGCTCGTCTCGGAAGGACGGTTCCGGCCGGATCTCTATGCAAGGCTGAATCTCTGGACCTTCCGGCTGCCGTCACTCACCGAACGGCGCGAGGATATTGAACCCAATATCGAGTTTGAACTCGACAGGTCCGAAAAGCTCCTCGGCAACCGGGTCGGCTTCAACATTGACGCCAGGGCGCGCTATCTGGACTTCGCAGCATCCCCCGCCACCCTGTGGCCGGGCAATTTCCGGGATCTCGGCGCGTCCGTCCAGCGCTTGTGCACCCTTGCGCCGCGCGGCCGCATCACGCTCGCTCAGGTCGACCAGGAAATCGAGGCGCTGGAACGTCAATGGGCCAGCGCGGCGTCCGATCCCGACGACACCTTGCTGCGGGACCTGCTGGGAGACAAAACCGATGCCCTTGACGCCTTTGACAAGGTACAACTGGCCTTTGTCATCCGCATGTGCCGGAAAAGCCCGTCTTTGAGCGCGGCCGGCAGAACTCTTTTTGCAGCTTCCCGCGCAACAAGAACCAGCCGCAACGATGCAGACCGCCTCAAGAAATATCTCGACCGGTTCGACTTGAGCTGGGCGGAGGTCACTGCGGACGTTTAGATCATCATTCAGAACCTGGCGCCGATGCTCACCGCCGGATCGCGGCTGCGTGATTTTGGCCCTCGCGTCCGTGAGAGAGATGTCAGAATTCAAGCCGTGAAGTTGAATGCACGTGATGAAATACCGTCCTACATCAGCAGGACACCATTCGTGTTCTCTGGAAGGGCTAGACGCATGACAGATCTTGCAACGGAAAACCGGCGGGCCACCGCCCTGCCCGCACGAACCTTCAACACGCTCGGGATGATGTTCATCTCAGGGTTCTTTGCCACCTTGGCATTTGATTTCTGGGGCCAGATCCTCAGCCCGGCGCTCGGCTTTGCCACGCTTTCTCCCCATGGGCTGGCACAAAGCCTGCTGGGCAGCCTGGGTTTGCCCAGCAATGCCTTTGCCGGCTATTTCGTTCATTTTTATGTGGTCGGACTGATCGGCTACCCGGTTGGCTGGCTGTTTATCTTCGCCCCCCTCTGGCAACGCGCCCTTGGCAGCTCATCCGGCCCGGTACACTGGCTGCTGCCCGCCGCCCTTTACGGGTTTGGCCTTTGGGTGTTTGCAATTGGCGGCATCACGTCACTTGCCGGTCTGCCGTTCTTCCTGAACTTCACCGGCATCGTCTGGGCCGCCCTGATCGGCCATGTTCTTTATGGCATCGTTCTGGTCGCCCTTATGACACTCATCGTGCGAGCGCGCTCCACCGGCCCCTCCTGATGGGATAGACCGGACCAGTCCCAGCCGAAACAGCGCGCCGCCCCCACCACGGCGCGCAATCCGCCTCCTCAGCAGACAAAGCGGATCCGGTCAAATCGTGCAGACTTGCCGCACGCGGCTCTAATGGCCAAAGAAAGCCCTACTGGCAGCCGCCTTCGGCCCAGACCTTCAAAAGCTCCTTGAAGACGCCGCCAAAGGGATGATCTTTCGACAGCGCCCGGGTCTTGTCGGACACATAGGTCTGCGCCTGGGTACACAGGTTGGCCTGTTCCCAGTTGTGGCAGGACGCACAGGTCTTGTCTTTCCAGGCCGCCTCCGGCAAGCCTTCAATGGGCGGAAAGGCGGGGCTGGCAGTGATCAGGTCCGCAATGCTGCGTGTCGCCAGATCCGGCCCACCTGCCCCAAGCGGCTGGTTGAAGGCCACCACATCCGGCAGACCGGTTGCAGACGGGGCCTCTGGCTCAGCCAGCTCCTTCGGCGTGCCTTCGGACGAGGCTGCCGGGTCCGTGCGCCGCTCTTTCTGCTCCAGGGTTTGAAGCTCCAGCCGCGCCAATTCGGCAAAATGGCCATCCGGGTAAGCCTCAAGATAGTTCTGATAGGCGGCAACCGTGCCCGCCTGACGCGCGGCTTCAATCAGATCCCGCTCGGCTTTTTCCGGGTCCGCCGGCTCTGGCGCCGGGGCGGGCTCCTGTGGCGCAGCCTTTGCAGTTTCCTGCACTTCCGCAGAGACAAGGTCCCGCAGCAGCCTGCGCGCTTCGCCGGCGTAGACGCTGTCCGGATTGGCTCGCAGATACAGCATGACCTGGATCGGATCCTTGCTGAGCTTCACCGTTTCCCAAAGCTGGCGGGCCTGAATTTCCTGGGGCGACGGCAATACGGCAGACACGAATTCAAAATCCACCGTCAGGGACGAGGTGTCCCAGGGGGTCTGAAGGCCGTTTGTGGCCTGCAGCACATCCCGGCGCACTTGCTTGAACAGTGTCTCAATCGGCACGCCCGGCTCCGGCAGGCGGCGCGCCAATGCACCAGTAAAGGGGCTGTTGTTGTCGGCCCCGTCCACGGCCACTTCGCCCGGCGCCGTGGAATAGGCCAGAAACGTGCCCCGGGGCGCCTTCATTTCCGCAAGGCCATTGTCATTGAGATCCGGCAGCGTGGCAAAGGGATTGTCCCGGCAGGCATCCAGAATGACGATATTGGTCTGGTTGCTGGCAGAAAACATCTGCCGGAGGAGCGCCTGAGCAGGCACGCCGACCAAACTCAGATCAGCCGCGTCCTGAAGTTCAATGTCAACGGGCAGAAGAAAGTTCGCCCCGAAAGACTGGACCCCATGCCCGGCATAATAGAACAGGCCGGTCGCCTCATCATTGGCTTCGCGCAACTTGCGTCCGAAGTCGGAAATGGCCCGGATCAGCTCCCCCCGTGTCGTATTGGTCACCAGCATGACCTCAAACCCGACCGCTTCCAGGGAGGCTGCCATCAACTGCGCGTCATTGACCGGATTGTCCAGCGGCGTGACATGGGTATAGGCGCCATTGCCGACGACCAGCGCCAGACGGGCACCGTCTTCGTCACCGGTGGACTGCGCGTGCGCGTCCCGCTGCCCGGCCGCGACAGGCAGGATCAGCATCAAGAACCAGCAAAAAAGAGCCTTAGTTGACAACGATAAACTCGATACGGCGGTTGCGGCGTTTGCCGTCAGGTGTGTCATTGGAAGCGACGGGACGGCTTTCGCCATAACCGATACTTGTCATTCTCGTGTTAGGTACGCTCTTTGCGTTAAGATAGTTTACAACGGCCGCCGCGCGGCGCTCCGACAGGCGTTGATTGGCATCGGTGCTGCCGTCGCTGTCCGTATGGCCACCGACTTCAATCTTCAGGCCCGGACAGCGCATGATGATGTCCACAAGGCTGTCAAGCAGCGGTGAGCTGCGCGGATCCAGCGCCGTGCTGCCGCTGGCAAAATAGATGTTGTCCGTTCGTGACAGGATTTCGAACCTGCCCTTGCAGGCGGCCTCATCCAGGTTGCCTTCCGGCTCCAGGGCTGTTGCCGCCGCATCGGTCTCTTGCACCGGTTCTGCCTTGGCCACCTGCTGCCCGTCCGCATTTTTGGAGAACAGAAAGTCGAATGTGACCGTGGCAGAAGGCACGATTGCGACACTGGCGGCCTCTTCCAGCTTCTTCACCCCGCCATCCAGATTGAAATCAGCAGCTGCCACGGAGACCGGCGCCGTGGAAGACACTGCCACCATGGCCTCATCTATCATCGTGACCGCCACTTCGGTTTCAAGGCTCCTGGTGACCCCGTGCAATTGCAGGTCAAAGGTCAACGGCATGACTTTTCTGCGCCGCGTGGGCAGATCCGCAAAAACCGCCGGGTCCAGGCGGGTTGTGATCACCGCCTCGGGAAATTCAAAGGTTTCGAAAAAGAGGAACCGCATGCGCACATTGCGCAAGTCGATCTTGGTATCGACGCTGTCGAGAAAGATGCGGACTTCCGCTTCTCCCGAAGCGTCAATCTGGCCGTTGAACTGAACAAAGCCACTTGATTCGACAATTGTGAGGTTCTTGACCGACTGGAACCGCAAGGTGGAGGCATCCGGCTGCAGCGTCCACCCGGGCGAAAAGACCGTGTCCTGAGCGGCCGAAACCTGCGGCATTGCCGAGACGCACATGAAACACAGGATAGAAAAAAGAACCCGCGCAACCGTCATCCTGCCACCCCTCCCTAGGGTCAAATTTCAATCAATCCAGATTTAGTTCCCTGAGGGCGCGAGTGTTACAGCGTTCGAATGTTATTGCAATATTGCGCTCACGCCGCCTCAACGGCGTGAGCCTTGCCGCCTGCGCAAAAACGGGAAGGCGACTGAACAAGATCGCTGGCCTGTCTCTGGCGGTCAGAGCGTGCCGCTCTGGGCCTTGTCAAAGATTTCCAGAGCCCCGTCCCTGGTCAATTCAACCGGATTGCCTCCGGCCGTCGGATCGACAATGGCCATTTCGGCGATGAGGTCCCGCTTGGCATCATCCACGTTCAGGCCGGACAGCGTGTGCGGCACGTCCAGGTCCTGCCGCAGCTTCAAGACCGTGTCGAGCACACCCTGATAACCGCCGGAAATCCCCAGGAACCCGGCCAGGCGTTCGAATTTCTGTTCAATCGCCGGTTTGTTGAATTGCAGCACATAGGGCATGAAGACCGCGTTGGTCATCCCATGGTGGGTATCATACAGCGCGCCCACCGGGTGGGACAGGGAATGAATAGCCCCGAGCCCTTTCTGGAAGGCGACCGCGCCCATGGCGGCCGCACTCATAAGGTGGCCCCGGGCTTCCAGATCTGCACCATCAGCGGCCACTTTGGGCAGGTTCTCCAGAACCAGCCGGATGCCCTCCAGCGCGATCCCTTCCGACATGGGATGGTACATCGGCGCCGAATAGGCTTCCAGGCAATGGGCGAGTGCGTCCATGCCCGTGCCGATGGTGATGAACCGGGGCATGCCGACGGTCAGTTCCGGATCGCAGATCACGGTTTCCGGCAGCATCTTGGGATGGAAGATCACTTTCTTGGTATGCGTCGCCTCATTGGTGACCACACCGGCCCGGCCGACTTCAGAGCCGGTTCCAGCGGTCGTCGGAACGGCCACAATCGGGGCAATTCCGGCCGGATCGGCCCGGGTCCACCAGTCACCAATATCCTCAAAATCCCAGATCGGCCGGGTCTGGCCGGACATGAAGGCAATCAGCTTGCCCGCATCAAGGCCGGAGCCGCCGCCAAAGGCGATGACACCGTCATGGCCGCCAGCCTGATAGGCGGCAACACCTGCGGTGATGTTGCTGTCGACCGGGTTGGGTTTGACATCGCAAAAAACCGCCGCCGACAGGCCCGCAGCCTGAAGGCTGGCAATGGCATTGGCGACCATCGGCAGACCGGCCAGACCGGGATCGGTCACCAGCAGCGGGTTTTTCATGCCGGACGCCTTCACGGCATCGGGCAGCTCCTTGATACGCCCGGCACCGAAACGGACGGCAGTCGGGTAGGACCAATTGACGGATGGAAGTGCGCTCATGGGTGTCTCGTGTTTTATCAGATCATGTCATCTTCAAAAGGCAAGCAAACGGACATCAGGTCAGCCGCATGCCGTTCTGTTTGGCTCCGCTGCACGCGCCGTCTTAAGCTCAAGCGCCTGCAGGGGGGTATCGTCTGTCAGTCCAGTTCGGTCCGGGACGCCCTCTTGGTGCCACAGGGCACCGGATCCTTTCAAAGACCCACGCCCCTTGCGACCTTACCCGGCTGATCTCAATGCTCCAGGCGGAAGTGGAAGGATTTCGGCCGGGTCAGGTTGTGGAAGCCGATTTCCGACAGCGCCGCCCCCTTGCCCGTGTCCTTCACGCCGGTCCAGACCAGCGCCGGGTCCAGATAATCGCACCGGTTCATGAACACCGTGCCGGTCTCGATCCGGTCGCCGATCCGGGCAGCCGCTTCCACATCTTCCGACCAGATGGAGGCAGTCAGACCATAGGGGCTGTCATTCATGAATTGCAGGGCTTCCTCGTCATCGCGAACCTTCATGATGCCGACCACAGGACCAAAGCTCTCTTCGCGCATCACCGACATCTGGTGATTGACTTCGGTGAGCACCTGCGGCGCCAGATAGGGGGTGCCCTCCTTGTTTTCGGCAAAGGTGGCCATATCGATATGGGCCTTGGCCCCCTTGCGCAGGGCTTCGTCTGTCTGCTCACGGATCCAGGTGGCAAAGCGCGCCTGGGCCATCGGGCCGAGGGTCGTTGTCTCATCCAGCGGATTGCCGAGCGTGTACTGCTTGGTCAGATCAACAAAACCGTCGACAAACCGGTCGAACAGGCTTTCATGCACATAGACCCGTTCAATGCCGCAACAGCACTGGCCGGAATTGAAGAAGGCGCCATCCACCAGATTGCCAATTGCATAGTCCAGATCCGCATCGGCGCGCACATAGGCCGGGTCCTTGCCGCCCAGCTCCAGCCCGAGCGTTGCGAAGGTTCCGGCCAGCGCCTTTTCAATGGCCCGGCCGCCACCCACGGAGCCGGTGAAATTGACATGATCGATCAGGCCGGACCCGAGCAGCTTTTCGGTGCCCCCATGGGTCAGAACGATATTCTGGAACACACCGGAGGGCAGCCCGGCGCTTTCAAAAGCTCTGGCCAGGCGCTCGCCCACCAGCAGCGTCTGGGCCGCATGTTTGAGCAGGATCACGTTGCCGGCCATCAGCGCCGGCATGATCGTGTTGACCGCGGTCATGAAAGGATAGTTCCAGGGCGCGATCACCATGACGATGCCAAGCGGCACCCGGCGCAGATAACGTTTGAAGCCCGGTTTGTCGGTGCGCTCGATATCGGCCAGCGCCTCTTCGGCAATGGCGGCGCAATATTCGGTGCGCTCCACAGTGCCCCCCAACTCACCGCCATAGCGGACCGGACGGCCCATCTGCCAGGCAAGTTCCGGCACAACTTCGTCATTCATGGCCTTCAGCGCCTCCAGCGCTTTCAGGCAATAGGCGACCCGCTCGGCAATGGGCGTTGCCGCCCAGCCCGCCTGGGCCTGCCGCGCCGCCGACACGGCCTTGCCAGCCGCCACCTCATCGAGCGCGGGCCGTTCGGCATGAACCGAGCCGTCAATAGGGGAGATAAGTTTGATGACGTCAGACATGGGCTTGCCTCACAATTCCTCTTGGCGAGGGTTCTGTTAAACTATGGTTCCTCAACTCACCCCTCATCCCGAGGAAGCGCACGAGCGCTGTCTCGCAGGATGGGCCGCATAATCCGTTCACGTGACCCATCCCTCGAGACGGGACCAATGGCCGTCCTCAGGATGAGGAAGCGGTTGAAGCAACCGGAATTGGTGTGTGGACCACCAGAGGGGCACCCTTCACTTGGCGCCTCTGCAGGATTGATCCGTTTCAGGCTGTCAGGGTCCTCAATACCGGGTCCCTGAACAGCAAAGGTCCTAGGCCCGTTCAAATCCCCGGGCGATTTCATAGTCGGTCACCGCCCGGTCGAATTCCTCGATCTCCCATTCCGCCGCGCGGGCATAGTGGTCGATCACCGTGTCGGAAAACGCCTCACGCAGCAGTCTGGACGTGCGCATGGTCTCGCGGGCGTCGCGCAGCGTATGCGGAATTTCCTTTGCCTTGCGGCTTTCATACACATCGCCGGTGGCAGGCGGGTCAAGCGGCAGCTTGTCTTCCAGTCCCTTGATGCCCGCAGCAATCAGGACGGCCAGAGCCAGATAGGGATTCAGATCGGAGCCGCCGATCCGGCACTCGACCCGCAGCGCCTTTGTGCCCTCCCCGCACAGGCGGAACCCGGCCGTGCGATTGTCGACCGACCAGACGGTCTTGGTCGGGGCGAAGGACCCCTTCTGGAACCGCTTGTAGCTGTTGATATAGGGCGCCAGGAAATAGGTGTAGTCGGGTGCGTATTTGATCATGCCAGCCAGATAGTGCCGCATGGTGTCCGACATGCCGTATTCAGCGTTTGAGTCGCAAAAGACGTTGTTGCCGTCCTGATCAAACAGGGAATGATGGACATGGGCAGACGAGCCGACCTTGTCGCTGCGCCACTTGGCCAGGAAGGACACCGCCCGCCCCCTGGCCCAGGCAATCTCCTTGACCGCATGTTTGGCGATGGTGTGGTATTCGGCCGTGTCCATCGCGGGCGCATATTTGATGTTCAGTTCTTCCTGGCCGGTTTCCGCTTCGCCCTTGGTGTTTTCCACCGGAATGCCGGCCCCGAAGAGACCATTGCGCACCGGGCGCAGAATATCCTCTTCCTTGGTGGTCTGCAGGATGTGGTAATCCTCGTTATAGGCGGAGATCGGCTCCAGATCGCGGAAGCCTTCCTTGCGGATCGCGTCGAAACTCTTTTCAAACAGGAAAAATTCCAGTTCGGTCGCCATGATCGGCGTCAGGCCCATTGCCGCCAGCCGGGCCACCTGGGCCTTCAGCATCGCCCGCGGCGAATGGGGCACTTCCTTGTGGGTGTGATGGTCCAGAACATCGCACAGCACCAGAGCGGTGCCCTCCAGCCACGGCACTTTGCGCAGGCTCATGAGGTCCGGCTTCATCACATAGTCGCCATAACCGCCCGACCAGCTGGTCGCCGCATAGCCCTCGACCGTATACATTTCCAGGTCGGTGGCCAGCAGATAGTTGCAGCAATGGGTTTCATCATAGGCGGTGTCGACAAAGTGCTGGGCGTGGAACCGCTTGCCCATCAGCCGCCCTTGCATGTCGACGATACAGGCAAGCACAGTATCGATCTCGCCGGAGGCGACGAGGGTTTTGAGGGCATCAAAGGTCAGGTTCCCAGACATGGTGTGTCTTCCGCAGGTCTAATTCTTGTGAGGGGCAATCGGCAAAAAGGGCTCCGGGAAGAGATCTCTCCCCGAAGCCTATCAGTCAGGTCTTAGCCGAAGTTGTAAGGAGGTCCGGCCTGGTTGATAACCTCATTATAGTCTTCGAAGATCGAGATGATCTTGGCCTGCAATTCGCCTTCGGACGCAATCTCTTTCCAGAAGTCCTTGGCAGCGTTTTCCACTTCCGCCCATTCAGCGGCCGGAACCGTGCGCAGCTGCAGCTTGTCGCCCCGGGCCCGAAGACGTGCTTCCCCGCCCCAGTACCACTGGTTCCGGTAGGTGTGGCTGGCCTCGGTCGCCGCCAGAACAAGCTGCTTCAGGTGGTCGGGAAGATCCGCCCAGCGTTTCTGGTTGACGAACCAGGAGCCGATCCAGGCCCCGGAGATGTTGTTGGTCAGGAAGTAGTCGGTCACGTCCGCCCAGCCGACTGTGTAATCTTCGGTAATACCGGACCAGGCCATGCCGTCCAATTCGCCGGTCTGTACAGCCACTTCCGCATCCTCGTAAGGAATGGAAACCGGCACAACGCCGAATTTGGACAGGAACCGGCCGGCAGTCGGGAAGGTGTAGAGCTTCAGGCCTTCCAGGTCGGCAACAGACTTGATTTCCTTCTTGGTGTTGAAGTTGCACGGGTCCTGCCCGGCAGAGGAAATCCAGGCAACGCCGACTTTCTCATATTCGGAGCGCCAGATATCGGCGAGGCCATACTGGTTGAAGAGAACCGGAACATCCAGAATATGCTTGGTGGCAAACGGGAAATAGCCACCGAACTGGCGCAGTGGGGTCGGCGAAGCCATGGAATCATCGTCTGAATGCACCGCATCGATGGTGCCGCGCTGCAAAGCCTGGAACAATTCGCCCGTCGGCACGATCTGATCGGCATAGTAGAGCTCGATCTGCAGCTCACCATTGGAGGCATTGTTGACGTAATCCACCATGGGCTTCGTCACATGCTCGCCAAGGGCGCCGCCGGCATAGGTCTGCAGGCGCCACTTGATCGGCTCCTGGGCCAGAACGGCCGGTGCGGCCAGCGTGGTGGCACCAGCGGCAGCGGCCGTGCCCAAACCGGCTTTTTTCAGAAAATCACGTCTATTGGTCATCATAGTTCCCCTATGTCAGTGTACGGTCCATGCGGCAGGCCCGTTGTCCGGTTCTGTGTCCTGCCGCGTGTCTGTGACTGTGTCTGTTTCCTCCAGACTTTTCATTATTGTCCCGGCTCCCACCCCATCTGCGGCTGCTATTTGGCATAAACCAGATTGGGCAGCCAGAGGGCGATTTCCGGGAAAACCATCACGATTGCCAGTGCCAGGATCATCACCATGACAAACGGCAGGATCGAGCCGTAAATGTCGCGCATGGAAATGTCCTTGGGCGCCATGGCGCGCATCAGGAACAGGTTGTAGCCGAAGGGCGGTGTCATATAAGCGATCTGGGTGGTGATCGTATACAGAACGCCGTACCAGATCAGGATATCGCCGCGCGGCATGCCCAGATCCAGCGATCCGACCAGCGGAACATAAAGCGGAGCGACAATCACCAGCATGGCTGTGTCGTCCAGAAAGGTGCCCATCACCAGGAAGGACAGCTGCATCAGGATCAGGATCATCCAGGGCGACAGGCCGAGCTGCTCGGTGAAAAGGCTTTCAATCGCCTTCACTGCGCCAAGACCGTCAAAGACGGCGCCAAAGCCAAGGGCTGCGAGAATGATCCACATGAACATGCAGGAAATGCCGAGCGTGTTCTTCAGGCACAGGATCAGAATGTCCAGGGTCAGGCGGCGGCGCAAAATAGAGGCGATCAAGGCTGTCAGCGCGCCAACGGCCGAGGCCTCCACAAGGCTGGTCTTGCCCATCACGAAGGGCACCATCATGGTCGCAAAGATGATCACCGGCAAAAGACCGGCCAGCAGCAAGCGGTACTTCTCCGCCTTCGGCACGTCCCGCTCGTCTTCCGGCAGGGCCGGGCCGAGCGACGGCTGCAGCCGGCAGCGGATGGCAATATAGACAATGAACAGGGTTGCCATCATCAGCCCGGGAACCGCTCCGGCAAGCCAGAGCTGGCCGACCGGCGCCCGGGCGATCATGGCATAGAGCACCAGCACCACAGAGGGCGGCACCAGAATGCCAAGGGAGGAACCGGCCTGGATCACCCCTGTGACCATGCGCTTGTCGTATTTGCGTTTCAAAAGCTCCGGCAGGGCAATGGTGGCGCCGATGGCCATTCCGGCAACCGACAGACCATTCATGGCCGAGATCAGCACCATGAGCAGGATCGTGCCGATGGCCAGCCCACCATTGATGGGTCCCATCCAGACATGGAACATCTTGTAAAGATCATCGGCGATCTTGGTTTCCGACAGGATGTAACCCATGAAGATAAACATCGGCAGGGTCAGAAGCGGATACCATTTCATCAACTTCATGGCCGCCGAAAACGGAATATCGCCGCCGCCGGTGCCCCACAGCGCCAGGGAGGCGATCGCGGCTATCGCGCCAATGGCGCCGAAGACCCGCTGCCCCGTCAGCAGCATCAGCATCATCGACGAGAACATGAGAAGAGCGATCATCTCATAGGACATCAGATCGTCTCTCCCTTGATCCGGGCGATATCTTTCAGGAACTCGGCAAAGACCTGCAGCAGCATCAGGAAAAATCCAATGATCATGATCAGTTTGACCGGCCACAGATAGGGCCGCCAGCTGGTGGGGCTGCGCTCAATGAAGCCCATCTTTTCCCGAGCAGCCTCCGGACCGCCGGTCACGAACGCGACAATCAGATCCTTGTAGAAAGTGAAAGGCTCCTGCTGGAAATGGCCCAGCGAATAGGCAAAGGAATTGAGCGCCCCATAAAGCAGGACCCCCAGATAGAAGATCAGCAGCAACACCGTGAAGGCGTCGAACCAGGCCTTCTTCTTCACGCTCCACTCCGCATAAAACAAATCCATGCGCACATTGGAGCCAAGCTGGATGGAATAGGGCCCACCCAGAACGTAGTAGGCGACCATGGCAAATTGGGCCGTTTCCAGGGTCCACATGGACGGGCTGAAGAACGTCTTGGAGATGGATGACCACAGCAGAATTCCCGCCATGACAAAGAGGCTCCACATGACGGCCTTGCCAAGCCGGCGGTTGAAGCTGTCGACGGCCCGGACATAGATACGCGCGGCCTTAAGCATTGCGCTCTCCTTTGACCGCTGCTTCCAGGAGCGGTGCCAGCAGCCCGGCCCAGCGGGCTTCCTCTGCCACCGTCGTCAGCTCGTCATTGCGGATTTCAATCATCAGACAGGGCAGGTCCCGGTTCTCTCCGTGGCGGCGGATCGTATAGTAGACACCGTCGGAGGGGGAATAGGGCTCATTGTCGCCAACCGTCAGGCCGTCCGTTTCCTGCAGCGCTTTGAGAACCGGCTCGGCCAGCCGGCGGTCCCGGTCATAGATCAGACCGATCTCCCAGGGCCGGCTGCGGCCCTTATAGACCGGCGTGAAGGAATGGACCGAGACAAGCGCCGTCGGCAGCCCTCGGCTCAAACGCTCTTCCAGCACCGCATCAATGGCTGCATGAAACGGCCGGTGCACCAAGTCGAGACGGGCCGTGCGTTCACAGTCCGTAAGTTCCCGGTTGCCCGAAATTTCCGTCAGCTCGCTCATGCTCGGGATCAGGTCGGGCCGGTCCTCTTCCCGGTTGCAGTCAATCACAAGGCGCGACACCTTGGTATAGACAAGTGGGGCGTCCAGCGTTTCCGCCAGCCCGCGCGCCACACCAAGCGCGCCGGGATCCCACGAGATATGTGCCGCCTTGTCCGCCTGCGACACACCCAGGCTGTGATCATATGGGGCCGGAAAGAAGTTCGAGGCATGGTCGCAGACAAACACGAAACCGCCGCGTCCTGCGGCGTTCTCAACCGCAACGGTGTCCATCCTGCCACCTGTTTGAAGGCTTGCGCCCATTCCCCGATCCCCTTGCTATTTCAGCTTGGCTGCCTGTAATGTTTGTTACAGATTTTTTGTAGCAACCGATATCTGTAATATTTGATACGCAGATTGAGACCGCTGTCAAATAAAAAGGCATTGCCAGAAACACCGATAGGCCAGCCATGGAACGCCCGCTTCTGGAAGACATCCGCGACCGTCTGGACGAGTTCACCGCTACGGAAAAAAAGGCGGCCCATGCACTGATGGCGAATTACCCCATGCAGGGCCTTGGGACAGTTGCCCAATTTGCCGAAGCAGCCGGTGTCAGCTCACCGACGATCCTGCGCTTCATCAGCCGCCTGGGCATTCCCGGCTTTGCCGAGTTCCAGAAGAAGCTGCGCAGCGAGCTGGAAAGCCAGCTGAACTCGCCGCTGGCCCGCAGCGCGGCCATGGCGGAGGAAACCAGCGGCGATCCCCATGTGAGCCAGCTTCTGGATAATCTGCGCGAAACATTCGAGCATCTGCCCAAGGGCGAACTGGACGGACTGGCGAAGCTTCTGGCTGACGAAAAGAAGACGGTCCATCTGATCGGCGGCCGCTTCACCGACGGCTTGGCACGCTATATGGCCGCCCACCTGCGCATCGTGCGCTCCGGCGTCAACCATGTGGCCGGGCAACAGGGCAACTGGATCGACCAGCTTCTGGGCATGGGGCCGAAGGATGTGGTGCTCATTTTCGATATCCGCCGCTACCAGACCGAGATCATCCAGTTTGCCGAAGGCGCCGCCAAACAGGGCGCTACCGTGGCCCTGATCACGGACAGCTGGATGTCCCCGGTCGGCCGGATCGCCAGTTTTGTCCTGCCTGCCCGGGTTGCCGTGCCCTCCCCCTGGGATTCTTCGCTTGCGCTGATGGCCATCGCCGAACTCCTGATTGCCGGGGTCACCCGCGCCAATCCGGACCGGGCGCAGGCCCGCATGCGCTCACTGGAGACCCTGCGCAACAAGGTCGATCCATCCAGTGACAGCCGGACTGTGGAACTGGATATTTAAGGGTTAAACTCGATCAAGCCTCCGGACCTGGTGGCTTTCCAGGCGTTTCGTGATATGATCACTCATGAAATCAAGGACTTAAATCGCATCACGTTCAGCCGGTTTCAAACTGCTTTCTCTGTTGCGTTGACTTCTGTGATGTCAGGCCACGACAGGCAAATCCGGAGAAACATGACGTCATCTATAGGCTAGAGCCTCGTGCGCTAAGTTTGCACCATTTGATGCTGGAAAGCAGATCCTTCGGCAAGGCGCTTCGCGCAGCGCGATGCGACGTATAGGGCAAGCGACGCAACGCTGCCGATGGGCTGCTTTCCATCACCCGAGGAGCCGGTCTGCTTTGCCCGCTGACATCGTTGGATCGCACTTGTGGTGGGAAACACCAAGGCGCGCGATCCGCTTCCTCAGCAGACAAAGCAGATCCGGTCAAATGGTGCAGACTGATCGCACGAAGCTCTAGCCTCACGAAGCGACTCATTTAACATGCGCCCTTGACAGGGACAGGGACAGGGACGGGCACGTTTGGAGCTGAACGTCCGGCTTTCCTGAAAGCGTCCTTTCACGCCAGTGTATCTTGGGGGACAGCGCGGCATGGCACACAGCACGGAACAGTCGAATCACCGGGCGTTCAGACCGGTCATCCGCTCCACACCAAGAGCGTTTATCCTGAGTGGGCAAAGTTTATTGGTTCAGGAAAAACAGCATCCTGCCAAAGGTCGCTACTATACGCTGCCCGGCGGCAAACAGGAGCCCGGCGAGAGCCTGGAAGACACACTCAAACGGGAGTGCAGGGAAGAGATCGGTGCGGAGGTCTCTGTTGGCCCACTGCTTCATGTTGCTGAAATCTATCGCGAAAAACCTCAGAGCGAGGACTGGCAGCATCAGCTGGATCTGGTCTTTGCCTGTTCGGTGCCCGACAGCTATGCCCCCACACTGGGGCCTCAACCCGACCCCCATCAGACCGGCACCGTATGGATCGGCACGGAAAACGCTCAACAGCTGCGTCCCGCCTATGTCACAAAACTGTTTTCACTTGGCTGTAGGCGGGTCCTCGAAGTCTATCTCGGATCATGCAATGACTAGTTTGCCAAAATCCATCCGGGAAAACCTCCACTTTCTGTGCGCTGAAATCGACGGACAGATGCTGCAGCTGGAGGCTTTCTTCCAGGAGCCGACAACGGTCCGTGCCCGGCGAATCATGGACAGGGCAGGCTATGCGCATAATCTGAAGACGCGTATTCACGGCGCCTGCCTGCGTCAGCTGGCCTCCACAAGGAAGAACAACCGCAAGCACCTGACGTTGCGCAGCCTGGAATTTATCGCAACGGATCTGCAGCGGCTGGCCAATCAGGCCCGCCAGTCCCTGCGCCATGTGGAGCGCATCGACACATTCGGGACCCTGTTGCCTGAGCGCTATCCCGCCCTGGTCCGCTCCGTGCGCAAAGGTGTTGGCAAGATCGAGACGGCGTTCTTCGGCAATGACAGCGAAGAAGCCATCGAAATCGGCGAGTTGCAGAAAAAGATCGAGGCCGACTACCGCAAGCTGTTCAAGGCCTACACCAAGGAAATGCGCAACGCGGCGCTTCAACCCTCCGACATAGCCAACAGCCTGCTTGTGGCTAGCGAATTCCAGCGCATGGGCGATTGCTTGAAATCGATCAGCGAAGCGCTGATTTCCGCCAATATCGGCCAACCCGTCAATCTGGAGCGCTATTTCGCCCTGCAAAGCCTGATGTCGGACCTGGACGGCGCAGGTGGTGATCTCAAGGTGGAGACAATCGCCGAAACCCGGTCGGGCAGCTCGATCTCCGCAATCAAGGACAAGAAGACCCAAGCGGTCGCCGCCGTCTTCAAGGACGGGGAGAAAAGCAAGGTCAAGGAAGAACGCGAGGGCGTGGAAAGCTGGCATGCGATCTATCCCGGGCTGGCGCCGAAAATCCTCTCATATGAAAAGCGCAACCAATCGGCTGCGCTGCTCATTGAGCATCTTCCCGGCCTGACATTTGAACATATCGTACTGAACGAGTCCGAAGAGCTGTGCGGAAAGGCCCTCACGTGTCTTTCCGGCACGCTGAAGGATGTCTGGAAACAGACCAAGACCAAAAAGCCGGCCGAGCTTGGCAGCATGCAGCAACTGGCCAAACGGCTTGGCGAAGTGCGCCGGGTGCATCCGGAGTTCAAGGACACGGCCATCCGGTTTTCCGGCGAAAAGCTGCCGTCCCTCGATGCCCTGATCGGACGGGCGTCCGAGCGTGAAGCGGCAGTGTCAGCACCTTTCTCGGTCTATATTCACGGCGATTTCAACGTCGACAACATCATCTATGACCCAGGCGAAAACCGGGTTCATTTCATCGACCTTCACCGCTCCCGCTATATGGATTATGTGCAGGATGTTTCGGTGTTCATGGTCTCCAACTACCGGCTGCAGGTGCTGGACCGGGAGACCCGGCACCGCATCATGCTGGTGTCCCAGGCTTTTTACAAATCCGCCAAGGCCTTTGCGCGCAAACAGGAGGATGCCACATTCGAATACCGGCTGGCCCTCGGACTTGCCCGCTCCTTTGCCACCTCCACCCGTTTCATTTTCGACAAACTGCACGCCCGGCGAATGTGGCTGCGGGCCCGTTACCTGATCGAACGGGCCGTCGCCTGCCCGCCCGGACACGAGGCCGCTTTCCGTCTGCACATGAAGGAGATCTTCGTTGACTGACCTGAAAATCGGCGTCATTGGCATTCCCGGCAAATGGTCCACCGAAGTTCTTGCCGACGCGTTGGAAAGCCGCACCGGCTTCCGCTGCGTGGTCGACATGGCCGACGCGGCCCTGCACCTAGACCGGCGCACCCTTATGGCAGGCGGCCAGGACCTGTGCGCGCTGGATGGGCTGGTGGTGAAGAAAATCAGCCAGGAATACAGCCCGGCAACGCTGGACCGGCTGGAACTGCTGCGGGTGGCTGAAGGGGCGGGCGTCCGGGTGTTTTCCAGAACTGCGTCCATTCTCGGCCTCGTCAACCGGCTCAGCTGCACCGTGACCCTTGCCAATGCGGGCATTCCCATGCCGGCCACCTGTGTCACGGAGCATGAAGGGGAAGCGCTTGCCGCCGTCAAACGGTTTGGCGGCGCCGTCTTCAAACCCCTGTTCTCGACCAAGGCCCGGGGCATGACGCTGATGGATGCGGAAATGGGCGACGCTCTCTTAAAGGAGAAGATTGCCGCGTTCAAGGCGGACAATCCGGTGATGTATCTGCAGAAGAAGGTCAACCTGTCCGGCCGGGATCTGGGCATGGTGTTTCTGGGCGGCAAGTATCTTGGCACCTATGCCCGGGTGGCCCAGACCGACAGCTGGAACACCACCATCCTGCATGGGGGCAAATATGAACCGTTCGCGCCGGATCAGGATCTGATCGATCTGGCCACCCGGGCGCAAGCCCCGTTCCAGCTGGATTTCACCACGGTTGATGTCGGCCTGACTGATGACGGGCCGATTGTCTTTGAAGTGTCCGCGTTCGGTGGGTTCAAGGGCGCCCAGGAGGGGGCCTCCATCGATGCAGCCAGCCTTTACGCGGACCATGTGATTGCGGGGGTCAGCACATGAGCGGAATAGACGTTCAGGACATTGCCGATGCTCTGGCACCGGTCAGGGCCACCAGCGCCTCCGATCCGGTCTGTCTGGCCGTCGGTGGCTACATTCTGGAAATCCGCTGCACGTCGGACAAGCTTCTGGCCGAATTGCTGCGCTATTTCCAACATGTGATCACCGAACCGGCACGGCCCGACATGACCGTCTATGCGCTGGGGCCGGCCGAACTCCCCTTTACGGTCGACTATCGGGACTGGGCCCGAGAGCCGGGCAAGACAGGGCGCAAGGACGCGATCTGCGATCTCGCCCATGGGCGCCTGGTTCTCAAAGTCCGCACAGGAATGCAGTTCCTGCAGTCCCCTGCCTGGACCATCGCCTTCGGCCCGTCGGAAGACTATCCGAACCAGGTCATCAATTTCGTCAACACCCAGATCCTGAACCGGTTTCAGCGGGATGGCTGGGTGGCCTGCCACGCTGCCGCTGTACGGACGCCGGACAAGGGCCTCGCGATTTCCGGCCTGTCGGGCGGTGGCAAATCCACCACCATGCTGCGCCTGATGGAACTGGCTGGAACTCAATATGTGACCAATGACCGCCTGCTGGTGCGCAAGGGCCTCGACGGGACCGACGCGCTTGGCATTCCCAAACTGCCGCGCATCAATCCGGGCACGATCGTCACCAATGCCCGCCTTACCGGTCTTCTGGATGAAGAACGGGAAGAGGAACTGCTCAACATGGAGCCGGATGACCTCTGGCACCTGGAAGAGAAATACGACCTCTTCATTGAGGACATTTATGGTCCCGGCCGCATTTCCCATGACGCGCAGCTCACTGATTTCTGGGTGCTGAACTGGTCCCGGGACAGTCTTGCCCCCACACAGTTGACCGCCGTTTCCCTGAGCGGGCGCCCTGACCTTCTCGCGGCGATCATGAAAAGCCCCGGCCCATTCTTCCAGACCCCTGACGGCACTTTCTGGACGGACAGCTCACCGCTGGATGAGGCCGCGTATCTTTCAGCCCTTGACGGCATCAAGGTCTGGGAAGTGACCGGACAGATCGATTTCGATGCCCTTTTTGATGCAGGCGCAAGCCTTCTGGGAGCGGCTTGACCGATGACGGGGCCCATGACGGACCGCTTCGCTATCCTGCTGCGCCATGGAGCGTACCGGCAAAAGCCGGACACCCCGAGCGCGCTGCAGCCTTATGGGCTGACCGAGGCCGGCCGCCATCAGGCCGAAAGCGCCGGGCGGGAGCTGGCGGATCTTGCCAAGGCCCATGGCTGGCAACTCTCCGCTGAGATTATCTGCTCCCGGCAGCTCAGGGCCTGGGAAACCGCCACCCTGGTGGCAAGGGCCCTTGGGGAGGCCACCGGAACAGCGTTTCAGGTGAGCGAAGACGAAACCCTGGCGGAACGCAGCGTTGGCGCAATGGCCAATCTGAGCCTGCAGGACATTGTCCAGATCCTCGACGACGACCCGCGTTATCCGCCGCCGCCGGGCAACTGGAAATCCGACAGCCATTACAGGCTGCCCGTTCAGGGGGCGGAAAGCCTGATGGAGGCAGGCGAACGAGTGGCATCCCTTCTTGACAAGAACCTGTCCGCCCTCCCGGACGGCGCGGCAAGTGGCGCAACGGCCCAGATCTTTGTGGGCCATGGTGCGTCCCTGCGCCATGCGGCCCACCATCTCGGAGTGCTCGCCTTTGACGACATTGCCCGACTGAGCATGCACCACGCCCGGCCCGTGGTGCTGAAACGCAGCCCTGGCCCCATCTGGCACCACCATGCCGGCGCGTGGAAAGACCGCCGCCCGCTGGACCCCGCCCTCGACTGACGAAGACGGATGGAAACACCCATGACCCAAAGGCCCCTGACCCCTTTCCTCCCTCCCATTGCCCCCGGTGTGGCAGACGGGCTCGGCATTCCCGAAAGCCTGGTCCCCTGGCCACTGAAGGCAGAGGCCGGGCGAACGGCCTCAGACGGAGTGCCCGCGCCGGATCTGCTGTCCAGCCTGGCCCGGGTCAACGCGCTTGGCCCCTGGGACTGGCCGGACAAACCGGTCATCTTCATTTCCGACCTTCATGCGGATGCCGAAAGCCTGCTCCGCTCCCTTGTGGCGGCACGGGCGATCATGCGTACCGGGCCGGAACTGGACACCTTCGCGCTGACCGCCTTTGGCAGACGCTGCCAGATCATCATTGGCGGCGATTGCCTGGACAAGGGCCCCAGCAACCTGGATCTGCTCGACTGTGTCGCAGCACTCATGAAACAGGGAGCGGACACGGTGCTTCTGGCCGGGAACCATGACCTGCGCCTTTTTCTCGGCCTGGAATCCCTTACCGTGAAACGCAGCTCCCTCAACGCTCATATGTTCGTGCGCATGGGCAAGAAGGTCATGCCGCTCCTGCGTGAGGTCTTTGACCGGCATGTGGGCCGGGACGCGGATCTGAGTGCCCTGCCGGATGAGAACGCCTGTCTTGCCCTGATGGTACCCGGCAAAAAGTGGACAAAGGAGTTTCCCAAGGCCGCAGAGCGCTACCTGAACGAGGCAGCCGTCCGCAAGGAAATGAAGCGGCTGAAGAAAAAGACAGCGGGCTTTGCAGAGCATGCCCGGGAGGTTGGCCTCACGATCCGCGAACTCTATGCGGCCGCCCTTGCCTGCAGGACCCTCTTCATCGAGCCCGGCGGCCGCTATGCCTGGTTTTTCCAGAGCATGAAGGCCGTGCACCAGAGCGGCTCCCTGCTGTTTGTCCATGCCGGCATTGACGACAGCATGGCCGGGCAGATCTCCGCCAAGGGCATTGCCTATGTGAACCGGCGCTTTCGGAAGGAAAGCCGCAAGGACCCGTTTGTGTTCTATTCCGGCACCATGGCCAATCTGGTGCGCACAAAATACCGGGACGTCGATCATCCCCTGACGGACCGGGGCGTGGAAGAGCTGCATCTGGCCGGGATCAAGATGCTGGTTCAGGGCCATGTGAACCGCCATGCAGGCCAGGAACTGACAGCAAAACAAGGGCTTTTGCATTTGGAAGCGGATGTTACTCTTGACCGGCACTCCAGGAGATCGGAAGGTCTGGACGGCATCGGAACGGGAGCAACGATCATTCATCCGGACGGCAACATCATCGGCATCAGCCGGGACTACCCCCATGCCAAGCTGTTCAACCCGGCAGAGATCCTGAACCAGCACGGGCTTACACGATGATGGAACGCAAGGGCCGGTTCCGGCATCAATCCATGCAGGACAAAAAATCGATCCAGAAAATGCTGGATGCGGTCAAGCGCGGCATCGCCAAGGGCGAGCTGCAATTCGGCGATGACACGGGCGAGATCACCCTGGAACCCAACGGGCTCATGAACCTGCGTGTGACAGCCACGATGGAAGACGGCCAGTCCCGCCTGGACCTGCGCATCACCTGGACCAATGACAGCCAGGACAAAAAAGACAGCGGCAAGCTCAAGGTCAAATAGGCAGGCACAACACGCACGCTGCCCGCACCCGGCCTCAAGGCGGAGCGCATCTTGTACGGGTCTTCGCAGCCAGCTGTTACCGCAGCGGGCGTTGTCCGAAGGAATTGATCGTCTGCAGCCGTTCCAGATTGACGATGGTCGACAGCATGATCCGGTCCTGGCTCCAGTCCGCCGGTTTCTGGATCGACAGGGCCGCCACAAACACCAGGGCGGTCATGGGCAGCACGGCAAGGCCGACCAGGCTCCAATGGGGCCGCAACCGGTCCGTTTCCAGAAGCGCCTCCAGACGCCGGCGCAGCTTGTGCGCAGGCGAGCGCCGCAGCAGCCGGTCCTGCACTTCCAGAAGCGCCACGGCGGCCATAGAGCCGGCTCGCTCCGGGACAAGCTGGTTCTGGCGCCGCCTCAGGCCCGCCTGTGCCGCATGCAGCAGGCACAGGCAATAGGCGCGCAGATCCACCTGAACGTCTTCAGCCACCTTCTGGTCACAGGCCAGCTCCCGCAGGCGCTCAACTTCCGACTTCCAGAAGAAGAAGAACGGATTCCAGAAAAAGAATGGGCGCAGCAGTTCCAGCCCGATCTCCCAGGTCACATCCCCCTGACGCACATGCTGAAATTCGTGTTTCAGCACCAGCTTCAAGTCCTCCGGGCGGCCCAGCAGGTCGGATGGGATCACCACATAGTGGCGGACAAGTCCGCGCGCGGAAAACGGCACAAGCGCCCGGTCGGACAGCAGCAGATGCAGCCGTCCGGCCCGGTGCCAGGCATGACAGCTGGACAGAACCCGGCGCAAACGCCGGAAACTGATGGAAAACCGGAGTGCAAAGAACGCAAAGCCCACCGCCAGAAACAGGGCAATAGCCTGCCCGGCGCCCGGCGCAAAGCCCACAATCTGGTCTGTCAGGCGGCTGCGCACGCCGAGCATAGCCTGGAAGTCTTCCGCAGGAAGAGCGATGCCACCGCGCAAATATTGCGAAACGGCATAGTCGGCCAGATTGACCGACAGGGCAGCCGGCGCAATCTGCGCCGCCTGCAGGAACTGACAGAGCGCCACGGCGGCCGGTGACAGAACCACAATGGCAAACAGCCCGTTCAAAAGACCGAGCTGATAGGTAAAGGCGAGCCGTCTCCCGAAGCGCGCCAGACCCAGTTTTGCGGTCAGCCATACCAGGGCCGCGATGGCCAGGGTAATATTCAGGTCGAGATAGATTTCAAAAATCGGGTCAAGTAGCGTCATCTGTCCTCCTCCTGTCCAGCAACGCTCTCATTTCGTCCAGATCGGCCTCTGACAATTGGTATTCATCGACAAGCCGGGCCACGAGGGATGCAGGCGTGCCATCGAACAATTTGTCAGACAGATTTCTCAAAGACCGGGACTGGTACGTATCCTTGGTCAGCCGGGGGCTATAGATGAATGTTTTGCCTTCCTTGCGGCTGTCCACGAAGCCTTTTTCATCCAGAATCCGCATGATGGTGGCGCAGGACGTGTAGGCAAGCTGTCTGTCCTGGGGCAGCGCGGCAAGAATATCCCGTACGGAGCCTTCGCCAAGCTTCCAGAGTTCGGTCATGAACTCCAGTTCGACTTCCGTCAGAAACTCGTTGCTTTTACGCTTTCTCATTACAGCCCTGTGCCGCTTGCAGTTTGGATGTGGCAAGAGCCCTCACCGGTTTTTTCAAACGGATCAAACCAGTGCGCGCCCTTCAGTCTATTCATGCATGACCGTTTTGAAATTACCAGCGACTTTCCGTTTCCTGCAGCGCCTGACGGATCGCCATCACTTGTGAAAACACCGGCGGCTTGACAGTCAGGAAGACATCCCCGCGCATCCTGTCAGACTTTCCAGAAGCAGAAGGTGCCCCAGCCGATGCTGAGCGCCAGGGGCCACCAAAGCGGATTGCCCACCAGCCCCAGCCAGGCCAGAAAGATATAGGCGGTGCCAAGCAGCGTGATGAACAGCCGGTCCCCCCGTGTTGTGGTCAACCCCAGGACCCCGCGGCGAGCGGCCCCGCCCGGATAGCAAATTTCCAGAAACGTAAGCAGACCGATTGCAGAAAAGATTCCGGCAAACAAAAGTGCCGTCGGCAAGGTCCAGGCCATCCATCCCAGCATCACACCCTCCCCAGGGCAAAGCCCTTAGCAATATAATTACGGACAAAATAGATGACGATGGCCCCGGGAATGATGGTCAAGGTCCCGGCGGCCGCCAGTAGCCCGAGTTCATAGCCCGCGGAGGACGCGGTCCGGGTCATGACGGCGGCAATGGGTTTGGCTTCGACAGCGGTCAGCGTCTTGGCAAGAAGAAGTTCCACCCAGGAGAACATGAAGCAGAAGAAGGCCGCGACTCCGACGCCGGACTTGATCGCGGGCAGGAAGATGGTCATGAAGAAGCGCGGGAAGGAATAGCCGTCCACATAGGCGGTCTCGTCCAGTTCCTTGGGCACGCCCGACATGAAACCTTCCAGTATCCACACCGCCAGCGGCACGTTGAAGAGGCAATGGGCCAGAGCGACGGCGATATGGGTATCGAACAGGCCCACCGCCGAATAGAGCTGGAAGAACGGCAGCGCAAAGACGGCAGCCGGGGCCATCCGGTTGGTCAAAAGCCAAAAGAACAGATGCTTGTCGCCCACAAAGGTGTAGCGGGAGAAGGCATAGGCTGCTGGCAGCGCCACCAGAACGGAGATCACCGTGTTCAAGGTCACATAGAAGATGGAGTTGATATAACCCCAATACCAGGTCGGGTCGGTGAAGATCTCGATATAGTTGGCCAGGGTCCAGGTCTGCGGAAACAGGGAGAACCCGGCCAGGATCTCGTTGGTGGTCTTGAAACTCATCGCGACGAGCCAGTAGATCGGCAGCATCAGGAAGAGAATATAGAGCGCGGGAACCAGGCTTTTCAGTCGCATGACGGTTCTCCTCAGGACTTGTTATCGTTTTTCGTCATCAGCGTGTAGAACAGCCAGGAGGCCAGAAGCGTGATGGCGAAATAGATGAGTGACATGGCAGCTGCCGGGCCGAGGTCGAACTGACCGAGAGCAATTTTCACCAGATCGATGGACAGCAATGTGGTGGAATTGCCCGGTCCGCCACCGGTCAGAACGAACGGCTCGGTATAGATGTTGAAGCTGTCCATGAAGCGCAGCAGAATGGCGATGGTCAGCACCGTTTTCATTTTCGGCAGCTGAATGAAGCGGAAGATGGCCCAGTTGGACGCCCCGTCAATTTCCGCCGCCTGATAATAGGCATTGGGAATGGACACCAGTCCCGCATAGGCCAGAAGCACCACCAGCGACGTCCAGTGCCAGACATCCATGACAATGATCGTCACCCAGGCCGCCACCGGGTCCTGGGTCATGTCATAAGAAATGCCCAGCGTATGGTTCATGAAATAGCCAAGCAGGCCGATATCCGGCAGGGTGAAGATGTTCCACATGGCACCGACCACGTTCCATGGGATCAGCATCGGCAGGGCCATGGTCACCAGGCAGAAGGGCACGAACGGCCCCTTGCGCGGCATGGCCAGCGCGATGGCAATGCCGAGCGGCACCTCGATGATCAGGATCAGGAAGGTGAACAGGAACTGGCGCCCCAGCGCATCGTGAAAGCGTTCGGACCGCAGCACCTGCTCGAACCAGTCGAGTCCCTGCCAGAAAAACAGGTTGTCGCCAAAGGTTTCCTGAACGGAGTAATTCACCACGGTCATCATCGGGATGAGCGCGTTGAAGGCGACCAGAAGAAGCACTGGTGTGACGAACAGCCAGGCGCGTTGATTTTGGGTTTTCACTGAACGCCCTCCCCTGGCGTTGTGGCCAGCCAGCCGTCTTTGTAGAGCCGGGTCTGGGATGGCTTGAAGGCCAGATGCACTGCATCGCCCTGATTGGGTGCCTCCCCTTCCAGGATCGCGTGGATGCGGTTGTCCCCTGCCATGGCCTCAACAACCTTGTGCCGGCCGACATCGGCGACCTTGCGCACCCTTGCCTCCAGACCTGTACCATCCGCCGACACGGTGACGAATTCCGGCCGGATGCCGATTTCCGGCAAGCCGGTACTGCCGGGCAGGACCGGTCCTTCCAGGAGGACCTGGCTGCCGGCAAAAAATGCGCTGTCCCCGCGGACCTCACAGGGCAGCACATTCATGCCCGGCGAGCCGATGAAATGGCCGACAAACGTATGGGCGGGCCGCTCAAACAGATCAATCGGCGTGCCGATCTGGACGATCTCGCCGTCCTGCATCACCACCACCTGATCCGCAAAGGTCAGCGCCTCGGTCTGGTCGTGAGTCACATAGATCATGGTGGCCTTGACCCGCTGGTGCAGCTCTTTCAGCTTGGAGCGCAGTTTCCATTTCAGATGCGGATCAATCACCGTCAGCGGCTCATCGAACATGACAACATTCACGTCCTGGCGCACCAGGCCCCGGCCCATGGAGATCTTCTGCTTGTTGTCAGGCGACAGGTTCGACGCACGCGTGGTCAGCATCTCGGTGACTTCCAGCATCTCGGCAATGGCGGTCACCCGCTCCTTGACCGTTGCCTCGTCCCGGCCCCGATTCCGCAAGGGAAAAGCGAGATTGTCATAGACCGTCATCGTGTCGTAAATGACCGGGAACTGGAACACCTGTGCAATGTTGCGCCAGGCGGGCGGCAGCGCCGTCACTTCCTCACCGTCAAACAGAATGCTGCCCTCAGAGGGCACCAGCAACCCGGAAATGATGTTGAGCAAGGTGGATTTGCCGCAGCCGGACGGGCCGAGCAGCGCATAGGCGCCGCCATCTTCCCAGGTCAGGTCGATTTGCTTCAGCGCGTAGTCTGCCGCCTCCCGGGGATCGGGACGATAGCTGTGACGCAAGCCGGACAGGGTGATTTGAGCCATGACAGTCTTCCTCAGGCAGCCAGTTCGCCGTCAGGCGCAAAAAAGAAACAATGGCTCGGGTCCAGATAGAAGGAATGGACTTCACCAACGGAATAGGGATGCACACCGGCCGACAAAGACACCCAGGACTGGCCGTCCATGTCGAAATGGGCGCTGCTTTCCGAGCCGCTCAGCTCGGTCACCTGAACATGCCCGTCCAAGCGCACGCTATGGGCCGGGGTTTCCACCGGCATGACGTGGTTGGGCCGGATGGCCAGCGTATAGGGGCCATCGGACAGACCTGCCGCCGCCCCTTGCGCGTTCCAGCTGACGGTATCGCCCAAATGAACCTTACCGCCTTGAAGCCGCACGGCAGCGGTGTTGATGGGCGGATTTGAAAACACTTTGGCCGCCTCCAGATCTTTCGGCTGGCGGTAGATCTCCGCTGTCGGACCGAACTGGACCACGTGACCGCCACTCATCAGCGCGGTCTGGCCGCCCAACAGCAGGGCTTCTTCGGGCTCTGAGGTCGCATAGACCACCACCGCACCGCGCCCGGCAAACAGGTCCGGCAGCTGGTCGCGCAGCTCCTCGCGCAGCTTGTAGTCAAGATTGGCCAGCGGCTCGTCGAGGAACACCGCATCGCTTTCCTTCACGATCGCCCGGGCCAGTGCCGTGCGCTGCTGCTGACCACCGGACAGTTCATGGGGCTTGCGGCCGAGATACGGCTTCAGCTTCATCAGCGCGGCGGCTTCTTCGACCCGGCCCTCGATTTCCGACCTGGCCACGCCGGCAACTTTTAGCGGCGAGGCAATATTGTCGAACACCGACATATGCGGGTAGTTGACAAAAAACTGGTGCACCAGGCTGATGTTGCGCTTTTGCGCCGAAAGCTTCGAGACATCCTTGCCGTTCAACAGGATCTGTCCGGAGGCCAGGCTGTCGAGGCCAGCCATCAGCTTGATCAGCGAAGTCTTGCCCGCACCTGTTTCTCCAAGCAGAACGTTGAAGTGGCCGGGGTGCAGCGTCAGGCTGGTGGGCTTGACATGGGTGATGCCCTGCACGCGCTTGCTGACGTTGTTCAGTTGAAGAGACATGGGTTTTAACAGCCCTTTGGCACACCACCAGAGTCTGTCGCGATCCGCCGGATCCGCTCCAAAGACTCTAATCTTTTGTTTTCACGTGCTTTTTCGCCTATTAACCGGAATCTCGCTCAGGAAAGCGGCCTGAAAGACAGATAGCCGGTTTGAAGGCCCTGCCAGGCCGGGGAAAGCCCCCGGCCCGGTTTCGGATCTGGTGTTGCCAGCCTCAGTTCTGGGACCAGCGGGCCACGAGATCGTCGTAGTTCACGGTCTCACCCTGCGGCTTCTCATTGGCCAGCTTGGCCTTCGGCGCGCCCGGCTTGGACAGCCACACTTCCGGATCCTGCGGCTCGTTGAGACGCGGTCCACAGCCGCCATAGACATTTGCCCGTTCATCAGCCTGCTGCATGCGGGCCATGACAATGTCCATTTCCTCGGCCAGACGGTCCATGGCTTCCTGCGGGGTGAAGGCCCCGGAGTTCACGTCACCGATCTGCTGCCACCAGATCTGGGCCAGCTTCGGATAATCCGGCACGTTGACACCGGTCGGAGACCAGGCCACCCGGTCGGGCGAGCGGTAGAATTCGACCAGACCACCAAGTTTCGGTGCCCGCTCGCTGAAGGACTCATGATTGACGGTGCTGTCCCGGATAAAGGTCAGACCCACATGGCTCTTCTTGGTATCGACGGTTTTGGAGACAACGAACTGGGCATACAGCCAGGCTGCCTTCGCCCGGTCTTCCGGAGTAGACTTCAGGATCGTCCAGGAGCCCACATCCTGGTACCCGACCTTCTGGCCCTCTTCCCAGTAGGGACCATGAGGGCTCGGTGCCATCCGCCACAGCGGAGTGCCCTCATCATCCACGGTGTTGTTGCCTTCCGACTTCGGCTTCACCATATCGGCGGTGAAAGCGGTGTACCAGAAGATCTGCTGGGCGACATTGCCCTGGCTGAGCGCTGGCAGGGACTGGTAGAAGTCAAAGCTGGCCGCACCCGGAGGCGCATAGTTGCGCAGCCATTCGTCCCATTTGCGGATCGCATAGACAGCCGCCGGACCATTGGCCGCCCCGCCGCGGGAGACGGATGCGCCCACCGGGTTGCAGGTGCCTTTCTCCATACGGATGCCCCACTCGTCGACCGGAACGCCGTTCGGCTCACCCTTGTCGCCGGCACCGGCCATAGACAGCCAGGCATCGGTCATCCGCCAGCCGAGATCCGGTGCGCGCTTGCCGTAATCCATGTGCCCGTAGATCGTGACGCCGTCAACTTCCTTCACATCGTTGCTGAAGAACTCGGCAATGTCCTCATAGGCGGACCAGTTGACCGGCACACCGAGATCATAGCCGTATTTGTCCTTGAAGGCCTTCTTCAGGTCTTCCCGGTCGAACCAGTCCTTGCGGAACCAGTAAAGGTTGGCAAATTGCTGGTCGGGAAGCTGGTAGAGATCTCCGTCCGGACCGGTGGTGAACTGGGTGCCCATAAAGTCATCCAGATCCAGGCCCGGATTGGTCACATCCTTGCCGTTGCCTGCCATCCAGTCAGTCAGGTTATAGGCCAGCTGCAGGCGGGAATGGGTGCCGATCAGGTCACTGTCATTGACATAGGCATCATAGAGATTGCGCCCGGTCTGCATTTGGGTCTGAACGGCCTGAACGACCTCTCCTTCGCCGAGGATCTGATGGTTCACCTTGATGCCGGTGATTTCCTCAAATGCCTTGGCCAGAACTTCCGACTCGTAGGAATGGGTCGGAATACCTTCCGACAGCACATTGATTTCCATGCCGTTGAACGGTTCAGCCGCCTTGATGAACCACTGCATCTCGGCAAGCTGTTCATCCTTACTCAGGACAGAGGGCTGAAATTCCTGGTCGATCCACTTTTTCGCCGCTGCTTCGTCGGCAAAAGCAGATCCTGCTCCCGCAAGTACAGCACCGGCTGCAACTGCGGAGAGTAGATACTTACGCATCTGTTTCTCCTCCCATGAGAATATCTAGGCCATTTTAACGGGCCGCGTTTACTTGGACACAGCCCTGCCACGAAGTCAAACTAATTTTTTAGTAGATAGATCAGGGTGTCGAAATGAAAAGTAAGTTATTGATTTTTATAAATTTATGAAACCAAAGCCGTTCATTCACCAGCGCAAAATACCTGCCATGAACGCCCTCCACTATATTTAGTGTGGCACAAATTTGACAATATCCCTAGCGCGAAATTCAGTTTCGGTTCTTTCAAATCGTTTTAATTTTTTTACCGATATGGTTTCGTTTGCAGTGCAAAACGAAAATATTGCACCTGCAAATACGCCCCGGCCTTCCGGGCAAATCGCGTTTGAGTGGATTGCCTCCCGCAGGCTGACCTCAAAACCTAAAACGCAAAAGACAAATCAGCTTGAATCCGGATGAACGCAGCACGCTCCAGAAACAAAATGCCCCGCGCGAACCGCGCGGGGCAGCCGGGAACCGGGTCCGGCATCGCTCACATCAAACAGCCAGATCAACCGGCAAGAACCGCCTACATCTTGCACTCGGCCGCATAGGCATCAGCATGCTCTGTCAGCGCCGTGCCGATGATCTTGTTGGTGTAGACATCACCTTCCTTGATCACCTCACGCACATAAATATCCTGCACCGGATGGTGGTTCGGGCCGAATTTGAACGCCCCCCGGGTCGATGGGAAATCCGCCGCTTCCAGCGCAGCACGGAAGGCATCGTCATCTTTCACATCCGCCTTGGCCATGGCCGACAAGAGCAGATTGGCCGTGTCATAGCCCTGGGAAGCGTAGAGCGACGGCAGCCGGCCATATTCTTTCTGGAACGCCGCCACGAAGGCCTTGTTCGCCGGATTGTCCAGGTCCTTGTTCCACTGGCTGGTGTTTTTCACACCCAGCGCCGCATCCCCAACCGCCTGCAGGATGCCCTGATCAAAGGAGAAGGCTGGCCCGACCACCGGCAGATCAATGCCGCTGTCCGCATATTGCTTCAGAAAGGAGATACCCATGCCGCCCGGCAGGAAGAAGAACACGCTGTCCGCATCCGAGGCCCGGATCTGCGCCAACTCAGCGGCATAATCGGTCTGCCCCAGCTTGGTGTAGATCTCGCCTGCCAGGGCGCCGTCATAGGTGCGTTTGTAGCCGGTCAGAGCGTCCTTGCCAGCCGGGTAGTTGGGCGCCAGAAGGAAGCTTTTCTTGAAGCCCGCCTCCTTGGCATAGGCCCCGGCGGCCTCGTGCAGGTTGTCATTCTGCCATGCCACATTGAAATAATTCGGATGGCAGCCTTTGCCTGCCAGCGCGGACGGGCCTGCATTCGGCGACAGATAGAACTTGCCCTGGGCGGTCACCGACGGCACCACGGCCATGGCCAGGTTCGACCAGATGATTCCGGTCAGCACATCCACCTTTTCCGACTGGATCAT
Source organism: Roseibium sp. AWQ4_290 (assembly GCF_056160985.1). Lineage (NCBI taxonomy): Bacteria > Pseudomonadati > Pseudomonadota > Alphaproteobacteria > Hyphomicrobiales > Stappiaceae > Roseibium > Roseibium sp. AWQ4_290. The sequence continues at coordinate 71,902 of NZ_JBSWYG010000012.1, forward strand.
CTTGTCAGCCAGCTGCACGGCGATATCGGGCTTGCGCTGGTCATCTTCCACGATGACCTCAAGATCCTTGTTTCCAGCCTGTTTCACTGCCAGCAGAAAACCGTCACGCACATCGATCCCGAGCCCGGCGCCACCGCCGGACAGCGTCGTGATCATTCCCACCTTCAAAGGTTCGGCCAGAGCCGCGCCGGACAGCAAGGCAAGCACACCTGCTGTTGCAGCAAGTCTGTTCAACATTGAAAATTCCCCTCTTCAAAACGAACCGGAGCCTTTCTGACGAAGACTTCCGCCGATTACCTTAGCGGCACTGGCTGAGTTGGGAAACCGTCAATTGAAGAGAAAGGCCGTTGCAGTTTCAAGGGAGTAATACCAACCGCAACGAACAGGAACCCATCTGACGGCACGTTCCGGTTTGCCGGCAAGACGCGTTACGCCGGACGGCCTGTTTGGCCGGTCAAGCAGCACAACGCCGTCCGGCGGGCCGGTACGAGCCACCAGAGGCCGCTCTAAAGCTCGGTCCTGACATGCCAGAGTTCGGGAAACAGCTCCACCTCCAGCATGCGCTTGAGATAGGAAACCCCGCCCGTGCCGCCGGTGCCGCGCTTGAAGCCGATCACCCGCTCCACCGTGGTCACGTGATTGAAGCGCCAGCGCCGGAAATAATCCTCCAGATCGACCAGTTTTTCGCCGACCTCGTAAAGGGCCCAGTAGCGGCCAGGCTCCTGGTAGACAGTCTGCCAAAGCTCCCGGATTTCCGGCACATCCGTATGCGGCGCCGACGCCGGAGCGGCTGTCACGCCGTCTGGCACGGGCAGTCCCTGACGGCGGGCAAAGGCGAGCACCACCTGATAGAGGCTCAAGGTGTTCAGCTCCTTGTCCAGCATGGCCGCGCTCTGCGCATCATGTTCATGCGGTCTGGTCATGGCCAGATTGCGGTTGCCAAGCGCATATTCGATCAGGCGGTATTGCAGCGACTGAAAGCCAGAGGACTGGCCCAGCGCATCGCGGAACTGTGTATAGTCGCTTGGCGTCATAGTGCGCAGAACATCCCACGCGGAATTGAGCTGTTCCATGATGCGGCTGACCCGGGCCAGAAGCTTCATCGCTTCGGGCATATGATCCTGCTGGATCGACGTTCTGGCGCCATCCAGCTCATGCAGCATCAGCTTCATCCAAAGCTCTGATGTCTGATGCTGAATAATAAACAGCAGCTCGTCAGGTGCCTCCGACAAGGTGTTTTGCGCACTCAAAATCTGCGGCAGGCCAAGATAGTCGCCATAAGACATCTTGTCCGCAAAGGCCATTTGCGCCCCTTCATCAGCCGGATTATAGGCACCACCCGCACTAGACTTGCTGCTCATGTCCGCTCAACCTCTCTCTGGAATCTTCCGGCCCGAGGACCGCATCCTATCCTATACAGCGGCAGAGAAGGAGTTGAACAGATTGAATTTCAGCTACTTATGATCGCAGATCCACGCCAGCGCGCTCCGCAGGGCTTCAACAGGCAATTCAGTTCGGCCAATCAGTTAATTGACGCAGCATTCAAAATAGCTTCTGCAGAAAAATCGTAGTTGCTGCGGCCTGTCAGTGTTTTGCTAAAGCTGCGGTAGTCAAGCTTGCTCCAGTCCCCGTCCCCGAGCCGGTCCAGATAGAGCGCAACATTGTCAGGCGTGATCGGCTGCATCTTGAAGCGCACATTCACATAGATTTCGCTGTCATAAGGCCGGAAAAAATGATCACGCAGCAGCACAATGGCCCAGGCCCCGGCAAAGAAATGCCCGCCATGAGACATGGTCATCTCACCGCGCTTCACGGCGTCCATCCCCCGCTTTGACCAATTGAGACCGGCAAAGAAAATATCCTTTCCCACAGCAAGACCCATTTCGGCCGCTGCCCGGCTCGCGCCAAGGGCAACTGCGTCGCTCGCCGCCCAGACCGCATCGACCTTCCGCTTTTTGAGAATCGCGCGGGTGCGCGCATAGGCCACCTGTTCGCTCCAGTTCACGGGGATCGAATGCATCAGGGTCACGTCCGGACTGTCAGCAACGGCCCGCTGCATGCCCGTCGACCGGAACAGGCCGGCCGGCGTTTGCGTGTCGCCGGTCAGAGCCAAGAGGTGAATATCCGCCCCTTCGGGGTGCAGAAGCCGCTCCTGCTTAAAAAGAGACATCGCCATTTCATAACCGGCGGTCTCATTGTCAGGATCGATTGCAGCGATGATCCGGCGCAGATCCACCTTCCGCCTGTCCAGAATGACCCGCTGTTTCGGGCTCAGTTTGTTGAGCAGAAACAGAACCTTGCTCGGCGTACCCTCCAGTTGCTGGAGAAGCCTTGCCCCGACTTCATACTCATTCACCAGAATAAAATAGTCGGGAGGATTGCCCTGCTTCAGCCGCTGCGACAGTAGGGTTTCCATGCCGTAGGTCCGGCGATCAGCATTCAGAATCTCCAGATCCACGTTCAGATCGTCCGCAGCTGCAGCCATTGTGGCAGAGACATCGCCCCAAAAGCCGCTGGTGCCCCCCGGATTGATGAACGTCACCCGAAAGTCACCAGCTTGGGCCATGCTGGCGCAGCTCCAGGCAATCCAGAAGATGAGAAAACGAACGAACATGTCCTACCTTGTGACCAGCATCAGTGTCTTATTCAGAGGCCTAGCGCCCGGCTCGGCCGACGTTCAAATATTTGACATTTCCAAGACACAGCAAACACCTTAAATACAGATTTACACAGGAATGACATTTCTCTCTTTTTTGCATAACAATATGAGAAATAGACAAATTTTTTATAGAGAAAGAAAAAATAAGATCTATCTTTCTCCAAGTTAAAGACAGGGACTGACGGCCCCCTTGCCTGGCCTGACTGCCCTGCAAAAATGCCCATTGCCTAGAGAATGACGTGGTGCGCACGCCCTATTTGTGGAACCTTGAGCGAACCGTTATCCGCATTCAGGGGCCCGGAATGTCCATCAGAGCAAGCATTTACCACCTGACCCACTACCGCTATGACCGGCCGGTGACCTTGAGCCCGCAGATCATCCGGCTGCGCCCCGCCCCCCATAGCCGCACACGGGTGCTGTCCCACTCGCTCAAAGTGTCCCCGGGCAACCACTTCGTCAATCACCAGCAGGACCCTTACGGCAACTGGCTGGCCCGGTTCGTTTTTCCCGAGCCCGTGCGCGAGTTCAAGATCGAGGTCGACCTGGCTGCGGACATGACGGTCTACAATCCGTTTGACTTCTTCGTTGAGGAAAGCGCCGAGGAATGGCCGTTCGACTATCCGCAAGAGCTGCGCGAGGATCTGAAGATCTACAAACGCACCGAGCCCCTGGGGCCCCGGCTGAAGGCGTTTCTGGCCTCCATTCCGAAAGAGCCGCAGCGCACGGTCGACTTCATCGTTGCGCTGAATGCGCTCGTGTCCAAGGAAGTCGGCTATGTCATCCGCATGGAACCCGGGGTCCAGACCCCGGAAGAAACCTTTGACCGGGGCACCGGCTCGTGCCGGGATTCCAGCTGGCTCCTGGTGCAAACCCTCCGTCATCTCGGCTTTGCCTCCCGGTTCGTTTCCGGCTACCTGATCCAGTTGAAACCGGATCTGGAGGCGCTGGACGGCCCCTCCGGCACCGACCATGATTTCACCGATCTGCATGCCTGGGCGGAAGTCTATCTGCCCGGCGCCGGATGGATCGGCCTTGATCCAACATCAGGCCTGCTGACCGGCGAAAGCCATATCCCGCTGGCCGCCACCCCCCACTATACAAATGCGGCTCCGATTGCCGGGCTGGCCAGCGATGCCAAGGTTGATTTCTCCTTCGACATGAAAGTGGCCCGAATCGCCGAGCATCCGCGCATCACCAAGCCGTTTTCCGACGAGGCCTGGACGGCGCTGAACGATCTGGGGGAAGAGGTTGACCGGATTCTAGCCCAGGAAGATGTCCGCCTGACCATGGGCGGCGAACCCACATTTGTGTCGATTGACGATTTTGAATCGGCCGAATGGAACACGGATGCGGTCGGACCGGTCAAGCGCGAACGGGCCGACACGCTCATCCGCCGCTTGCGCGACCGGTTCGCCCCCGGTGGTTTCCTGCACTATGGGCAGGGTAAATGGTATCCGGGAGAAACCCTGCCCCGCTGGACTTTCTCGCTCTTTTGGCGCCGCGATGAGAAGCCGATCTGGCGCAACCCATCGCTGATTGCCCAAGAGGGCTCCAAAACACAGGCAGATCCGGCCAGCGCCGAGGCCCTGCTGCACCAGATTGCCGACCGGCTCGATCTTGATCCAGACTATGTGGTTCCAGCCTATGAGGACCCGGCGGTGTGGCTGGTGCGCGAGGCGAACCTCCCGGACAACGTCACCCCGCAAAATTCCGAACTGGAAGATGCCGAAGCGCGGCATCGGATTGCCCGTGTCTTCGACCGGGGCCTCAGCACCCCGGCGGGTTACGTGCTGCCCGTGCAGCGCTGGCAGTCGAAATCATCCGGGCACCGCTGGCGCTCGGAACGCTGGAAGCTGCGCCGCGATGCCCTCTTTCTTGTTCCCGGCGACAGCCCGGCCGGCTACCGGCTGCCGCTGGAGTCCCTGCCCCATGTGCCCCCGGCCCAGTATCCCTACACCAATGTGGCCGACCCGACGGTACCGCGCGATCCGCTGCCCGAGTTTCCTCTGGAGCCAAACGCGAGCCGCAGGCAGGACATTGCCCGGTTCACGGCGGGCACCCCGCAACAGGACCGGCAGGAACAGTCAACGTCCAATGCCGAATTGGACGGCGCCTCCGTGCGCACCGCGCTCTCCGTGGAGCCCCGAGACGGGCGTTTGTGCGTGTTCATGCCCCCGGTGGAGCGTCTGGAAGATTATCTGGAATTGATCGCCGTTGCCGAAGCTGCGGCCGAAGATCTGGAACTGCCCGTTCACATTGAAGGCTATCCGCCGCCGCCCGACCCGCGCATGAATGTCATCCGGGTCGCGCCAGACCCTGGCGTGATCGAAGTGAATATTCACCCGGCCGCGAGCTGGAAGGACTGCACAGCGATTACCGAAGGCGTTTATGAAGACGCGCGCCAGTCCCGGCTCGGGGCGGACAAGTTCATGATTGATGGCAAACACACGGGCACCGGCGGCGGCAACCATGTTGTGGTGGGCGGTGCCACACCGCTCGACAGCCCCTTCCTGCGGCGGCCGGATCTCCTGCGCAGCCTGATCCTGCACTGGCAGCGGCACCCGAGCCTCTCCTACCTGTTTTCCGGACTCTTCATCGGCCCGACCTCCCAGGCTCCCCGCGTCGATGAGGCCCGCCACGACGGGCTTTATGAACTGGAAGTCGCGCTCTCCCAGATCCACCGGCCCGGGGAAGCGCCCGCGCCGTTCCCCTGGCTGGTAGACCGGTTGCTGCGCAATCTTCTGGTGGACGTGACCGGCAACACCCACCGGGCGGAGATCTGCATCGACAAGCTCTATTCTCCGGACGGCCCGACCGGACGCCTGGGACTGGTTGAATTCAGGGGCTTTGAAATGCCGCCGGACCCGCGCATGAGCCTTGCCCAGCAGCTGCTCCTGCGCGCCCTGATCGCCCGGTTATGGCAGCATCCACTCTCCGGCAACCTGACCCGCTGGGGCACCGCGCTCCATGACCGGTTCATGCTGCCCCATTTTGTCTGGACCGATTTCCTGGACGTTCTTCAAGACCTTAATCAGCATGGGTTTCCCATGCGCCGGGACTGGTTCGAGGCCCAGGCCGAGTTCCGCTTTCCCTTTTGCGGCGAGATCGAGGTGGAGGGCGTGCATCTGGAACTGAGGCAGGCCCTGGAGCCCTGGCATGTTCTGGGCGAGACCGGCGCCATTGGCGGCACGGTGCGCTATACGGACAGTTCCACCGAACGCCTTCAGGTCAAACTCACCACGGCCGATCCGGACCGCTACACCGTCACCTGCAACCGCCGTCCGCTGCCGCTCAAGCCGACGGAGACAAACGGCACTTCGGTGGCCGGTGTGCGCTACAAGGCCTGGCAACCGGCCATGGCCCTGCATCCGGTGCATCCCATTGACGCGCCTCTCACCTTCGATATTTTCGACCGGTGGAGCGGACATGCCCTGGGCGGCTGCGTCTATCACGTCGCCCATCCGGGCGGGCGCAGTTACGACACCTTCCCGGTCAATGGCAACGAGGCAGAGGCCAGGCGCCTGGCCCGGTTTGAGCCCCACGGGCACACGCCCGGTCTCTACGCCCCGCCGCCTGAACATCCTCATCCGGAGTTTCCGTTGACCTTGGACCTCAGACGGCCCCACAATATATAGAGGAACCGGCGGAGAGGCAGGCCGGGTTGGGATGTATGTGAATGCGTTTGAATGAAACGTCGGAAACCGGTGACACAGGCTATGAGCTACTGAAGGCCTACCGGCCCTTTCCGGGCGTCTCCGATGAGCTGCTGGCCCCGGACGGGACCGTCCGGCCCGTCTGGAAACCTTTTCTCGACCACCTGTCCGCCCTGAGCGAAGAGGATATCAACAGCCGCTTTGCCCGGGGTAACCAGTATCTCAATGATGCCGGGGTCTATTTCCGCCAATATGGCCAGGATGACACCCCCGAACGGGAATGGCCGCTAAGTCATATCCCGGTCATTATCAGCGAACAGGACTGGCAGGTCATCGCCGACGGCCTCATCCAGCGTGCCGAGCTTCTGGAACAGGTGACCCGCGATCTTTACGGCGCCAACACGCTGGTGGCCGGCGGTCATCTGCCCGCCAGCCTGATTGCCCAGAGCCCGGAATGGCAGCGCCCGCTGGTCGGCATCTCTCCGGCTTCCGGCCATTTCCTGCATTTCCTCGCCTTTGAAATCGGCCGGGGGCCGGACGGCACCTGGTGGGTTCTGTCCGACCGCAGCCAGGCGCCCTCCGGCGCGGGCTTTGCCCTGGAAAACCGTGTCGCCACGGGCCGGGTGTTCAACGAGTTTTTTGCCAAGGCCAATGTGCACCGGCTGGCCGGATTCTTCCGCCGCTTCCGCGACCATCTCCTGGACCTGCGCGGCGAGCCGGACAGCCGGGTGTCGATCCTGACCCCGGGCCCCTTGAACGACACCTATTTCGAACATGCCTATATCGCCCGCTATCTCGGTTTCATGCTGCTGGAAGGAGAGGACCTGACCGTTGAAAACGGCCGGTTGATGGTGCGCACGGTTGCAGGGCTCAAACCGGTCAGCGTGCTGTGGCGCCGTCTGGATTCCGCCTGGACAGATCCGGTGGAACTCAACGAAATCTCCCAGATCGGCACGCCCGGCATGGTCGAGGCGGTGCGCCAGAGCTCCGTCACCATGATCAATGCCCTTGGCTCCGGCATTCTGGAAACCAGGGCTTTGCTCGCCTTTCTGCCCAAAATGTGCGAGCACCTTTTGGGCGAAAGCCTGAAACTGCCCAATGTGGCCACCTGGTGGTGCGGCGACGCCGCGAACCGGGCCTATGTGAAAGACCATGCTGAGTCCATGATGTTCAGCCCGGCCCTGTCCACGGCGCTGCCTTTCACCTCCTCGAAAACCGATTTTCTCGGCCGGGAATCGGACAAGTTCCGCAAAGGGGTTCTGGAAAGCTGGATCGAAACGGAACAGGGCCAGCTTGTCGCACAGGAAGCCGTTACCCTGTCCACTACCCCGGCCTATAGCGGCGGGCAGCTGGTGCCCCGTCCCATGAGCCTGCGCGTCTTTCTGGCCCGTACCCAGAAAGGCTGGGAAGTCATGTCCGGCGGCTTCGCCCGGATCGGCGAGGCGGATAGTGCCAGCGCCATCGCCATGCAGTCTGGCGGCTCAGCGGCCGATGTCTGGATCGTTGGCGGCCACCAGCCTGCCCGCGACACGCTGCTGCACCAGATTGAATCCCCGTTTTTCAAATCCCAGTCCGGTGCCCTGCCATCACGGGCCGCCGACAATCTCTTCTGGCTTGGCCGCTATGTGGAACGGGCTGAAGGGGCGGTCCGGCTGCTGCGGGCCTATCACGCCCGGCTGATGGAAACCGTTGATCCCGACGCCCCGCTGGTGACAGTAACGGCGGAGCATCTGGAGGCGATCGGCGTCGCCCCGGACGCACCGGTGCCCGAGGGGCTTCTTGCCATTTTGCAATCGGCCGTCTACAGCGCCAGCAAGGTGCGGGACCGGTTTTCGGTCGATGGATGGCTGGCGCTGAACGACCTGAACCAGAGTGCGGTCAACGCCAAACGGGACAAGTTGACAAGTGTGGATGTTCCTGCCGCCATGGGCCTTCTTCTGCGCAAGATCACCGGCTTCTCAGGCCTTGTGCATGAAAACATGTACCGGTTCACGGGCTGGCGGTTCCTCAGCATCGGCCGGGCTCTGGAACGGGCCCATCGCATGGCAGATCTTCTGGCCGTCTTCACCGGTCCAGATGCACCGGACGGGGCGCTGGAACTGCTTTTGGAAGTGGGTGACAGCGCCATGTCCATGAGCCGGCGCTATGCGGTGTCCCTCAGCCATGCAACGGTGCTCGATCTTCTGGCGATGGACCCGAAGAACCCGCGCTCCGTCATGTATCAGCTGACGGAGATGAAGGAGCATATCGACGAGTTGCCCAAAACCGCCGACCAGGGTTATCTGTCGGATCTGGCCCGCTCGGTGCTGCAGATCCATACGCGGCTGGCGGTTGCCACCCCTGAAACCCTGACCCCGGAGGTATTGGAAGAGCTGCGGGACCAGATTGGCTTTTTGTCGGTGGAGCTGTCAGATGCCTATATCCGCTAGCACCGTTCGTTTAAAAGCAGAGACGGGAAAACGCTCTGACCTGGTGTCTTCACTCAGCTGCGGACACATACTTGGGAACGTCATCTCCCGGACAAGCGCCGGGACAGGTCTTTTGGGGACCGGACCAGCCGTTGTGAGGATGCCGTGCTCTATGATCTGAGTCTTGAGATCAGCTACGACTATGCCAGCCCGGCCAATTCGGGCCGCCATGCGCTGCGGCTGATGCCCGCCTCCCTTCCCGGGGCCCAGCGTCTGATTTCCTCCAGCATCAAACTGTCGCCGCGGCCTTCTGAGCGACGGGACCGGACCGATTTTTTCGGCAACGCTGTGACAGATGTGGTCTACCGCACCTCCCACAGCGACCTTGTGTTTGAACTCTCTGCCCGGGTGGAGCGGACTGCTACATCGGAAGAACTAGATATCTCACCGCCGTTGAGAGCCCTGCCCCGGGAACTGGCCGCCCTGCAAACATTGGCCGCAGACGAGCCGGTGCATTTTCTGGCCGCCTCTCCGCGCCTGCCGCTGTCCCCTGCCTTTGCGGTCTATGCCCAGGAGCATCTGGCCCCGGAGATGAGCGCGGTTGCGGCCGTTGAAGCCATCGGCAAGGCGCTGCATGCGGATCTGGAATTCGATGCGGAGGCCACCACCGTGGACACCCCCGCCCTGGAGGCCTTCGAGCGCCGGCACGGGGTCTGCCAGGATTTTTCCCACATCATGATTGCCTGCCTGAGGAGCATCGGCATTCCGGCGGGCTATGTCAGCGGCTTTTTAAGAACGCTGCCGCCGGACGGCCAGCCTCGTCTGGAAGGAGCTGATGCCATGCATGCCTGGATCCGCGCCTGGTGCGGTGTGGAAGTGGGCTGGATTGAATATGACCCGACCAATGCGCTGCGGGTCGGCCAGGATCACATCGTCGTGGCCCGTGGCCGGGATTATGGCGACGCGGCCCCGGTCAAGGGCGTCCTGCGCACCGCCGGGGAACAGACCACCGGCCACAAGGTCGATGTCATTCCGCTTTAGGACCGCTTTGCGTATTGTTCAGGACCGGACCGCCTGATCCTGCGCATCAAAGAAATGCAGACGGCTTTCGTCAAATTGCAGGCCGATCCGGGCGCCTTCCTCGACAGTCTCGCTGCCGCTAATGCGCACCAGGATCGTTTCCAGACCATCCAGCGCCACGTAAAGGAACGTGTCAGCCCCCAGATATTCGGCAACCTCCACCGTCCCGCTGCAATGGCCCGCACCGTCAGCAACCAGGCTCATATGCTCGGGCCGGATGCCAATCTTGACCGGCTGCTGCGGCTGACCTGCGTGCAGATAGGGGCCGCCGCCATGGCCCTGCAGCGAAAACCGCTCCCCCTCGATGGAACAGGGCAGCACGTTCATTTTCGGCGACCCGATGAATTGCGCCACGAACAGATTGTCCGGCCGCTCGTAAAGATCCCGCGGCGAGCCAACCTGCTCGATCCTCCCGGCCTGCAAAACCACGATCTTGTCGGCCAGGGTCATGGCTTCGACCTGATCATGGGTCACATAGATCATGGTGGTGCCCAGGCTCTTGTGCAACCGGGCCACCTCAAAGCGCATTTCCACCCGCAGCGCCGCATCAAGGTTCGACAAGGGCTCGTCAAACAGGAACGCGCTGGGTTCGCGCACAATGGCCCGGCCAATGGCCACCCGCTGGCGCTGACCGCCCGACAAGGCCTTTGGCCGCCGGTCCAGATAGGCATCCAGCTTGAGCACATCGGCCGCCGCCGTCACCTTGCGGTCGATCTCCGCCTTGGGCATCCCGGCAGTTTTCAGGCCGAAGCCCACATTCTCGCGCACGGACATATGCGGATAAAGCGCATAGGACTGAAACACCATGGACAGGCCCCGGCCCGACGGCGGCAGCGCCGTCACATCCTTGCCATCTATGTCGATCGTGCCCCGGTTGGTTTCCTCCAATCCGGAAATAAGCCTCAGCAAGGTCGACTTTCCACAGCCGGAGGGACCGACAAAGATGACGAATTCCCCGTCCGCGATCTCCAGATCAATGCCCTTGATCACCTGCAGATCGCCGAACCATTTCTCGACACAGTTGAGCTGAATAGCGCCCATGTTCTTTTCTCTCCGGTCGTTAAGCAGCTTGTTCGATACGCGTTGGCGACGCCCAGGTCAGCCAGATTGCAGCGGTCCAGGAGAAGGTGCCCCCGCCCGCGCCCATGCCCGTTTCCGGGCTGAAATATTCCGCAAATCCGCTCGCGCTGATCAGAGCAGCCGTATCGGCGCGCAGCTTTTCCGCGCGCGTCCCGTCGCCCGCCTCCGCAAAGCCCCGGGCGATCATATAATTGATCATCGCCCAGACCGGCCCGCGCCAGTATCTGAGCGGCTCGTAGCTGCGATGGTCCGGATCATAGGACGGCATCAGATAGCGGACCCTTGCCGAGATCCGGTCGAAATGCGCCTGAAGCGCGCTCAGGACCGTCTCGTCGGCAAGGCCCGCATAAAGCGCCAGGAAAGAGGCGCTGGACAGGCCGTCCGTGCGTTTGCCGGTTCTGCGATCAAAGGCAACATGGGCTTTCAGATCCTCATGCCACAGGCGCTTTGATCCGGTTTCCAGACGGGCCACCCAGTCTGAGATCTCCGCGCTTTCCACGTCCTTGCCAAGCCTGTCCGCCAGCGCTTTCAGGTCCCGGCAAGCCCGCAGGAAAATGAAGGTCACCCCCGGATCCGCCACAAAGAAGGGGCAAGTACTGGCCACTTGAGCCGGGTCCCAGCCCACCTTCCGGCAGGCGGCCATGATGCTCAAATACCGGTCGTAATCTTCCTTGTGGGGCCGCATGGCCGGGTCCACATGGGAAGTGTCCTTGCGTTCATAAGGCGCGATATCGCGTATCTCGACGGCCCGCAGGGCTTCGTCCCAATCAGGCAGGTTATCCCGCCCAGATTCCCATGGGTGAATGACTGCCAGAACGCCCTCCCCTTGAGGGTCCCGGTAGGCCAGGAACCAGCGGTGCCAGGCCATCAGCTTTTCAAACAAAGCCTCCGCCCGGCCAAGGGCGGCACCTGCGGGGTCCTGCTCTACCAGATCGCGGATCACGGTTGCGGCCACCGGCGGCTGGGAATGACCGGAGCTGGGCAGCGGCCCGCCATCCGTGCCCCAGACAGACGGGCCGGGGAAATAGCTTGGATCATCCTTGCGGAACAGGATATGCGGCACCATGCCATCGCGCCACTGGCCCTCGAACAGCATCTCGATCTCGCGCCAGGCCCGGTCTGGATCAAAGGTCGCAAATCCGAGCGCAACAAAGACCGAATCCCAGTTCCACTGATAGGGATAGAGCCCCTTGGTCGGCACCGTGTAGCCGCCCTGATCATTTTCGATCAGGATCGATTTTGCTTTCATGTCCAGGTCTGTGTAGCTCACAGATTTCTCCTTGGGCCTTTGCGGCCTCTTCCAAAAAAGATCGGGTCCTGAAGCGTTGCCTTCGCAACCAAATGCCGGAAACGCTCCAACTGGATGTGTCGCTGCACGTCCGGCACAAACCGGCACGCGTGCCGGATGCCGCGCTAGCCTTTCACGCTGCCGGCCGTCAGCCCCTGTACCAGGAAGCGTTCGAACCAGAGGAAAATGACAAGAACGGGCACGGTCGCAATGACCGCGCCCGCCATGAGATGCTGACGGGGCACCTCGGAGGAATTCAGGGACACAACCCCGCGCGACAGGGTGAAAATGTCCGGATCGTCCAGGAACATGAAGGCGAACAGGAACTCGTTCCAGGCGATCATGAAGACATAGAGAGAAACGGAGGCAAGCGCGGGCAATGACAACGGCAAGGTGATTTTCAGGATCACCCCTACCCGGGAAAGCCCGTCCATCAGACCGGCTTCTTCCAGCTCTGACGGCAGCCCCCGGAAATAGCCCTGCAGCATGTAGAGCGCGACCGGAATGGTCGTGGCCGGATAGACGATCAGAAGCCCGGTCAAGGTGTTGCGCAGACCCAGCTGGGAGAAGACCGCATAAAGCGGGATCACCAGAACGATGGCCGGCACCATGTAGATCAGCAGCACCGAGCGGGCCAGCAGCGCCTGACCGGGAAAGCGCAGCCTGGAGACCGCATAGGCACCGGGCACGGAGAAAAGCAGGGTCAGCACCACGGTGGCGACGGAGACAAACGCGGAGACCAGAAGATAGCGGCCGAAATTGAACTGGGTGAACAGCTCCACATAGGAGCGGAACAGGCCGCTCACCCCTTGAGACAGGTCGATGGACAGATCCAGTGGATTCGCCAGAAGCGCCTGCTGGCTCTTCAGCGAGGTCATCACCATCACATAGAATGGCAGGGCCACGATGATGGAAAAGACGATGAACCCGATCCCCTTGGCAATGCGGATATAGACCACCTCCCGCTCATACCGGCTCATGGCGCCGAGCCGGGCGCCCGCCAGACACTGGTGATTGGCATAGGTGATCCCGGCAACAAGGGTGATCAGGGCCAGCCCCTGCCAGACCGGCACAACGCTGAGGGACAGCGAAAAAGGCGCGGCGAACGACCCGGCCATGAGGACCAGAAATACGACTGCTGCCGCCGTCCCCCAAACGGATAGGCCTGCGGCCGCCGAACTGCTGCGCCAGACCAGCACAAGGGCACCGGCGACACCGGCAAGACCGGCAGCGGTCGCCTGCGGCAAGGCCACCTCTCCCGTGATCAAGGTGAGCGTAACGGCGGTCACCACGCATCCGGTCGCCCCCCAGATAAAACCGGTGACGGCGGCCAGAAGCACGCTGCCCGGTTTGAGACCAGCCTGGCTCATAGGCCTTCCTCCTTGGGTGAAAAGCGGATGAAGAGGGTGGCGAAAGTGACCAGCACGACAAAGACCACCACCGCGACAGCCGCGCCAGCGCCCAGATTCGACAGGGCAAACCCCTGCTCATAGACATCAACAGTGAGTGTGCGCGTGCCCGCATTGCCCCCGGTCAGAAGGAAAATGTCGTCGAACTTGTTGAAGGTCCAGATGAAGCGGAGCAGGAACAGAACCGACAGGATGCCCATCAGCTGGGGCAGCGACAGATACCAGAATTGCTGCAACGGCGTTGCGCCGTCCATTTCCGCCGCCTCGTACATGTCCGTGTTGATCGACTGCATGCGCGCCAGAATGAACAGGAAGGACAGGGGGAAGTACCGCCACGCTTCAAAGGCGATCACCGTTGTCAGTGCCAGCGGGAACTCCAGCTCCAGCCCGAAAAGCGAAAAGGGAATGGACCGCTGGCCAAAGAAATTCACCGGATCGGACACCACGCCCATCTTGGTCAAGAGCGCATTGACCGTTCCGGAAAAGGGATCGAACAGCACCACCCAGGTGAAGGCGACCGCAATCACCGGGGAGACATAGGGAAACAGAAACAGACCACGCAGAACACCGCGCCCGGCAAAACTGGTGTGCAGCAACTGGGCGGCAAACAGGCCCAGGACCAGCGCCCCGCCGGTGCCGAAGATCGTATAATAGAACGTGACCCGAAGAACCGACCAGAATTCCTCTGCGCTGAAGATCCGCTGGAAGTTTTCAAGGGTGAAGTCGAAGCTGGTCAGAATGTTGTCCGCGTCCCCGCTCACCACCGGCGTGCTCGCCCGCTCCGGACGGCTGGCTGCCAGAAAGGCCGCGTCCACGGTGCCGGCCAGTTTCAGCCGTTCCCGCCATCCCGGCGCGACGGTGCCGATCCGGCAGGTCAGTGCCCGCCCGTCCAGGGCGCAAGGAGCCGGCAGGGCTGTGACCGCAAAGCCTTCCGGGATCTCATCCTGCAGGACCACATCGCGGATCTCTGCGTCCCTTGAAGAGTTGCGCAGCCGGTATTCCAGCTCCGCGCTGTCCCCAGGCGCAGCCGGACGGCCGCGCAGGCGTTCATTGACGAGCACGGTCGGCGGACGCAAATCCGCCAGCTGCACCGGTTTCACGCTGATCCAGAAATTGGCCAGCAGCGGACCGGCCACAATCATCAGGATGATGGCAAAGGTCGGCGCCAGCATCAGATAGGCCAGCCACATCTCCCGGCGCTGCATGGGGCCAACGCCTTTGGGCGGCCCTTGATTGTCGCGCTGATCGGTTTGTGCACTCATGAATCTTGCTCTGGATCCCGTTCCGGGTTGTTCTTTGGGTGTTGATTGGTCTGATCGATGGGGGCCGGCACCTGCCCGGCTCCGGCGCAGGCACACAGCCGGTCCGGAGAACAGTCCCCGCCCACGCGCCCCGTGGGCCCAGCAGAAAGGGAAAAGAGCCGGTGCACACCACATCTTCCGGCGTCATAGCCAGCCTTTTGGCATAAAACCGGCACCGCTCTGACAGAGCGGTACCGGCAGCCGAGTCTTACTGGATCTTGGCCAGTTCCTCATTGAGCTTGGCAACGGTGGCCGCCGCATCGCGCTCGTCATCGATATATTCGCGCACAAGGCGGTTGATGACCTGGCTGTTGATGATCTTGGACGCAAGCGAAAGCTGGCCTTCCTTCACCCCCCAGCGGCTGGCCGTGTCGAGACCGGCCACAATGGTCTTGATCGTTTCAAGATCATAAAGATCGGTCAGCGGCGCCTTTCGGTCGACCCCGACCGGCAGTTTCGACCAGCCTTCCACAAACGCAGACGGGTTATCAGCCGTGCCCCGGCGGATCGGGAACTTGCCCTCCGGCGCAATCGACAGGGTCGCCAGATAGCCCTCATCCATGGAGAACTCGACAAACTGCATCGCTGCCTCTGTGTCGGCGTCATTGGTGATGCCGAAATACCGGATATCCCCCCAGGCTGCGCCATCGGGGTTGGAGGGGCCGCGCAAGGTCGTCACGATGCCGGTCTTGGAGGCCAGTTCCCTGGACGCCGGGTCGTCATTGATGGTCGGGGGCGCACTGTCGCGCAGTCCGGCCAGCTCATCCAGAATGAAGGGTGACCAGATGATCATGGCCGCTTTGCCAGCAAAATAAAGTTCCCGCGACTGTTTCCAGAATAGGTCTCCCGGAGGCGATGCCTTGGCGATGGCCTTGTAGAAGTCGAGCGCCTCGATGGTTTTCTTCTCGTCCAGCGGCTTGAAGCCCTTGCCATCCACCGGGGTTACCCCGTTGGCCAGCAGCACATGCTCCAGAACCTGGCTCATGAAATTCTCGTCGATCTTTGTCGCGGCCACAAACCCGAACATCTCCGGAGGATTGTGCAGCTTTTCGACCGCGGCCAGAATGTTCTCATAGCTGTCGGGCGCGGCCAGGCCGTTTTCCTCAAACAGGTCCTTGCGGTAGACAACCATCTGGGTCCAGCCATCCACCGGCACGGAGGCATATTCGCCCTCAAAGGATGCCATGTTGACGGCACCGGGCGCGAAGGTTTCAACGCCAAGGGTCTCAATCACTTCGCTCGCTGCTTCTGTGTCCAGAATACCGGCCTCGGCCCAGGGCAGCGCATATTGCAGCGTGTGATAGATGACATCCGGCAGATCCCCGGCGGCAAAGGCGGCCGTTGCCCGCGTGCCGAGATCGGACTCCGACACCGGAATGACCTCAACCTCAATGCCGGTCTTCTCCTTGAAGGCCGCAGCCATCTCTTCCTGCTTGGCCAGCCGCTCGGGCTGTTCTTCCGTGGTCCAGAACCGAAGGGTTTCGGCCTGCGCTGCGCTCAAGCCAAGGGCGACCAGCCCCGCAAGGCCTGCGGCCAGGAATTTCGTCCTCCCAAACATTCTCAGTCTCCTTCTTTTAAGAAAGCGGCTGTTGGTTCAGCCGGTCCCGGAGCACCTGTGCGAGTGCATCCGGTGTCATGGAAGGCGCGCCATCGGAGGCGCGCCGGATCAGTTTTGCTTTTGCAAGCGCCTGAAGGTTCTGGGGCGGTTTGCCGTTCAGAACATCCACCAGCATGCGGGCAACCCGCCCGCCCGCTTCCTGCGCGCTTTGTGAAAAGGTCGTTAGCGGTGGATCAAGATATTCACCCACCGGCAGGCCGTCATAGCCGATCACCGTCACATCCGATCCGGCCCTGAGACCGAATTTGCGGCAGAATTGAACAGCCCCGATGGCCAGGGAATCGGTGGCGCATAACAGGGCGGTCGGCGGCACGGGCTGCGACAGCAGGTCCTGTGCGCCTGCCAAACCGCCCGCTTCGCTGAGGACCTGAAGGCTCTCAAGGTCCGGGTCCGGTGCGACCCCGAGCGCGGCCAGCCCCTGGCGGTAACCGTCCCGGCGCTGGCGGGCAAAATTGAGCTCCAGCGGACCGCCCAGAAACCCGATCCGCGCATGTCCGAGGCTGTAAAGATGCCGGACCCCGTCCGCAAAGGCCGTTTCATTGTCAATGTCGAACCAGGCGTAGCTGGCTGGCTCACCGGTGCGGCCATGGGCGACAAAGGGGAAATTATGGTCGCGCAGATAGGCAATGCGCGGATCATCCACTTCCGTGCGCGTGACGATAAAGCCGTCAACCTTGCGCCGCGCGATCAGCCGTTTGAGGGTCGCAATCATGTGATCACGCGAATGGGCCGTGGTCACCAGAAGATCGAGCCCCAGTTCGTCCAGCGCCCGGGCAATGCCATCGATGAACTCGGCCAGAAACGGATCCGCGCCGTTGCCATGACCCACCGGGATCACGATGCCAAGTGTGTCCTGGCGCCCCCGCTTCAAGTTGCGCGCAGTTGCCGACGGCTGGTAGCCGAGATCCTGCACCGCCTTCAAAATGCGCTTGCGGGTCCCTTCGGAAATGTCGGTGTAGTTGTTGAGGACGCGCGACACCGTTCCCTTGGCCACGCCCACATGGCGTGCCACGTCGTCAATGGTCACGGACCCTCTTGCGCGCGACATGC
Organism: Roseibium sp. AWQ4_290; assembly: GCF_056160985.1. Classification (NCBI taxonomy): domain Bacteria; kingdom Pseudomonadati; phylum Pseudomonadota; class Alphaproteobacteria; order Hyphomicrobiales; family Stappiaceae; genus Roseibium; species Roseibium sp. AWQ4_290. The sequence goes on from NZ_JBSWYG010000012.1 coordinate 89,448, forward strand.
ATCCTCCCGATGGGCCTCAAGCCCGGTTCCGGGCCTGCTCCCGATGGGACACGGGGCGGCCTCTGATTAATTTTAAGTGTTCCAAAACCGGTTTCGGAAGTCAACAAAATCGGTTTTGTAAACGAAAAAACTTTTTTCGCAGTGCGGCAACCCTCTGAATTCGCGGCAAAACATATCTGGAAACCGTTTCGGGACCCCAAGCTGTAAGCGCGCTTTTCAAGCACCCCGCCCCCGGATCTCCGTTTCGCCGCATCCTGCACGACGAAGCGGTCGACTCTGGTAAAGTGTCTGAAACTCAGCCAGGAGTTCCATACCGTCCCGGCCCTCAGCCGGGACCCTTCTACCCATCTGAACAAGACCCCGCGCTCTGTTGCAGCGGCAGGGGTCCCGGCTCAGGGCCGGTACGGCGCGGGGGTATACGTGCTCGCAGAGCCGCGTTCCAACGCCAGCCATGAAACAAAAGAGACCAACTCTCCCCTGCCCGCATCACGCGAGCGACACCAGCGCCTCACACAGCGGAATGGGATCATAGAAAGGCGCCGAGTGTTTGCTCACCAGATCCAGCCTTAAGACCGTGATCCCCCGGGCGCTGATCTCAGCGGTCGCGCCTTCCGGCACACTTGCATCGACTATGACAAAATTGAGCAGCCGGTGAACCGGACAATCGGCTCCGGCGTCCCGGTGCAGATAGGTCAACAGCGTGTGGACCTTGTCGGCCAGCGTGAGGCCGCCCGCTTCCGGGTCCTCTCCGAGGCTCGGCACATAGATTTTCGGCACCGTGCGGGCCGCAACGGACCGTCCCACGCCCTCGGGGAGAAGATTGGCCATCAGGCTGGTGTAAAAGCTGCCCGGGGCATAGCAGACCAGATCGGCAGACTGGATCAGCGAGCGGTTGCGCTCCGGAAAGCGGGAGGTCGCCGGGTCTTTCACCTTCAGGCCGTGATTCAAAAAGAAATCCTTGATCGGCGAGCGCAGCGCCGGATGTTCCTTGCCGGTCAGAAGATGCTGGCCGATCACCACCTCGCCATTGGCAAGCTCCGCCCCCAGATGGAGATTGTCGTCGGTCACCGCCCGCACGGTGCCCTGCACCCCCACGAGCTTGGACACCAGGAAGATGATCGGCTCCAACTGCTGGTTCTGGTTGAGATAGCCCCCAGCCAGAATGAGATTGCCGATGCTTGCCCCGCGGAGATCAAACCCCTTCGGGCAGGCCGCCCGGAACATGCCGAGCTGGTTCTGGATCAGAATGCGCATCGGCTGGTCGATAGGCTCCACCAGCGCATGGGTGCCGGCAATCATCGCATCCAGTTCTCCGCCCAGATCCTCTGGCCGCGCGGATTTGGCAAAGCGGTGCGTGAACAGGCGGAACACATCCGGATGGCCCAGCACCGTCTCATCGGCCAGCGCCATCAGACGGCTACGCAGATCACCGATGGCAGGCATGTTGAAGGCCAGGCGCAGGCCTTGGGAACTGCCGCCGGAATCAAACGGTGTCACCAGATGGATGGAATTATGGGTGTAGCGTTTAAGACATTGCGACACCCCGTTGAGCGCCGAACCGCCACTGAAAAACAACAGACGCGGCCCCAGCTTGGGGTTGGATTGAAACCGCTCGATCCGGAATGGGTCGGGCATGCGCACGGCGCGTGTGATCGTGACTTCGGACATTGCCTCTTCCGCTAGACCTTTTCAAGCTGCACCGGCGTCCCCCGGTCTGGCTGTGATGCCGCCGGAGCGTTTCCTTTAGCACCACTCTTCTGACAATCGTCTCTCCCGCATGCGGACGCAAAACCGGAAACCACTTTTGCTGGAAGTGCGCTCTCTTTGTCGGTCACACTTCCGGACACAAAACCGGCAACCACTTTTGCTGGAAGTGCGCTCTCTTTGCCGGTCACACTTCCGGACGCAAAACCGGCAACCACTTTTGCTGGAAGTGCTCTCTCTTTGTCGGTCACACTTCCGGACACAAAACCGGCAACCACTTTTGCTGGAAGTGCTCTATGAAATCCATATGGCACGGAAATCATTTACATTTGTCAATGTCGGTCCTGTGACGACCTGATCCCCGATCCGCTCAAAAAACGTATGGGCGTCATTCTTTTCCAGCGCGGCCGCAGCCGGGATGCCTGCCGCCTGCGCCTTTTCAAGGGTGTCCGGCCCGATCCTGGCACCGGCCACTTCAGCGGCCCCATCCACGCCGTCCGTATCGCAGGCGATGGCGTGAATACCCGCCGCGCCGTTCAGGGCCAGCGCCAGGGCAAGCGCATATTCCGCATTCGGCCCGCCAACGCCCGAACCGGTGCGGGTCACAGTCAACTCGCCGCCGGAAAGCAACACCAGGGGGCGGTCCTTGCCCTTCCTGCTGGTCTGCCGGGCAAGGGCAAGCGCCGCATGCTCGCGGGCCACGTCCCGCGCCTCGCCTTCCAGCGCATCACCGAGGATCTCCACGTCACAGCCCGCCGCCCCGGCCCGCGCCCATGCCGCCTCCAACGACTGGGACGGGGCTGCAAAAATCGTATTGGTCACCCGGGACAACCTTGCGTCATCAGGCGGCAACACCGCGGTCGGTCCCGCCAGAACCGCCGAAACGGAGGCCGGCACGCTGAGACCCCAGCGCTCCAGGATCGCGGCAGCCTCTGACGCTGTGCTGCGGTCGCCCACCGTCGGCCCGGAGCCAATCTCCGCCGGATCGTCCCCCGGCACATCGGACAGAAGCAGCGCCAGCATGGAAGCCGGGGCGCAGGCCGCAGCCAGTTGGCCGCCCTTGACGGCGCTCAGGTGTTTGCGGACCAAATTCATCTGTCCAATGGGCGCTCCGGACGCCAAAAGGCTCTGATTGACCGCCTGTTTTTCCGCCAGGGTGATGGCCCCGGCCGGAGCCGTCAGCAGTGCCGATGCCCCCCCTGAAATCAGCGCCAGCACAAAGTCGCCGTCCCCCAGTCCCTCCAGCAGGGCCAGCATCCGGCGCGTTGCCTGCAATCCTGCCTCATCCGGCACCGGATGGGCCGCTTCGACAATCTCAATCCCCTCACAAGGGCGCCCATAGCCATAGCGGGTGATAACCAGCCCCTCGCACGGGCCCCAGGCCGCCTCCACCGCCTCCGCCATGCGGGCCGAGGCCTTGCCTGCCCCGATCACCACACAGCGGCCGGCCGGTTTTTCCGGCAGAAAGGCCGACAGGCTTTGCATCGGGTCCGCGACCTCCACTGCCTTTGAAAACAGGTGGGACAGGAGGTCGGCCGGCTGCATGGTCATCTGGGTCTCACTTCTTCCGTTTGGACAGGTTTGATTTGTTTGAGCCGGGTTCGGCAGACTTTTCAAGCCTCAATCGAACACCTTGCGGTCGCGAGGTGCCTGAAACAGGGCCGGTGCGTCTCAAAATCCCTTTGCAAAAACAGCCCGTGCCCTTGCGGTCTGCCGCCCGCCACCACATGTCTTTTGCTGTCCAAAAGGAATACCCCCATTGGAGACCGGCGATGAACGCTGCCCTTCCCGCTTTTGACGGCGCCATCCGCAACCCGAACGACCCGGGCCACCTGATGGTGATAAAGCCGGTTCCGCGCCGCATCCGCGTCCGGGCTGGCGGAACGCTTCTGGCAGACAGCCGGACCGCGCTCCGGGTCCTGGAAATCGGAAAATCCGTCTATGACCCGGTGTTCTATCTGCCTGAGGCAGATTGCCTCGGCAGTCTGACCCCTCTCGACAGAACCACCTTTTGTCCGATCAAGGGCACTGCAGGGTATCTTGCGTTTGAAGGCCGGGAAATCGGCTGGGTCTACCGCGAGCCTGTTCCCGCAAGCCGCCTTCTCAGGGATCATGTGGCGTTCTGGCCCGAAAAGACCGCCGTGACCGAAGGGGATTGACGTTTGGGCCGGACTCAGCCCTTGCCCACATCTTCCACATAGACAAGGGCCCGGCCCTGGCAGATCACCGTTCCGTCTGCGGCAACACACCGGGTTTCCAGATCGGCCAGATGTTTTTCCGGCCGCAGCCGGGTGATGGTCACCGTGGCGCTCAGCTCTTGCCCGACCGGCGCAGGCGCCAGAAACTCCAGGCTTTGCTTTAAGTAATTCGTGCCCCGGCCAGGCAGATCCACCCCCAGAAGATAGGAGAACAGGCCGCCTATCAACGGCCCCGGAACGGTCGCAGGAATGGCCTCAGGATTGCCGGACAAACGGGCGAAGTCGCACATATCCTGATCCGTATAGCTGCGGGTGAGGCCCGCTGTTTGCCCTAGTTCCAGCGTCATGCGGCCTCTCCAAGATCACAGACCCCCGACAGGGTCACCGCGCCGTCTTGCGTGCGCGTCACCTCGATGATGATCCGGCCCGGCAGGTCCGCAGCTTCTTTGAACGAAAGGGTCAGTTCCTCTTGCGCATAGGCGGGATTGGGAAACATCAGGCTTTGCAGCGTGTGTGTCCGGCCCGGATACAGCGCCATGAGATGGCCAAAGACCCGCGTATAAAGCAGCATGCCGTGGGAGACGGTGCGCCCGAACCGGGTGCGGGCGGAAAACTCCGGATCCACATGGATCGGATTGTCATCCCCTGAAAGGCGCGCAAAAGCATCGAAATCCGCCTGGGCAGGTGTCCAGGTGAAAGTAGCCCCGCACGGGGCGTCAGCGGCGGCGGTCATGGTCTAAGCGGTCTCCGGTTGAAAAGCGGTGTCAGGCAAAGCCTCAAACGTGTCCTTCAGAATGTTCTTGCGGACCTTGCCAGCGGCGGTGCGCGGCATGTCTTCCACAATGGTGAACCTTTTCGGGATCTTGTAGGGCGCAAGCTGGCTGCGGCACCAGCCGCCAAGTGTGCTTGTGTCCAGGTTCTCGCCCCGGCGCAGGATCACAAAGGCCACTCCGGACTCCCCCCATTTGGCATCTGCAACGCCGACCACGGCCGCTTCCTGAACCGCCGGATGGCTGACCAGAACCTTTTCCACTTCCGCCGGATAGACGTTCTCGCCGCCGGAAATATACATGTCCTTGATCCGGTCGATGATGAAAAAATACCCGTCCTCATCGCGCCGCGCGACATCGCCGGATGTCAGCCAGCCATCCGTCGTGAACGCGGCGTCCGTTGCCTCCCGGTTGTCCATATAGCCGGGCGTGATGTTGGGGCCGCGGAACTGAACCTCGCCTTCCCCCGCCCCAGCAACAACAGCGCCCTCACGATCAACCAGCCGCACATCGGTCAGGATTTGCGCTTTGCCGACAGAGCCAATCTTTGCGTCCGCATGAGCCTTGTCCATCAGGAACACCGTCGGGCCGGTCTCTGTCATGCCCATACCATTGCAGATGGTGACACCCCGCGTTTGAAAGGCCCTCAGAAGATGCTCGGGCACCGGCGCCCCACCGCAGCCAAGCGACTTCACGGCGCTGAAATCGATGCTGGCGATCCGCGGCGACGTTTCCAGGGCCTGATAGATGGCAGGCACACCAAAGAAAGCCGTCACATCGCCCTGATCCATCAGGGAGAGCACCGTTTCCGGATCGAATTTGCGCAAAACCGCTGACTGGCCGCCATTGAGAAAAATCGGCAAGGTCGGAAGGTTGATTCCAGCTGTGTGAAAGAGCGGCAGAAAATTGACACCCTTTTCCCCGATACTGAGCCCGGTCGCCTGACAATAATTGATCATATTGGCATAGGCCATTGCGCCCGTCTGGATCACCGCCTTGGGCAATCCGGTCGTGCCGGAGGTGAACAGGAGATACCAAGGGTCCTGCGCCCTGATCCGGCCGCCGCCAACCGGCCCGTAACCGGCCTCTGCCAGAAGAGGATCCAGAAGGCTGGCGGAACCGTCCCCCGCTCCAATTGGCAACACCTCCAAACCAGCCCTTGAAGCAAGCGCACGCGCAGGTGCGGCAAAAGCCTCATCGGCAAACAGAAGCCTCGCCTTTGAAGCCTCCAGAACCGGCTGCAACTCGGCCACCGGCTGACGCCAGTTGAGCGGCACCAGCAGGATGCCGGTCTTCTGAGCAGCAAACAGAGCGACAAAAAAATCAGGGTGATTGTGGCACAGAACCGCCACCCGGCAGCCCCGTTCAAGGCCCCGGCTCAGGAGAATGCGGCCAAGCCTTGAGGCCCGGTCATTGATCTCGGCGAAAGTGAAAGACCGGCCGCTGCCGTGATCCAGAAAGGCGATGGCCTCCGGCGTCAGCTCCGCCCGTTTTGCAGCCATATCCGTCAAAAACTCCATGTGTCCTCCCAGCACCTGGTCTTCCTTGGCCGCGAACGCCTCAGGCCCTTTTTTGTGTGAAAACCTTCATCCCGGCCAGCGTCTGCGGCAGGGTGATCAGCTCCAGAAACCGGGCCTTTTCCTGGTCCAGCCGCGTGCGGACCTCGGCGATGCGGTGCGCATCCCAAACCCCAGATCGCGTAGCCCGGTGCGTAAGCGCAGACTGGGCCGAGATCAGCCCGGTCCATCGGTCCATCTGCGCCTCCAGTTCAGAGCGCGGCCGAATGGCACTGGCCAGTCCCAGATCAAGCGCTTCGTGCGCTGAAATCCGCGTGTTCAGATACTGGATTTCAAGCGCCTTTGCGGTTCCCACCCGGTCAGGCAACAGTGCGGTCCATCCGCCGTCGGGCCCGAAACCGACCGTGCCATAATAGGGCTGCACAAAGGCCGTCTCGCTCATGGCCACCATGTCGGCCGCCAGCATAAGCCCGGTAGAACCACCAGTGACCGGACCGTTGACCGCCCCCAGCACTGGTACCGGAAACGACAACAGCCGCAGGATCACATCGTGAAGCGCATCAACCAGCTGATCCGCATAGGCGTGAAGGGCCGCCAGCGAGCCGGACTTGTCCAGAAACCCGGAAATATCGCCGCCGGTTGAAAAGCTTGCGCCGCGTCCCGAAAGCACAAGGACGGATGGTCCCGCCTCTTCAGCCGCGTCAAGCGCCGCCGTCAAACCGGACAACAGGTCTGGCACAAGCGCATTGTGGCGTTCCGGACGGTTTAGCCAGATCCAGAAAGCGCCGTTGCGGCGCTCCGTCTCGACAAGACCGCGCAGGCTCTTCACGGTTTGAGCCCGTTTTCGATCAGGTCATAGGCGCTGTCCAAAAGATCGGGGATCGATGTTTTGGTTTCAAACACCACCAGCTGCTCACCCAGCGCCCGGGCAATGCCCATCAGCGCCCAGGCCCGGATATCCGCCTCGCCAGCAGAAATCTGGCCGGCGCTCTCAGCCACCCGCAAGCCTTTGCGGTAACCCTTGGCAAAGGCTGTGTAATATTCCCGGTAAGCGTGCGGATCGACAAAGAGGGCCTCCTGGACAATCCGGTAGAGGTCCGGATGCGCCTGAACGAATTCCAGAAAGGCCCGCAAACCGGCCTTTTCCGCATCCAGCCTGTCCTTGAGGCCGGATGTCGCCTCGGCAATGGAATGACGCACCAACCGTCCCATTTCCAGAACCAGTTCGGAAAAAACATCTTCCTTCGTTTTGAAATAGATGTAGAACGTTCCCTGCGCGACACCGGCTTCGCTGGTGATCTGTCCAATGGAGGCATCATTGTAGCCATTGGCCCCGATCACACGCTCGGCAGCCCCAAGAATCGCCTTTTTGGTCGCTTCACCTCGTGCCGTTTTCGGCTGGTTGGAAACTACCTTGGGCGGCATGTCTGCATCTTTGGCCGGTTTGGTCACCTTAAGCCCCTGAATTTTGAAACATGAACGAGTATTCATGTTTACATTGCGAAAGCAATACCTATCTTTAACGAAATAGAATCATTCTAAAATCGTCGCTTCACATCTGCAGAAGGATCTGACGGACCATATGGGCGAAACCGGACAATTGGCACGGGCCGCCAACTCTATGACTTTTAGACGCATCCGGCGTGTTTGACCTTGATCAAGGCAGCCCGTCTGATTATGCAGTTTTGAATAAGTTAAAGGTACCTGCTAATCTGGCAGTTTGAAGGCAGTGGACCTGACACAAGACGTCGCGAGGACGCGAACTCGGACGGTGAGGAAACAGAGGCGCCGGTTTCATGGAACCGGTGACAAAGAGGACCGGCAGAATGGACGTGAATGCGTATCTTGAGGAGCGCCTGAGCACCCTGCACGAAAATGGGAATTACCGGGTTTTTGCTGATCTTGAGCGCATGTCCGGAAACTTTCCGCGCGCCGTCCGCTACCGGGAAGACGGGTCCACGCAGGACGTCACCGTTTGGTGTTCCAATGACTATCTGGGCATGGGCCAGCACGAAAAGGTCGTCGGCGCCATGCAGGACGTGATCGCAAGATGCGGCGCCGGGGCCGGCGGCACACGCAACATTTCCGGCACCAACCACTATCATGTGCTGCTGGAGCGGGAACTGGCGGATCTGCACGCCAAGGAAGCCGCCCTGATCTTCACCTCCGGCTATGTGTCCAACTGGGCCGCCCTGGGCACTCTTGCCTCGCAAGTGCCTGGCATGATCGTTTATTCCGACAGCCTGAACCATGCGTCCATGATCGAAGGCATCCGCCACGCGCGCTGCGAGAAGCGGATCTTCAAGCACAATGACTATGAGGATCTCGAACGCCAGATGGCCGCGGACGATCCCGCCGCGCCCAAACTGGTCGCCTTTGAAAGCGTCTATTCCATGGATGGCGACATTGCCCCCATTGAGAAGATCTGCGACGTGGCCGACAAATTCGGCGCCCTCACCTATCTGGATGAAGTGCATGCGGTCGGCATGTATGGCCCGCGTGGCGGCGGCGTTGCCGAACGCGACGGCCTGATGGACCGCCTCAGCATCATTGAAGGCACGCTCGGCAAGGCCTTTGGTGTCATGGGCGGCTATATCACCGGCAGCCGCACGATCATCGATTTCGTGCGTTCCTTCGCCTCAGGCTTTATCTTCACAACCGCCCTGCCGCCCGCCCTGGCCGCTGGCGCGACCGCGTCGATCCGGCATCTGAAGGACAGCCCGTTCGAGCGCAAGGCCCACAAGGACAAGGTTGCCCAGCTGCGCGCGGCGCTGGACAAGCGCGGTATTCCCCACATGGAAAACCCGAGCCATATCGTTCCGGTCATGGTGGGCGATGCCAAAAAATGCAAATGGATCTCCGACATCCTGCTGGAGACCTATGGCATCTATGTGCAGCCAATCAATTACCCGACCGTGCCGGTCGGCACCGAGCGCCTGCGTTTCACGCCAACCCCGCTCCACACGGCCGCCGATATCGAGCATCTGGCCAATTCGATCAATGATCTATGGTCCCAATGCGCCCTGGCCCGCGCCGTCGCCTGATCAGGCTCTGACCAAACGGCAGATACGGCCGCAAAGCGGTCCGTCCGGGCGCTCCCGTGCGTGTGCAGGCAGGTCTTCGCTTATTCGGCCCTTCCGGCTTCCATGCTCTTCGCTGTCCCGGCCAACGCGCCGGGACCTTAAAAAAGAGCTGGTTACAAAACAGGTCCCACATCAGGTCCAGGACGGCGCGGAATATGCGGCGCACCGTCTTCTCAAATCCCCCCACACACTCGCTCATCTTGAGGAAGGCCGGAGGCACATCTCGAAAGAGCGAGCAGACACACCGGACAGGCGGCAAATCCTTCGCGACTGCGCTTACATCTCTCCTCAGGATGAGGTCGAGTGTTCTAAAGCGTACGCCCGGATGAAACTGGCATGGCAAAACATGGCCTCCCCCCAGCAGCTCGTGCCAGCGCCTGCCAGACGTGCCCGCGTGTCAGGCAAGGTGCCCAAATTCTGGCCTCGCGGCGTGTGGTCTGCTTTTCCTTCCCGCCCACCGCCCTAGCTACCCTGCGGTGCCACTGGTTTGAGGAGCGGACATGATGCGGAATGCCTTTGTTGCCCTTATCTGGTGCCTCGTTGCGCTAGGTCCCGCCAGGGCCGAAGAGCTCGACCTGGAACTTGTGCTGCTTGCAGATGCCACCGGCTCAATTGACGAGGCCGAAATCCGGTTTCAGCGGCGCGGATACGCCGAGGCGATTACGGACCCATCTGTGCTGAACGCGATTTTGGGCAACGCCTATGGCAAGATCGCCGTAACCTATGTGGAATGGGCGGACAGCAGCTCCCAGGACGTGGTGGTCGATTGGAGCGTCATTGACAGCAAACCGTCGGCAGAAGCGTTTGCCGCCCGGCTGATGGAGGCCCCGCGCCGGGCCTATGGTCGCAACGCGATTGGCGCCGCCCTGCTGAAAGGCAAGGAGCTGATCGAAACCAATCAATATCAGGGCTTGCGCCGGGTGATTGATTTGTCCGCCGACAGCGCCAACAACTGGAACGGACCGCCGATCCGCACAGCCCGGGACGCGGTTGTCTCAGCTGGCATTGTCATCAACGGCCTTGCGGTCCTGTGCCGCCACTGTTCAGGCCGTCCGGTCTCCTATGATCTGGAGCAGCGCTTTTATGACGAGATCATCGGCGGCCCGGCCGCCTTTGTGGTGACCGCCGACAGCGCCCGCACCTTTGCCGAAGCAGTGCGCAAAAAACTGGTTCTGGAAATCGCCTCCCGCCCCGAACAGGCAGAAGAAATCCTGCAGGACCTCGCGCAGCTGGCCACTGACTGAGATCCTGCAGCCAGAAACCCGTCTCGTCCCATGTCTGGCCGGATTGCCGGGCGCTCTCTGTCGCGCTGGCCGACCATCTGGGAGCCCGCATGGGACTCTCCTCCGCTTTTGACTTGAGTTTCCGTTAGGGAATCTGCTTCTGTATCATCGCACCCATTGAGAAAGTTCCGCATTTGGCGGCCAGCGCATAAGACCGCCCAGGCCCGGCCGAAATGCCTCCACCAGGCGGGAAGGATACATCCGGGCATGAGCGCTTTCCTTCTGGACCTTGGCCGCTACTATCTGATCGCTGGCGGCGTTGTCGCCGTGGCGTTTCTCGCCGTCGGCATCGACCGGGTGGAGCCGTCCGCACGGGGCTCCTACGCGTTCCGGCCACTTCTCATTCCGGGCATCTGCCTGCTCTGGCCGCTGGTGATCTACCGCTGGATTCAACTGGAACTCACCGGGGAGGACCACCCATGAAACGGGCCCACCGCACCGCCCATGCGCGCCTCTGGACCGTGCTCGGCCTCCTGCTGCCGCTGGCCTTTTTCACTTTGCTCGCGCTGCGCCAGACACAGCCTGCAGACCGGCCTGCCATCCTGATCCAAGCCCCGGAACAGGGCCAGGAGGGCGCCCGATGAGCGTTCAATACACGCCGGTCCTGTGGAACCGGAACAAGATTTTTTATGACGCGGTTCTGCTGTTGGCCGCCGCACTTTATCTTTACGTCTATATCCGCCTTGCCCCCGGATTTGCGGAGGTGACAAAGCCGCTTGACGGGGCGATCCTGCGCATGCGCGCCTTTGGCAGCTGCGCCTTCCTGATGCTGACCGTTATCTTGTGCATTGGCCCGCTCGCCCGGCTGGACCGCAGGTTTCTGCCCCTGCTCTACAACCGGCGCCATTTCGGCGTGATGACGGCCTGTATCGCCGCCGTCCATGCCAATTATGTTCTCGGCTGGTACTTCAACTTTTCCCCGACGGACAAATACACCGCGCTCTTGTCCTCCAATACCAGCTACGGCCAAGTGCTCGGGTTTCCGTTTGAAACCTTCGGTATCGCCGCACTCCTGATCCTGTTTGTGCTGGCTACCACCAGCCATGATTTCTGGCTGAGTTTTCTCGGCGCCCCGCTCTGGAAGGCGCTGCATATGTCGATCTATGCAGGCTATGTGTTTGTGGTCCTTCATGTGGCGCTCGGTGCCTTGCAGGGCCCCGCCGATCCGGTCTTCACCGCACTTGTCAGCGCCAGTGTTGTCCTTGTCTGCGGCCTGCATTTTACCACCGGCCGCCTGGAAGCACAGCGTGAACGCGGCGGGGTCACCGCCCGGGCTTCCCTGGAAAACCAGGGCTGGCTGGTCGCTGGCGAGGTGGACGAGATTGACGAGGACTGCGCCAAGGTCGTGACCCTGGCAGAGGACGAGCGGGTCGCCATTTTCAAATATGACGGCAAGCTGTCGGCCATCACCAATGCCTGCGCCCACCAGAACGGACCACTGGGAGAGGGCAAGGTCCTGTGGGGCTGCATCACCTGCCCCTGGCATGGCTATCAGTACAATCTGGCCGATGGCTGCGCACCGGCGCCCTTCACTGAAAAAATCGCCACCTACCGGTTGAAACTTGTCGGCAGAACTATTCTGCTGGATCCCAAAGCCTTGCCTCCAGGCACCCATGTGGACCCTGTCGTGATCGGAGATGCCGCATGAGCTGGAAACAAACCAGGGCTGCTCCCTTTTATGTCGGCTATCTGAATGCGGTGCCTCGACAGCTCGCTGTCTTTCTGCTCGTTTTTGCAGTCTGCTTTGCCGGGGGGATGGGCCTTGCCGCCCTGTTCCTGTCCGCGTCAGTTGGCGATCCGGGCAATGGCGGCTTCCAATGGGGCAACCGGTTCGATCAGGCCGGTCTTCTGGAGCTGCAGCCCTATCCTGTTTTCCGGGTGCCGGGCGAGGGCAGCACGCCGCCACGCACCTATATGCTTGCAGGGCAAGGCAAGCGCGGTGTCTTTGGCCAAGCGGAAACCCACCACGGCTCCAATCCTGTGATGCTGCGCGGTATTCCGGTCAACCGGGGCGATCTGACCATGCTGCAGGTGGGCAAGGTCACCGCCCTTGACGAGGCAGCGCCCAATCGTCTTGACGGTTTCACCCCCGCCCCGCCCGTGCCTCTGGGCCGCTGGAAGCTGACCGGGGAAATCTGCGACGGCAAATGTTATGCAGGCGCCATGCGCCCCGGCCGCGGCCTTGCCCACAAAGCGTGCGCGGATCTGTGCCTGACCGGCGGTGTCCCGCCTGTTTTTGTCTCCACAGGACCCGTAGCGGGCAGAAACTTCTTTCTGATGGCCGACCAGCATGGCAAGCTTCTGGGCGAGGAGATCAAGCCCCTGCTGGCACTCTATATCGAGCTTGAAGGGGACGTGGAACGGCTGGACGATCTGCTGGTTTTCAAAGCAGATCTCACAACCGCGAGGGCTCTGAAATGAGCGGACAGCCCGCCCCGAATCCCGCAGGCAAACCCGTTTGGCTAACGATTGCAACGTCCCTCGTGCTGTCCGGTGCCCTCACCGCCGCTGCCTATTACACTTGGACCCTGACCAATCGGGAGCTGCGGCAATGGGACCTGACCAAAGGCACCTTGCTGACGGATGTCAGGTTCTTTGCAGGCTTCCTGGCGGTGTTTGCCGTTCTGACGGTGATGGACAAACTCCATCACTGGATACGATCAAAACTCGACTCATGAGAGTAAAAACGTATACCATCCCCTAAGGTTGCTTAAGTATCTGGGAGGATGAAATGCCTTTTTTAGCTGGAGAGCACGTCACCATTAGGGGCAATCTATACGGGCAGGTAATACGAAGAACGGGAACCGACTATGTCATCCGGATGGGCGGATCCAACCTGACTTTCACGGCACCCGAAGCCGACCTGACACCGATCATGTCAGACCGCAAAGTGATCGCAGCAGCCTACCCTCCCCCCCAGTTTCTCTCCGGTGCGATCACTCTACCAACCCTCGCCTATCCCTTCAGCAACGAAAAAGGCTTCGAAAGCGACGCCTTCTGGGACAACTTGCGGCGCGGCGGCATTGCCGATGGTGCGGTGATCGGCGTTTCGGGTTCGGTCTTCGACATTGCCAGCGGCAATCTGGACGCCTGCAAACAGATCATTTCGGTCGATATCAACTCCGCCACCGTCGAAGCGATCAACGCGTTGCGCAAACTGCTGAACGCGTTGCGCGGCGCAGGCGACATTTTCGAACTGAAGCGCGACTGGAGAACAAGAGAAGTCCGCGCCCGAAACAAAATCTCGAAAGCCGATTTTCTAAAAAGATGCACAGCGATTTTCCGGAGTCACCATGAAACGGTTGCGGCGGAACTTCGAAACTTTGTGGAGTTCAGCGGATCTGCGACTGCCTCCGGGAAAGTTCTCAAACAGGTCGAGGAACTGGAAAAAGTCTGTAGCGGGAAGCTGAACTATTCCTGCTGGTTCAAAGACGAGCGGGTGATTGAGCATATTTCGACCCTGCTTGGGACCGGCCATGTGTCGATCCTGTGCGGCGACATGATCACGCCGGAAATGCTGGCAGCGATCAAAAAGACCCTCCTGTTCCCGGTCTCCATCTTCAACATGTCGAATGCCATTGACTATATCACCGATGCTTCGGCGCTCGAACGCCTTTTTGAAGACCTGCCCGCAGCAGCGGGAGCAAAAGTTGTCACCTCCTCTCAAAACGAGGGTCTGTCGGCATTGGCCGGGAGCTTCATGGATCCGAAAGTCCATGCATGGGAGGACTTCCTGAACTTGACCAAGACGCGCGACTTTAGAACAAGCATAGGGCGATTAGCCGAAGGGATAGGCAACTGAAATCAAGTGAGATTGGTCTTAAAGCAAAGTCAGCATCAGTTCGTTGAACCGGGCCGTTTCCTCCAGATGCGGTGCATGGCCGGATTGCTCGAACAGGTGCAGGGTCAAGTCGGGGACATGGTCTGTGTGCCACTTGGCAACGCCCGCACCATAAAGCTGGCTTCTGAGGCCCGCCACCAGATGCAGCGGCACAGGAAAGCTTTGCAAGAGCGGCCGGAAATCCTGCGCTGTCAGCGACGCCCACATCGGGCGGAGCAGCCCAGGATCAGCCTTGGCAATCTCGTCACGGGCAAAAGCGAAGAGGCCCGGGTCCACCGGCAGGTCATAGGCGAACAGGCGCCGGGCGATCAGGGCCGGCAGTTTGGGCCAGTCTGCCACGATCGCCTCCAGAAAGACCTGATTGAGCGGGTCATTCAGGCCATTCAGCGTGCCGTTCTGCCAATCCTGTGTGTTTAGAACTTTCGGGGTCATATCAAGAACAACAACCTTGGACACCCGCTCCACCCCGTGGCGCTCAACAAGCGAGTAGGCGACCAGCGCGCCCATGGACCAGCCGCACAAGATGGCATTGCGCAGGCCGCGCGCTTCAAGCGCGCCATGAACCGCATCCGCCGCCGCCTCAATGGTCAGCGGCACATTGCCCCCCTTCCGACCATGGCCGGGCAGGTCCGGCACCAGGCAGCGTGCGCGGCCGCGCAAGGCGCCGAGTTGGTGCCGGAAGAACACACCGGGGCAGGACCAGCCATGCAGGAAGACCAGCGGCCTGCCCTGGCCTTCGTCCAGAAGATGCAAACCCGCTCCGCTCACGCGCGCCCCGCCCGCAGCCGCCCGACAATGCCGGACGGAAAGAAATAGACCGAAAGGATGAACAGCACCCCAAGCCAGAGCAGCCAGCGTTCCGGTGCGACCAGGCTGGAGACCAGTGGCACCGCGCTTGTCGCCTCCGAAGCGATGGCCATCAGGTTTTGCAGATAGGTCTGGGCCAGAATGAACAAGGTCGCCCCGAGCACCGCGCCATAAAGCGTGCCCATGCCTCCAATCACCACCATCAGCAGAATGTCGACCATGATTTCCATGGACAAGGTGGTTGCCGGTCCCGTGTAGCGCAGCCAGATGGCCAGCAATGATCCGGCCAGCGCCGCCATGACGGCGGACAGGACCGTTGCGGTGGTGCGATACCACACGACCCGGTACCCGATGGCTTCCGCCCGAAAGGCATTGTCACGAACGGCTTTCAAGGTCCGCCCGAAGGGGGAATTGACGATGCGCAGCATGGTCAGGAAAAGGCAGGCCGACACAAAAAACACCAGATAGTAGAGCAGCAGCTTGCCGTTGATCCGCACCCCGAACACCTTTTCCTGCACCAGTTTGAAGGCCGGGGTCAATTCCCGGGGCAGCCGGTAATTGAGCCCGTCCTCCCCGCCGGTCAACCAGGACATTTGCGAAACCAGAACCGCGAAGGCGCTGGCCACGGCCAGCGTGACCATGGCAAAGAAGATCGCCTTCACCCTCAAGGAAAACAGGCCGATGGCAAGGGCGAACACGGCCGCAACCACAGCTCCGGCCAAAGTGCCCCAGATCATGGGCCAATAGCTTGGCCCCGAGGTGCCAAGCGCAAGAGCGGTGCCATAGGCACCGATGCCGAAAAACATGGTATGGGCGAAAGAGACGATGCCTGAATAGCCCAGGAGCAGATCATAGCTCGCCACCAGCACGATGAAGATACAGATGCGGGCGGCCGTTTCCAGGGACTTGGTGCCCGGAAACAGGAACGGAGCAAAGGCGAGGGACACCAGAACGGCCAGAAGCAGAACAGTCAGGAGACCGCTGCGCGGCTTGTCACCGGACAAAAGCGTGGACAGCATGGCAGGCTCCTCTATTTGGCTTTGACGACCGGGTAAAGGCCTTGCGGCCGCCACATGAGCACTGCCACCATCAGCGCGATGGTTGAAACCAAAGCCACTTTGGGCGCCAGAAAGGCGGTGTAGTTGGCCAGCAGCCCCACCAGCAGCGCGCCGATGAAACACCCCTCGACCGAGCCGAGGCCGCCGATAATGACCACGATGAACACAAGCACCATAATCTCAGAACCCATATGGGCCGTGATTGTTTCCTGATAGAGGCCCCACATGACCCCGCCAAGCCCGGCCAGGGCGGAGCCGGTCATGAACACGATCAGAAACAGCCGGCGCACCCGATAGCCAAGCGCCTCGACCATTTCGCCATTCTCGACACCGGCGCGCACCAAAAGGCCTATCTTGGTGTGTTTGAGAACGTGGCGCATGGCCAGAAACAGTGCGAGCCCGACCGCGACCGCGACCAGCCGGTATTTTTCAATCGCCGCTTCGCCGAACACAAAGGCCCCCTGAAAGGCTTCCGGCCGCGACAGGTGCAATTCGTCCGGGCCCCAGACCACATGGATCATCTGCTGGGCCACGATCAGCCCGCCCATGGTCACCAGGATCTGCTTCAGATGCTCGCCATAAACCGGCGTAACAATGACCCGCTCAAAGGCAAAGCCAAGCAGGGCGGTGATGGCCATGGCCGCCAGGATTGCGGCCAGCACCGCAGCCAGGTTGAGCAGCACACTGGGCGAAGCCGTCCAGCCCGCCAGCCAGGCCAGAACCGTGAAGCCGACAAACGCGCCGACCGTGACAAAGGCGCCATGACCAAAATTGATCACATCCATCAGGCCGAACACCACCGTCAGCCCCGACGCCATGATGAAAATCATCATGCCCATGGCCAGACCGGCCACGGTCAGCGTCAGCCAGCTGGACGGATTGCCGATAGCCATCAATCCGGCCAGCGCCAAAAGCGGCACCAGCGCCACCGGCAGCTTTTGAAAGAACAGCTCGCGAAGCGGCACCTTTTCGATACGCGGCTTGATTGCGGTCCCACTCATTGATGCGCCTCCAGGCTCAGCCCCATCAGCTTTTCCTGCAAGGCCGCATCCCCGGCCAGGGCCTGCATGGGCCCGGCATGCACAATGCGGCCATCATCCATCACCGCCACCGTGTCCCCGATTGACGAGGCCATCGCGAAATTCTGTTCCACCAGCAAAATGGTCGTGTCCGTTTCCTTCAACTCGCGCAAGGCATCGGTCATGGCTCTGATGATCGCCGGTGCAAGTCCCTTGGTTGGTTCGTCAATCAGGATCAGGCGGCGCGGCTCGACAATCGCCCGGGCCACAGACAGCATCTGTTTCTGCCCGCCGGACAGCGTTCCCGCAGAAGCGTCCCAGAAACTGCCGATAGGCGGAAACAGCTCCTTGATCCAGGCAAGCCGCTTGCCGTCAAACGCCCCGCCCGTGGCGGCAAGGGTCATGTTTTCGGCCACGCTCAGATCGGTGAAGATGCCCATATCTTCCGGGACATAGGCAATGCCGCGCCGGGAAATCGCAGGCGTGTCCAGCCGGCTGATCAGGTGATCGTCAAATCGGATCTCGCCGTCCGAGGCCGTCCAGAGCCCCATGATGGTGCGCAGCGTCGTGGTTTTGCCCGCGCCGTTGCGGCCCAGCAGAACTGTCACACCGCCCTCCGGCACCTCAAGATCCACCCCTTGCAGGATGTGATAGGGGCCGATGCGCGTATGAACACCAGACAGGCTCAGCAACGCGTCCCCCATCAGGCCACCTCCGGCGTTTTACCCAGATAAGCTTCCTGCACAACGGGCAGCGCGATCACCTCCGCCGGGTTTCCGTCGGCGACCAGCGCCCCATTGTGCAGGACAATGATCCGGTCGGCGAGCGAGCGGATCACGTCCATCTTGTGCTCCACCAGCAGGATGGTCCGGTCCATGTCCGCCTTCAAGATCTTGATCAGATCCAGAATGACCGGCACCTCATCGACACTCATGCCGGCGGTCGGTTCGTCAAACATCAGCACCTGGGGCCCGAGGGCAATCAGAAGCGCGACTTCCAGCTTGCGCTGGTCCCCGTGGGGCAAGGCCGCGACCGTCTGCCCGGCCTGATCGATCAGACGCACTTCGGCCAGAACATGATCCGCGCGTTCAATCAATTCCACGTGGCTTTCGGCGATGGAAAACAGATCAAAGCCCTTGCGCGCCCGGGACTGCACCACGAGGCGCACATTTTCCCGCACGCTCAGGCTTGGAAAGAGATTGGTCAATTGGAACGCCCGGCCGATGCCCCTGTCCGCGCGTTCGGGCACGGGCATCCGGGTGATGTCCTCCCCATTCAGCCGGACCGTGCCGCCGGTTGCCCGCAACTGGCCGGAAATCAGATTGAAATAGGTGGTCTTGCCCGCGCCGTTCGGGCCGACAATCGCGGTCAGTGTGCCACGCTCAAAGCCGCAGGACACATGATCGACCGCCACGTGGCCGCCGAAGCGGATGGTCAGATCCGAGGTTTCCAGAACTGGGTGTTCTTCAGCCATGTTGAAAGATCCTGAAACGGGCCGTCGGCACAAGGATCATGGCCCGGCTGACCCAAAGGGTCCAGCCGGGTCAGCCTTGGCAGGATGGGGCCAGGGTGCAGTTTTGCAGAAAACGGCCGCCGGTGTGCCGTTTATTTGGTGCGCACCGGAATGGACATGTCCTCGATCTTCAACTCGCGCACGAGTTCGGGAATGCCCCATTCCACATCAGGATCGACCCGGATTTTGAAGTGATACATGGATTGCAGCGCCTGATGATCTTCAGCGCGGAACACCATCTTGCCCTTGGGTGTTTCGAACTCCATTCCTTCCATAGCGGCAATCAGGTCTTCGGTCTCCGTCGACTTGGCCTTGCGGATGGCCTCAACGGCCGCCATACCCGCGGTCATACCGCCCGCAGTGAAAAAGTCCGGCGGTGTGCCGAAGCGCTTTTCGTGTTCCGTGACCAGCCAGTCATTCACCGGGTTCTTGGGGATGTCGTAGTAATAGTATGTCGCCCCTTCCATGCCCGGCAGCTCCTTGTAGGCCTTCATGGCCGCCAGGATGTTACCGCCAGTTGCGATCTCGACACCGAATCGCTCCGGCTCCATGGCCTTGATCTTGCTGATCGGATTGCCACCCCCGGCCCAGATCACAAACAGGAACTTGCGGCCGGGAGCGTCTTTGAGCGCATCAAAAATCCGCTGCGCATTGGCGGTGAAGTCCTTGGTGTCGGTCGGGGCATATTCCTCAAACACCAGTTTGGCGCCAGTGCCTTCAAGAGCCTCCTTGAAAGCAGAAACCCCGTCCCGGCCAAAGGCATAGTCCTGAGCCAGCGTGGCGATGGACACGCCGTCCTGGCCAAGGGCCACCGCATTGGCAATCGCGTCCTGGGACGAGTTGCGCGCGGTGCGGAAGATATAGCGGTTCCAGTTCTCGCCCGTGATGGAATCGGCCACGGCCGGTTCCACAATCAGAAGCTTTTCGTACTCCTCGGCCACCGGCAGCATGGCCAGCGCAACGCCGGATGATACCGGGCCTATGGCGATATCGACTTCATCATCGCCATAGGCTTCGGCCAGCGCCGCCTTGCCAATATCCGGCTTCAGCTGGGTGTCCTTTTCGATCACCACGATCTTGCGGCCGTCAATTTCCATCGTGCCGTCCGTCGCATATTCCAGCCCCATCATCAGGCCGGTATGGGACTGTTTGGCATAGGCCTCAAAAGGCCCGGTCTTGCCGTAGACATGGGCGATCTTGATATCTTCGGCTGCCGCGCCGGTAAAACTTGCGGCCGCCAGAGCAAGGCCCGCCGCCAACGGCACGGCCCAGCTTGAAAAGCGTTTGGTCATCTTAAACTCCTCCCAATGGATCTCCGCTGGCAGAGAGGCAGACTGTTTCCGCCTTTGCCCGAGCTGCTACGGAGACCGGTCAATATATGAAACCTGAATCAGTATTCATGTCAAGGTGAGCAACCTGTTTTCCCAACAGGCCACGGGCCGGCCCGAGGGAGCTCTCGCCCCACGCCGTGTCTGACACAAAACTGATACCCCCTTACGCGTCCTGAGTACCGACCCACTATGTCACATGTTTCCATGGAAGACAGATGACTGATTTCGAACGGGCTTTCGGCGCCCTCAAACATCTGCCCTGACCAGATCACCAGCAGCCTTGCCTCGGCTGCGGCTGCGCCTCCGCCCGCGCTGTCCCGGGCCCGATCCGGGACCAGTTCAGAACGATCGTCAGAAGACCCCGGCGCAAGGCCGGGGCGGCAAAGCGCAAAGAAACCTTGAAAGCCGACCTCCGCAACATCTTCATGCTGAGGACGCGCGCAAGCTCTGTCTCGGCGGGGGGGGGGGGGGGGGGGGGGGGGTTTGGCCCCCCCCCCCCCCCCCCCCCCCCCTCAATCAGCGCCTGACCGCCCTCCTCATGATGAAGAAAACGGGACAGTGAAAAGTTCAGCGCAAGCGCTGTTCGGTGTCCGCATCAAAAAGAAGGGCTGACGACGGATCGAAGGAGAGTGCGACCTTGCCCGCGTTGACCGGGGCCTCCTCGCCCTTGGTCTCTACAATGACGCGCTCACCTGTCGGGCAGATGAGATAGGAATAGGCGACCCCGCCCAGCTGTTCGCACAAGTCCACTTCAGCCCCGTCTTCGCTTTCTGAAATGCTCAGATGCTGCGGCCGGAGGCCAACCAGAACTTTTTGGCCCTCTCCCGGCAAAGCCACATTGACCGGCACGCAAAGACCGCCAAAGGCGGGCACGGTGACCGTCCCCGGTCCGGCAATCCCTTCGACAAAATTCATGCTCGGCGAACCGATAAAGCCCGCTACGAATTTGTTGTCCGGATCGGAGTAAAGCTGCATCGGCGTGCCGACCTGCTCGATCCGGCCAGCCCTCAGAACCACGATCTTGTCCGCCAGCGTCATCGCCTCAACCTGATCATGGGTCACATAGATCATGGTCGCGCCGATATCCTTGTGGAGCCGGGCAATTTCAACACGCATGTCGACCCGCAATTCCGCGTCGAGGTTCGACAGGGGTTCGTCAAACAAAAACACGTCCGGCCCGCGCACAATCGCCCGGCCGATGGCCACCCGCTGGCGCTGCCCCCCAGACAGGGCCTTTGGCTTGCGCTTCAGATAGGGGTCCAGCTTCAGGATCCGGCTGGCCTCGGCAACCTTGCCAGCGATCTCCGCCTTCGGATGGCCGGTCATCTTCAGCCCGAAGCCCATATTCTCCTCAACCGTCATATGCGGGTAGAGCGCATAGGTCTGAAACACCATGGCCACGCCGCGCTCTGAAGGATCAAGCCGGGTCACATCACGCCCGCCAATCTGGATGGTGCCGGAGGAGGTTTCCTCCAGCCCCGCGATCATGCGAAGCAGCGTCGACTTTCCGCAACCCGACGGCCCAACAAAGACGCAGAATTCCCCATGGCCAATCTCAAGGTCGACCCCGTGAATGACCTGAAGGTCCGCATATTTTTTGACGGCTTTGCTCAGCGTGACGCCAGACATTTTTCTTCTTCTCCCTAGGATTTTTTTAGGCAGGGAACTGCCATGTCTCGACAGCAGCAGCAATTTCAGCCGCTGTCTTGAGAACCTGGGGCCTTAGGCCAGACAGCTCGTTCAACCCCTTGCGGGCCGTGGATGTGGTCACGGACAGCGCGCCGAGCGGCCGCCCTTTGGCGGACAGGATCGGTGCTGCGATGCAGATGATGCCGGGCTCATGCTCTTCCCGGTCATAGGCCACCCCGTCCTTCCGGATCTCTTCCAGTTCCGCCCGGAGTTCAGCCTCATTCGTCAGCGTGGCTGGAGTGTATTGATAAAAAGACTGTTTCAGGAGGGCTTCGTCCAGGTCCTGCGGTTCCAGATGCGCAAGCAGCGCCTTGCCGACGCCTGTGCAATAGCCCGGCCCGATCTTGCCCGCCTGGGAATACATATCGATCGGATTGACCGCGTTGCGCTTGTCGACATAAAGCACCTGTGCGCCATCGAGCTGCGCCAGGTGAACCGTTTCGCCGACGGCTTCCGACAACCCCCCGACAAAGGGCCGGGCAATCGGGGCAATGGAACTCTGGCGCCAGGCCGCATGGGCCAGACGCACCAGACGGAGGCCAAGAGAATAGGTCTGGAGATGCTCGTCATAGGCCAGCATGCCTTGACTCACCAGCGTCTGCAGCAGGCGGTAGAGCGTGGCCTTGGGATGCGCACTGCCGGACAGAAGCTCGGTAAAGCGCACGGGCCGCCCCATGGCCGCCACCCGGTCCAGCACCTCCAGTGCCTTGCCGACGGTTCCGTCACCGCTTGCCTGTTTGTTCATCCTGTCCTCCAGCAGCCCGTTTCTTTGCGCGAGCCTGTTGACAACCTACCCCTATCGCCTCAGAGTATCAATATACAAAACTAAGTTTCACATAATGGAACCTATAGGGAGGACACCATGCGTTCCATGCTGAAGACGTCCGCAGCCGCCTTCACCCTTCTGGCCGCGAGCCTTGGCAGCGCATCTGCCGACGGCCTGAGCGGGGATCTGAAGATCTTCCTCGACACATCCAACCCGGCCCCCCGGGCCACGATGGAAAGGCTTGTGGAGGAATTCCAGGCCAAGAACCCGGATCTGAACATCGAGACAACGGTGATCGACCGGGAAGCCTACAAGACCCAGATCCGCAACTTCCTGACTGCCAACGCGCCGGATGTAGCCACCTGGTATGCGGCCAACCGTATGCGCCCTTATGTGGAAGCCGGACTGTTTGAAGATGTCTCCGACCTGTGGCAGGACCCGGAGATTGCCGAGAACCTCGCCTCCACCAAAGGCGCCCTGACCATTGACGGCAAGCAGTGGGGCGTTCCCTACACCTACTATCAGTGGGGCGTTTACTACCGGAAAGACATTTTCGACGAGCTTGGCCTCAAGGAACCCACCACCTGGGAAGAGGAAAAGGCCAACTGCCAGAAGATCCTCGATGCGGGCAAGAAGTGCTACACCATCGGCACCAAGTTCCTCTGGACCGCAGGCGGCTGGTTCGACTATCTGAACATGCGCACCAACGGCTTCGGCTTCCATATGGACCTGCTGACCGGCAAGGCCTCCTGGCAGTCCGACGAAGTTCGCAAGACCTTCGCCAACTGGCGGGAGCTGATCGACATGGGCGCCTTCATCGACAATCACCAGACCTATAGCTGGCAAGAGGCCCTGCCCTTCATGGTCAAGGGGGATGCGGCAGCCTATCTGATGGGCAACTTTGCGGTCGCCCCGCTGCGGGACGCTGGCCTGAGCGACGACCAGCTCGATTTCTATCAGTTCGTGGAAATTACACCTGGCATTGAGAAGGCCGAAGACGCACCGACGGATACGTTCCACATTCCGGCCAATGCCCAGAACAAGGAAGCTGCCCGTGCCTTCCTGAAATTTGCCGTATCCCCGGACGCCCAGACCTGGATGAATGACGGCAAACATCTCGGCCAGCTGCCGGTCAACGCCAAGTCCTCGGTGGATGACGACAAGTTCCTGGTCCAGGGCTTTGAAATGCTGTCCCAGAATTCCCCGGGCGGTGTCGCCCAGTTCTTCGACCGCGACGCCCCGGCTGAAATGGCCAAGGTCGCCATGGAAGGCCTGCAGGAATTCATGGTCAAGCCGGACAATCTGGACAAGATCCTGGCCCGTCTTGACCGCGCCCGCGAGCGGATCTACCGCTAAGGCGCTCACGCCAAGTCCGGCAGGGGGCGCCATGCCCTCTGCCGTCTGTTATTCGTTCTGCCGCCGACACGAAGTCTTTTCCAATGGCCACAGCGTTCTCTCCCGCCCCCCGCCAGAGCTCCTGGTGGCACAAGAACCAGCAGCAGATAACCCCCTGGCTGTTCCTGGCCCCGGGCATTCTGTTCTTCCTCTTTTATGTGATCTTTCCGATCTTCCAGTCCTTCAACCTGTCCCTCTACGAATGGGACGGCCTGGGCAAGGCAGAATATGTCGGGCTCTACAATTATGAGGAACTTTACTGGGACGACGCCTTTTACACCTCCCTGAAGAACAACGTCATCTGGCTGGTGCTCTATCTTCTGGCGATTCCGGCGGGACTGTTCCTCGCCCTTTTCCTGAACCAGACGGTCACCGGCATCAGGCTCTACAAATCGCTCTTCTTCTTCCCCTTCGTGATTTCCCAGGTCGTGGTCGGCCTTGTCTTCACCTGGTTCTACGACCCCACATTCGGCATCCTGAATGTGCTGCTCGGCTCTGTCGGCCTGCCCCCGGTCAATGTGCTGGGGGATGAAAACTGGGTCACGGTCGGCATCATCGCCGCCGGACTCTGGCCCCAGACCGCCTATTGCATGATCCTCTACCTGACCGGCCTGAATGCGGTCGACCCGGAGCAGATCGAGGCTGGCCGCCTCGACGGGGCCAAGGGCTGGAAAATGCTCTGGTACATCATCGTGCCCCAGTTGCGGCCCGCCACGTTCATTGCCTTTGTGGTCACCATTATCGGCGCCCTGCGCTCATTCGACCTGATTTCAGTGATGACCAATGGCGGCCCCTTCGGCGCCAGCCGGGTGCTCAGCTTCTACATGTTCGAGGTGGCCCTGTCCGAATATGGCTTCCGCATGGGCTACGGCGCCGCCATCGCCGTGGTGCTGTTCCTGATCATGCTGGCCTTCATCGCCTATTTCCTGTGGTCCATGTACAAAGAAGAAAAGGCGCGCTGACATGTTCCCGGCTCCGATTGAACGCGCGCCCCGTGCCTGGCAGATCACCTATCAGACCCTTCTGCCGCTGGCGCTGATCCTGTGGCTGCTGCCGCTGATCGCGGTGGCCATCTTCTCCATCAAGCCGGATGCGGATTTCGCCAACGGCAACTACTGGGGCTGGCCGTCCAGCTTTGAAGGCGGCACCAATTACTGGCTGGTCTTCACCGCCTCCGATATGCCGCGTTATCTGCTGAACTCCGTTCTGATCACGGTGCCGACCGTGATCGGTGCGGTGGCCCTGTCCTGCATGACCGGATTTGCTCTCGGCATTTACAAGTTCCGGGCCAATATCTGGATCTTCTTCATGTTCGTGGCCGGCAATTTCGTGCCGTTTCAAATCCTGATGGTCCCTGTGCGCGACCTCACCCTGCAGCTCGGCCTCTACAACACCATCACCGGTCTGGTCCTGTTCCATATCGCTTTCCAGACCGGGTTCTGTACCTTGTTCATGCGCAACTTCATCCGCGCCCTGCCCTTTGAGCTGATCGAGGCGGCCCGGGTCGAGGGTGTCTCGGAATGGCGGATCTTCTGGTATGTGGTCCTGCCTCTGATGAAACCGGCCATCGCCGCCCTCGCGGTCCTGATCTTCACCTTCATCTGGAACGACTATTTCTGGGCCGTGGTGCTCACCCAGGGCGTAGAGAGCCAGCCGGTAACGGCAGGCATCACCTCCTTCAACGCCCAGTACCGGGCCGCCTATCACCTGATGAGCGCCGGCTCCATCGTTGCCGCCCTTCCGCCCGTTGCCATGTTCTTCCTGATGCAGCGCCATTTCATTGCCGGGCTAACCCTGGGAGCCGTCAAATGATCCGCACCTGGCATCTGCGCGCGCCCCATCAAAGCCTTGTGCTGGCCAGTTTTGACGACCGCTTGCCTGAAGCCGTTTACTGGGGACCGGCCCTGCCCCAAGGCGAGCTGCTCGAGCCCCTCGCCCTCGCCTCCCGTCCGGATGTGGCCGCCGGGATGATCGACCGAAATGCAGATCTGAGCCTGTGCCCAGAAGCTTCCCAGACCTTTCCCGGCCAGACGGGGCTGACCCTGCGCGGCCCCTCCGGCAACGTGCTGGCGCCCAGTTTCCGATTTCATGGCGAGAATGCTCCGGAGAACGCTTCTGAGAGTGCCCTGTGCCTGACCTTTTCTGATGCCGCGCTAGGGCTTAGCCTGACGTTCGATCTGGCGCTCGACCCGGCAAGCGGATTGCTCAAACTTCAGACACTACTGGACAGCTCCGAGGATCTGACCACCGACTGGCTGGCCGCCCCGGTCCTGCCCGCAGCCCCCCATCTGGGCGAGATGATCGAATTTTCCGGCCACTGGTGCTCGGAGTTCCAGACCCGCCGCCTGCCTTTTGCGCCCGGCGCCCGGACCCGCGACAACCGGACCGGCCGCACGGACCACGCCCACTTCCCGGGGCTGATTGTCTGCGCCCCCGGCACGTCCAACACCGCTGGAGAGGCCTATGCCTTCCACTATGGCTGGTCCGGCGGCCACAAGATGGTGGCCGAAGAACTGGCGGATGGCCGCCGCCAGGTGCAATTCGGCCATGCGTCTGCGAGCCTTGCGCCGGGGCGCCGTTTCCGCACCGCTCCGCTTTACGCCACCTATTCGGCTGAGGGGCTGAATGGCTCGGCGGTCCGCTTCCAGCGGCATCTGCGCGCACAGACCGCCACGGGTGCCCGCGCGCCCCGGCCCGTGCATTATAATTGCTGGGAAGCGGTCTATTTCGATCACAAGCTGGAAGAACTCAAATCCATAGCGTCCCGTGCGGCGGGCCTGGGGGCCGAGCGGTTTGTGCTGGATGATGGCTGGTTCGGCCGCCGGGACGATGACACATCCTCCCTGGGCGACTGGGTTCTGGACACCAGAAAATACCCGGACGGGCTGACCCCGCTCATCGACCATGTCACAGCGCTCGGCCTGGAATTCGGCCTCTGGTTCGAACCGGAAATGATCAACGAGGACAGCGACCTCTACCGGGCTCATCCGGACTGGGTGCTGGGGCCTGCGGACCAGATCCGGGGCCGTCAGCAACTGGTGCTGAACATGGCGCGGCCGGACGTGCGCGATTACCTATATGAGCGCATCGCCGCCCTTCTTGGCGCCAACAGGATCGGCTATATCAAATGGGATCACAACCGGGTCCTGCCAGTGGTTGACGCGGCCCAGACCGAAGGGGTCTATGACCTTCTGGACCGGCTGCGGGCTGCCTTCCCCGGCGTTGAAATCGAGAGCTGCTCATCGGGGGGCGGACGCATCGATTCCGGCATTCTGGAGCGGACCCAGCGGGTCTGGCTGTCGGACAGCAATGACGCGCTGGAGCGCCAGCGCATCCAGCATGATGCGGCCCTGTTCCTGCCCGCCTGCGTGACCGGCTCCCATGTGGGCCCCCGCCGGTGCCACACATCGGGCCGGGTGCTCGATATGAGCTTGCGGGCCTGGACGGCCGCCCAGCGGCATATGGGCTTTGAGATGGACCCGCGCGAACTGACGGATCAGGAAGCGGCGCTCCTGCGCAGCGTCACCGGCTGGTGGCGCGCTAACCGGGACTGGCTGATGGCGGCCGATATCCTGCGCCTCGACAGTGCCGATCCGGCCGTCACCGGCGAAGCACATCTGGCGCAGAACGGAGACCGGTTCGTGGTCTTTGCCGCAAAGACCCGGGCATCGGAGCAGATCTTGCCCCGCCCCCTCCGCTTGACCGGGCTTGATCAGGCCGCCCGCTACCGGGTCGGCCTGCGCAACCGGGACGAAGTCACGCATCTTTCCAGAGGCACCCCTTATCTGAAGACCTCCGAGTGGGAGGCCAGCGGACAGGTCCTCATGTCCAAAGGTCTCTTGCTGCCCTGGCACTTCCCCGGAACGGTCTGGGTTCTGGAAGGCACCCGGCTCTGACCCGGACCGGGCTGACGTATTTTTTTGAACGCATGGCTTTTGCCAAAAACCTGAAGGGAGCGTCCGATGCACGCGAATTATCCGGATCTGAAAAACAAGTCGGTCTTCATTACAGGCGGCGGTTCCGGGATCGGCGCGGCATTGACCTCCGGCTTTCTGGCACAAGGGGCCAAGGTGGCATTTGTCCAGCGCTCGGATGCCTCTGATTTTTGCGGCGAGATGGAACGCCAGCACGGCAGCCGCCCCCTGTTCCTGCCCTGCGACATTTCCAAGATCGACGAGCTGAAAGGCGCCATTGACGAGGCGGTGGCGTCCAACGGCCCCATTGCCGTTCTCGTCAACAACGCCGCCAACGACACGCGCCACAAGACCGAAGAGGTGGACGAAGAGTTCTGGGACTGGTCCCAGGCCATCAATCTGAAAGCCTATTTCTTCGCATGCCAGCATGTCATTGCCGGCATGCGGGCGGCCGGCGGCGGCGCCATCGTCAATTTCACCTCTATTTCCTACATGATGGGCAATGCGGGCTATGCGGCCTATACGACCGCCAATTCAGGGCTCAACGGCATGACCCGCAGTCTGGCGCGCGAATTCGGTCCGGACAACATCCGGGTCAATGCCATCGCTCCGGGCTGGGTGCTGACACAGCGGCAAAAGGATCTTTGGGTGACACCCGAAGCCCTGGCCACCCATATTGAGCGCCAGTGTCTGAAGGTGGAACTGTCCCCGGATGACATGGTTGATCCGGTGCTGTTTCTGGCCTCAAATGCCAGCAAGGCCATGACCGGGCAGTCGCTGGTCGTGGATGGCGGCGTTGTGGTGACGGGATGACCTTGCTGCCCGAAGCAGACAGGATTGCGGTGGACTGGATTGCCGTGGACTGGGGCACCAGCAATCTGCGGATCTGGGCTCTGGATGCGCAGGGCAGCACGCTGGCCCACCGCAGCTCTGCCAGGGGTATGATCACTCTTGAGAGAGACGGCTTCGAACCGACCCTGCTGGAGCTGATTGACGACCTGCTGCCCGCAGGCCGCGCGACCCCGGTGATCATGTGCGGCATGGCCGGGGCCCGTCAGGGCTGGGCCGAAGCCCCCTATCGGGCCGTGCCCTGCCCGCCGCCCTCCCTTCAAACCGCCACACAGGCACCGTCCCGGGATCCCCGGCTCGACATCCGCATCCTGCCCGGCATCAAGCAGACTGATCCGGCAGATGTAATGCGCGGCGAGGAAACCCAGATCAACGGGTTTCTGGCAGGACAGCCCGGCCATTCGGGAACCCTCTGCCTGCCCGGCACCCATACCAAATGGGTGCGGCTGGAGGCCGGGCAGGTCACCCGTTTCAGAACCTGCATGACCGGCGAGCTGTTCGCGCTTCTGTCCGGCCAGTCCGTGCTGCGCCACAGCGTGGCAGCAAAGGGATTTGACTGGTCCGCCTTTGCCGCAGCGGTGGCCGCAATGGCTGAAGCCCCGGAAGCACTGGCGACGGATCTGTTCAGCATCCGGGCCGCCGGGCTGGTTGCGGATCTGGAACCGGAGGCTGCAAGAGGCCGCCTGTCCGGCCTGCTCATCGGCGCCGAGATCGCCGCCATCCGCCGGGACTTTCCCCTGAACACCGTCACGCTTCTGGGCACTGACCATATCGCCAAAGCCTATCAGGGCGCGTTGGCCCAATTGGGCTTTGAGGCCCGCCCGCTCGATGCGGAAGCAACCACATTGAACGGCCTCGCCCTCGCCTATTCGACCTATCAAAAGGAGGCTTCATGAGCCGGAACCTGATTGCCATCCTGCGCGGGCTGACCCCGGCCGAAGCCCTTCCGGTTGCCGAGTGCCTGATCGAGACAGGCATCACCCGGATCGAAGTGCCACTCAATTCACCTGACCCGCTCACAAGCATCGAAGCCATGGCCAAAGCCTGTTCAGACCGGGCGCAGATTGGCGCCGGAACCGTGTTGCGGCCCGATCAGGTCTTGAGCGTTCAGGCGGCCGGCGGCACCCTGATCGTCTCCCCGGACTGCAACCCGGATGTGATTGAAACCACCAAGGCGGAAGGTCTGCAGTCCTTTCCCGGTGTCATGACCCCGAGCGAGTGTTTCACCGCCCTGCGCAGCGGTGCCGACGGCCTGAAATTCTTTCCCGCCTCCCTGATCGGCCCATCCGGCCTCAAAGCCATGCTGGCGGTTCTGCCGGGCGGCACTCCCACCTACCCGGTTGGCGGCGCGGGACCCGAAAACTTCAGCGACTGGATCAAGGCGGGCGCCACCGGCTTCGGCATTGGCACCGCGCTCTTCAAGCCCGGCCTGACGGTTTTGGACATCAAGGCACGCGCCGAGGCCATCGTCTCAGCCTATGACAAGGCGATCGCAGGAACCTGAATCGATGAGCCACATCTTTGACGACCACCGCTGCAGTCTGGGCGAAGGCCCGCTCTGGCATCCCGAACGCCAGCAATTGTTCTGGTTCGATATCTTGAACAAGCAATTGCGCAGCCGGGACAACGGCACGCCCAAGGTCTGGCAATTTGACGAGCACGTATCCTCCGCCGGCTGGGTCAGCCGGACGGAACTGCTGATTGCAAGCGAAAGCCGCCTGTTCCTGTTTGATCTGGAAACGGATGCCGAACGCACCCTTTGCGCTCTTGAAGCAGACACGCCAGCCACCCGTTCCAATGACGGGCGCGCCGACCCGCAAGGGGGATTCTGGATCGGCACCATGGGCTTTGAGGCTGAGCCCGGCGCCGGGGCGATCTACCGCTATTACAAGGGCGAACTGCGCCAGCTCTACCGGGACATCACGATTTCCAACGCGATCTGCTTTGCCCCCGATGGCAAGACCGCCTATTTCGCTGACACGGACACCCAGAAAATCCGCAAGGTGCCGCTGGACGCAGACGGCTGGCCGCAGACCGAGCCCGATCTCTTCATCGATCTTGCCCCGGGCGGCTACTACCCGGATGGCGCCGTTGTCGACACGAACGGCCATCTGTGGAACGCCCATTGGGGCGGCCACCGGGTGGCCCGCTATTCCCCGGAAGGGCGGTTTGTGGAGGAGATCACGCTGCCCGCCAGCCAGATCACCTGCCCCGCCTTTGGCGGTGCGGATCTGCAGACCCTCTTTGCCACCTCCGCCGCCGAAGGTGCGGACGGCCCGGACGACGGCAAGACCTATTTCGCCCAGACCACAACGCGCGGCCAGGCCGAACACCGTGTCATCCTTTAAAGCGAGGCTCAAAGGACCCCATGAAGCGCACGCTTGGAACCTGTTACTATCCCGAACACTGGCCGGAAGAAATGTGGGCAGCCGATGCCCGTCGCATGAAAGAGGCTGGCCTGACCTGGGTCCGGGTCGGGGAATTCGCCTGGTCCCGGCTGGAGGCGGCACCCGGAACGCTCACCTTTGACTGGCTCGACCGGGCCATTGACGTGCTCGGTGCAGCCGGGCTGAAGGTGGTTTTGGGCACGCCGACCGCAACCCCGCCCCGCTGGATGGTGGCAAAGCACCCGGACATGGTCGCACTGGATGCGGATGGGCGCCCGCGCGGCTTCGGCTCCCGGCGGCATTACTGTTTTTCCCATGAGGGCTACAAACAGGAATCCGACCGGATCGTCCGCCTGTTTGCAGAACGCTATGGCGCCCATCCCCATGTGGCCGCCTGGCAGACCGACAATGAATATGGCTGCCACGACACTATCCTGTCCTATTCTCTGGCGGCCCTTGCCGCCTTCCGGGTCTGGCTGGAACAGCGCTATGGCACGATTGATGCTCTGAACCGGGCCTGGGGCAATGTCTTCTGGTCCATGGACTATGCGTCTTTTGACGAGATCGGCCTGCCCAACCTGACGGTGACCGAACCGAACCCCGCGCACACACTGGCCTTCCGGCGGTTTTCCTCCGATCAGGTGGCCGCCTTCAACCGGCGGCAGACGGAGATTATCCGCACCCATTCCAAAGCGCCCATCAGCCACAACTATATGGGCCGGATTACGGACTTTGACCATTTCAAGGTCGGTGATGATCTCGACATCGCCACCTGGGACAGCTACCCGCTCGGCTTTCTGGAAGACCGGGTCGGCGCGGATGCGGCCCATCAGCGCGCCTTTGCCCGCCAGGGGGACCCGGATTTTCAGGCCTTTCATCACGACCTTTACAGGGCCGTCGGCAAGGGCCGCTGGTGGGTGATGGAACAGCAGCCCGGGCCGGTGAACTGGGCCCCCTACAACCCGGCGCCCCTGCCCGGCATGATGCGCCTGTGGGCCTGGGAAGCCTATGCCCATGGGGCGGAGGCCGTGTGTTATTTCCGCTGGCGTCAGGCACCCTTTGCCCAGGAGCAGATGCATGCGGGCATGCTGCGTTCCGACAATGCCGATGCCCCGGCCCTGAAGGAAGCCCGGCAGGTAGCGGTCGACCTGGTCACGGCGCCGGATGTTGAAAGCAGGCAGGCCCCGGTCGCGCTGATCTTCGACTATGACGCGGATTTTGCCTGGACGACCCAGCCCCACGGGGCGGGCCTAAGCTATTTCCAGCTGGTGTTCGATGCATATAAGGCCTTGCGGAAACTTGGCCTGTCCATCGACATCCTGTGCGCGGACACCAGGGATTTCAGCGGATACAAGCTTGTTGCCGCCCCCGGGTTGATCCACATGCCGCAAGCTTTGAAACAGGCCCTTGCCGAAGCGGACGCCAATGTCGTGCTCGGCCCCAGAACCGCCGCCAGAACGGAGGAGATGGTGCTTCCCGTGCCCCTGCCGCCGGACATGCCCGGCCTTGATGTGACCGTGGCCCGTGTGGAGAGCCTGCGTCCCGACATGCCGATGCCGCTCAAGAATGGCGGGTGCTTCGCCGGCTATAGAGAAGAACTGGAAGGCGCCGCTGAGCCCGTTCTGGAGCTGACGGACGGCCAGCCGGCCGCCATGCGCGAGGGGAATTTGACCTATGTGGGCGGCTGGTGTGACGAGACGGCGTGGATCCGCCTGTTTGGGGATCTGTGCGAAGACGCCGGCCTGCCGCTTCTGCGCCTTGAAGGCGGCGTCCGCTGCCGGGATGCGGGACCTTTGCGGATCTGGACCAACTATGGCTCAGAGCCCGCCGACACCCCGGCTGGCCGGATTGAGGCGGCAGGGGTTCTGTTCGAAGCCCTTTAGCAGGCTGTTGAAAAAGTCAGGGCTAAACGCGTTTCGAGACAAAAGATCGGAATTTCAGCTGCTCTCATTTAGCTGAACCCCAACACACGCATTCAGCATTCGTTTGGTCGATGGAAATTCGCATTTGCAATCGTTTTTCAGCAGTTTGCTAAATATTGTCTTCAGTAAGTTCAAAATCCCGCAAGAACCTGAAGTTAGGCGTTTGATATTTTTCGAATATTTTTTTCACGTCTCCAGACACCACGACTTGGGACATAAGATTAAGATTGCGAATGATCTTGTGATCTCCAAGACAATTTGGAATGAAAACAATGCTGTCATAAAACGAAATATATTTGTTGGGAATAAGCCATTTCCGAATCTTGGATTTGGAAAAATCAACACAGGGTTTGACGAAATTTGGGTGCAGGGCCCATCTGCTTATCGTCTCGGTTTTTGAAATTTCTATTGTCGCAGGAAAGAAATTTACTTCGTCGCCCACGAAGCTAGATAGCTCCTGTCGCAATTCATCGCTCACAATTGGGACAGCTACGCTTGTCGGCAACACATGATAGTCAACAATTTTCTTTTTTTTACCTCCCTTGGCTTTATACGCTATTTCCCCTATCGGCGCTTCGATAGGTCCTGCTCTCAACAGTTTTTGAATGCTCTTGTTAGTTTTTTGGGATGTTTTTTCCAACCAAACACCCGCGCCATCAATTCCGCCCGGAGCAACGCAAAGGCACCAAGCTAAATTTCCGTTTTCAGAGGCCATTGTTCGTTCCTTTTTGCTTAGTCAAAAAGGCAAGGAGGCCCCGGCGCACGGCCGGGTCGGCGAAGGAGAGGCGGATAGAGCGCTCTAAGCTGCCGCGCCGCTGACAATCTGGCGCAGAATGGTTGCATAATTCCCGGTGCCCTGGGCCCCGGAGACAAGGTGGCGCTTTTCGAAAATGACCGCTGGCACGCCCTGAATACCGTTCTGGGCCCAGAAGGTTTCCGCCTGACGCACCTCGGCTTCAAAACGGTTCTCTTTCAGAACTGTGCGGGCTTCTGCCGGATCAAGGCCTACGCTTCCGGCAATGTCACCCAGAACAGCGTCGTTATAAAGATCCTTGTGGTCCTGAAAATAAGCTGCAAACAGCGCCATCTTGAGCGCGTGCTGCTTGCCGTCCGCCACCGCCCAATGCAACAGGCGGTGCGCCTTGAAGGTGTTGACCATACGCATATCGCCGGTGAAACGAAACTCAAAGCCCAGCCCGGCGCCCAACTCCGTCAGCCGGTCGCGAACCGACTGGGACTGCTCTGCGGTTGAGCCATATTTGCGCATGAGATGCGCGCGCAGGTTCTCCCCCTCCGCCGGCATATCCGGATTGAGCTCAAACGGATGCCACGTCACCGTCGCGGAGATGCCGGTTTCAGCAAGGGCCTGTTCCAGCTGCTTGAAGCCGACAAGGCACCAGGGGCAGACCACATCGGAGACGATGTCGATCTCCAGAACCTCCTCAAGGCCCTGGCCGGAAATGTTGCTCATGAAGTTTCCTTTCCCTGAAGCTGTAGCTCTAGCTGATGCGGCCGGCTTCGAACTCTAAAGTCTGGCATCCCCTTTGGGCGCCGGGGTCCAGCCCCGCTCCGTCCGGTCGTGCCCGTCTTGCCCCCGGTCGACCCGCATGATCTCGAACAGGGTCTTGGAATGCGCCCGCATGGCATCGATATAGGATGTGTCGACGCCGCCGTCATTATAGTTCTCCCGAAGCGCGTCGAGCATCTTGCCGTCGTGCTTGCGGAAGTCCTGTGACCGGCTCCGGGCGCGGAAGGGATGAGCGCCGAGCTCAATCAGGGCTTTCCGGCCCAGGGTGAGCGCCCCTTCAAACACCTCGCGCTCGGCGAAATGGGCCCCGGCCTTTTCCAGTTCATAGACATGGTGGCGGTCCCGCGCCCGGGCCAGGATCGTCACCTTCGGATAGGTCTTGGCCACATGTTCCACCACAAGCGTCTGCTTGTCCCGGTCGTCCAGGGCCGCGACAAACAGATCCGCCTCGCCCAGTCCCGCGCCGTGCAGCAGATCCGGGCGCGTGGCATCCCCATAGAAGGTGCGCAAGCCAATGCGCCCCAGATTGTCGACCGTCTGCGGGTCATGGTCGAGAATGACGACATCATAGCCGCTGGTCAGCAGCAGCCGCGACACGATCTGGCCAAAGCGCCCCATCCCGGCAACGACCACCCGCCCCTTGCTGTCGATCACATCCGCTTCCCGGCCGGACGGCTTCACCGCCCTCGGGGCAATGATCTTTTCATACAAAATGAACAGCGCCGGGGTCAGCAGCATGGTGATGGCCACCACCAGGGTCATGATCTGCAACAGTCCGGGTTCCAGAACCCCCGCACCGGAGGCAAAGCCGAACAGCACAAAAGCAAACTCGCCCGCTTGAGCCAGTCCCAGGGCGAACAGCCACCGGTCCGCCCCGGTCAGCTTGAACAGCGTCGCCAGCCCGAACAGCAGCGCGCATTTGACCGCCATCAGGCCAAGGGCAAGCCCCAGGATCGTGACCGGAGCCCCCAGCAGCAGGCCGAAATCAATGCCCGCCCCGACCGTCAGGAAAAAGAGGCCGAGCAGCAGCCCCTTAAATGGTTCGATATCGCTTTCCAGCTCATGGCGGTAGTCGCTGTCCGACAGAACCACCCCGGCCAGAAACGTGCCCAGCGCCGGGGACAGGCCGACAAAATCCATCAAGAGCGCAATCCCGATCACCAGCAGCAGCGCTGTTGCGGTGAAGATCTCCCGCAAATGGGCTTCTGCAATGAAACGGAACACCGGCCGCAGCAGATGCCGCCCGGCCAGAATGATCGCCGCGATCACCGCGCAGATGATCACGGCCTGCATCCAGCCGGGCAATGCGGCCAGAGCCTCCCCGCCATGGGACGCTCCGTGAGCGTCACCGCCCAGCTCTGCCCCATGCCCCTCGCCATGCTGGCCCGCCAGAAGAGGCAGCAGCGCCAGCATCGGGATCACGGCGATATCCTGGGTCAGCAGCACGGAAAAGGAGCCCTGCCCGCCTTGGGTCTTCATCCAGCCTTTTTCATTCAGCGTCTGCAGAACAATGGCCGTGGACGAAAGGGCCAGGATCATGCCAAGGGCAACCGCGCTTTGCCAGGACAGGCCCGCCGCCATGCCGATCCCGGCAAAGACCGCCGTTGTTCCAACCACCTGAAGCCCGCCAAGGCCAATGAGCTGCTGGCGCATCTTCCAGAGCATGGCCGGCCGCAGTTCCAGCCCCACCAGAAACAGCATCATCACCACGCCGAATTCGGCAAAATGCTGCACATCGACTGTTTCCGCCCCCACAATGCCGAGCACAGGCCCGATGGCCACCCCGGCAATCAGATAACCGAGTACGGAGCCAAGGCCGAGCCGGTTGGCAACCGGCACCGCGACCACCGCCGCGCACAGATAGACAAACGCATCCCCGAGCAAGCCCATCAGACCACCTCCCCTTTCAGCATGACATCCTCCAGCGCAGGTCCGAGGACCAGAGCAGCCGCGGCCTTGTCCAGATCAAGGCGCTCAGCCACAAGCGCTTTCAGGAGGTCGTCATACGCGTTGCGGTGACGGTCCAGCCGCCCCTCTTCAAGAGCCCGTCCAGCCTCGAACAGCGCAAGAGGCGCCAGAAAGCGCATGCCGCACAGATCCGCTGTTTTTTCAAAAGGCGCAAGCAGGCTGCGCAGGTCCGACCGGTTGAAACCGTCGGGAGAATAGGCCGCCGCGCTCGCCCCAGCAGAAATCACATTCAAGAACACCTTGCCGCGCAGCGCATTGCCGTGCGGCCCGTAGGCAAAGCCATATTCCAGAACCAGATCCTGCCATTCTTTCAAAAGGGCCGGCGCCGAATACCAGAACAGCGGATGCTGAAAGACGATCACGTCATTGGCCAGGAGCTTGCTTGTTCCACCTCCACATCGATGCTGAAGTCCGGATAGACCCCATATAGATCCACGGCCGTGACCCCCGCGACCGATTGTGCGGTTTCAAACAGCGGAAAATTCACCTCCGACCTGTCCGGTCTTGGATGCGCAAAAAGAACCAGTACCTTGGCCAAGAGTGCCCCCGCCCTATCCTGTTGCACCAGGCAGCACTCCTGCCCGGCCGTCCCTATCTGTCTCAAGGGTATAGAACCAGGCGCAGCCCGGCAAACCGCTACGTCGCCTTTACATCACTGGCAAAGCGCGCGGCATTTTCCTTCAGGAACTCCGCCTCGTCAGCATGCCCCCAGAAGGCTGGCTGGGCCTTGGGGATCGTCAGCGCTTTCTGCACCGCCGGTCGGGCATCCATCCGGTCGAACCAGGCCTGAAGATGGTCAAGCCCGTCAACAGAGACTTTTGCCCAGACATGGGCCCGCGCCCAGGGAAAGGTTGCCATATCAGCGATCGTGTAAGTTTCGGCGGCAAGCCAGTGACGGCCCTCAAGACGGGTGTTCAGCACCTCAAGCAGACGGCGCGTCTCGTCAACGTACCGCTTGATCGAAAACGGCTCCTCGTGGCCATTGGGCGCTGCGATCCGCTGAAAATACATTGCCTGGCCCATCATCGGGCCGATCCCGCCCATCTGGAACATCAGCCATTGGAGCGTTTCAGATCTGGCTTTCGGGCTCTCCGGCAAAAACCGGCCGTATTTTTCAGCCAGATACCAGAGAATGGCACCGCTTTCGAACACAGGAAAATCCTCATTGCCCCGGTCCACAATGGTCGGAATGCGGCCATTGGGATTGAGCTTCACATAATCCGGAGCCTTTTGATCTCTTTTGGCGAAATCAATGAATGTGAGCTCATAGGGAATACCAGCTTCTTCCAGAAAGATCACCGGCTTGTAGCCGTTCATCGTTGCCGCGGTATAAAGGTGGATATCAGGCTTTGGCATGTCAGGTTCCCTGGTCCAAATGTCATCGCAATGCTGCGCAGAAAGCGCTTCTTGAACTGGGGCAAGAGATGAGGAATAAGGTAACGAAAATCAACCAGTATACTTTTTGTAACCTGATTTGAGTGACCTGACAGGAGACGCATCATGGCTGGCCGGCTTAAAACCGAAGGCAGACGCCGGGTTGTTCTGGACGCCTGCACAGGCCCATGCCCGATTGAACAGGGCATGCGCATTCTGGGTGGCAAATGGACCGGCTCGATCCTCTGGCACCTGAAAGACGGCCCCGTCCGCTTCAACGACCTGTCCCGCATGCTTGGGCGCGCGAGCAAGAAAATGATCGCAGAACGTCTGAAGCAGCTTGAAGAGCGGCGCCTTGTGTCCAGAACAGTTCTGCGCACCGCACCCGTCTCGGTGGAATATGAAATCACAGAGTTCGGCAGAACCGCGCTCAAGGTCCTGGATGAACTCAGGATCTGGAGCGAAACCCTGCCAAAGGATCAGCTGGAGCCGACCTGAACCCGCTGGCCGCTGTCTGCGGAGGCCGCAATGGCGTGGATGACCTCTTCGAAATGCAGGGCCTCCCGGAAAGAGGGAACGGCGGGGCGGTCTTCGATGATGGCCCGCAGGAATTCATGCGCCTCGATCACCTTCAGATCATTGAAGCCGAGCTGGTGTCCGGCGGCCGGGACGAAAACCCCATAGGGCGGATGGGCCGGGCCGGTAAGCAGCGTCTTGAAGCCCTGTTCGGCGGCCGGTCCCCGGTTCTGGTAGAGCCGCAATTCGTTCATGCGTTCCTGATCGAAGGTGATCATGCCCTCCGTGCCGTGAATCTCAAAGGCAATGTAGCTCTTACGCCCCCAGGCGCTGCGGGAGGTAGACACCACGCCGTGCACACCGCTTTCAAAGGTCAGCAGCGCGGAGGCAATGTCTTCATTTTCCACCGCCTTGCGTGCGCCGGAGCCATCGTCCACAGGCCGGGTGGAATGTACGGTCTTTGTCTCTGCAATCAGGCTCTTGACCGGCCCGGCCAGCGCCGTTGCCAGGGAGATCAGATGGCAGCCCAAATCCCCCAGCGTGCCGAGCCCGGCAGCATCTTTGGTGGCGCGCCAGGTCCAGGCCAGCTCCGGGTCCGCCTGATAATCCTCATCCACCACCCCGCGAAACTGCACGATCCGGCCGATGGCCCCCTCTGCAATCAGCTTGCGCGCATGGGTGATCGCCGGATTGTGCAGGTAATTGTAGCCGACAATGGTTTTCACATCCCGCGCCTCAGCCAGCGCCACCATTTCCCTTGCCTCGTCCAGGGTAAGCGCCATCGGCTTTTCCAGATGCACATGCTTGCCCGCTGCAAGCGCGGCCATCGCCATCTCCTTGTGCACCTTGTTGGGCGTTGTGATACAGACACTATCAACCGCCGGATCGTTGATCAGATCCCGCCAGTCAGCAGTGGCCCGCTTGAAGCCAAATTGCGCGGCAAAGCCGTCCGCCTTGTCCGCCGGCACATCGCACAGCACCTCAAGGCGGATCTCCGGCACATCGCCGAACACAGCCTTTACCGCCCCATAGGCCAGCGCGTGGCACTTGCCCATGAACCCGGTGCCGATCAGGCCAATGCCAAGGCTCTCCATAACCGTTCCTCCCGGTCAAAAAGTATCAAAGCAGGGCGCCGCGCTCCTCCAGGCGGCACTCCAGGGTTCGGACCCGAACTCTTTGTGGAAGCCGGGACGGCACACCCCCGTGCCGCCTTGCCTCCCCATGTCATACGAGGCGGAACCGGGTCAGATCTCGTCCACGCTGACCGAGCGCCGCTCGGCGACAGATTTCAGTGCCGCTTCGGCCAGCAAAAGCGCCTTGAGACCGTCCTCACCGCTCGGACGGGGCGCGCTTCCCGTCTCGATTGCTGCCACGAAGGCCGTGATTTCGGCCGCATAGGCGTCTGTATAGCGGGTCATGAAAAAGTCATGCAACGGCGGGCGCTGATAGCCCTCCGCCGTGGCCAGCTCAATGGAAACAGGCCGCTGGTTTTCTGCAGACACCGCCCCTTTAGACCCATGCACCTCGATCCGCTGGTCATAGCCATAGGTGGCCCGGCGGGAATTGGAGATCGAACACTGTTTGCCGGACGCCGTGGTCAGAACAACGCTGGCGCTGTCATAGTCGCCCAGCTTGCCGATTTCCGGATCCACCAGAACGGAGGCCGCCGCATAGACGCTCACCACATCTTCGCCCAGAAGAAAACGCGCCATGTCGAAGTCATGGATCGTCATGTCCCGGAAGATCCCACCTGATGAGCGGATATAATCGGGCGGCGGTGCCCCCGGATCCCGGGAGGTGATTTGAACCATTTCCACATCCCCGATCCTGCCCGCATCAATGGCGTCCCGCACTGCCTGGAAATGGGGATCGAACCGGCGGTTGAAGCCAAGCATCAGGACCGCACCGCACTCTGCAACCGTTTGCAGGCACGCCTTTGTGCGCTCCAGGGACAGATCAATGGGCTTCTCGCAGAAGACTGCTTTGCCCGCCCGCGCGAAGCGTTCGATCAGGTCCGCATGCATGTCGGTTGGGGTGCTGATAATGACCGCATCCACATCTGTGGCCGTTTCAATGGCCTCGATTGACCGCACTTCGGCGCCATAGGCCTCAGCAAGCGCGGCCGCTGCTGCGTCCACCGCATCTGCAACCGCCACAAGACGCGCGCCTGACGCGGCGCCAACGGCCTTCGCATGGACCTTCCCGATCCGTCCCGCCCCAAGCAGGGCGACCTGAACAGCCATGGTATTTCCTCCCGGATGACTGGCGAGTGGAGCTGATACTCGAAGACTTGCCAATTTAGAATAAAAATTCCAAAATCATTTTCCACGGAATGTGTCAAGCGGGAAAAGATAACGACAATGACAGATGCCAAGCACACGCCCCTCGAACCGCCCCGAAAAGAGGCGCCTGCACCAGAGACCATCGACGCATTTTTCAACCGGCTTGGCAGCAGCGCCGACGAGCTGCCCAAGCGCCTCAAGCAATTTGCCGATTTCATTGCCGCCAATCCGGACCGGGTCGCAGTCTCCACCGTGGCAGAGCTGGCCCAGGGTGCGGATGTGCAGCCTTCTGCGGTCATGCGGTTTTGCCAGGAAATGGGCTTCAGCGGCTTTTCCCAGATGCAGAAGCTGTTCCGCTCCAACTATTCCCAGAAATGGCCTGATTATGCCACCAGGCTGGAAAAACTGCGCGAACAGGGCAACGGGTCCCCGTCTGCGCTTCTGGCCGAGTTTGTCGAGGTCGGCCGGGCGTCACTGGAAAACCTGATGGCAACCGTTGACCCGAGCGCCCTGCAACAGGCGGTCGATGTCCTGGCCCGGGCGGATACCATTCATATGATCGGCTTCCGCAGGGCCTTCCCGGTCACGTCCTACCTTGCCTATGCCTTTGAGAAAATGGACGTTCCCGCCGTCCTTCATTCCGGCATCGCCAATATCAACATGGAGCATCTGATCCGGCCCAATGATGCGGTCATTGCCGTGACATTCGCCCCCTACACCGAACTGACGCTCGATATGGTGGCCAGAGCCCGGACAACGGGTGCGGACATTGTTGCCATCACCGATGTGGTCACCAGCCCGCTGGCCCGGTTCAAAGCCATTCAGCTGCTGGTCTCAGAACTTGATGTCGGAGCCTTTCGGGCCCTGTCCGCCAGCCTGTCGCTGGCCATCGCCCTGGCCGTCTCCGTCGGCGCCCAGAGGAACAGATCTGCATAATTTTGGAAAAAATCTGTTGCATAAAAACAAAATTGGAATTTAAATTCCAAAAGTGGCCAGCACATCTGCAGCCACCTTCGACTTCTGAAACTGCGGGCGGGAGTAGTGGCCTGCAGTACCTGTTCTGGGAGGAACGTATGAAGAAGACACTCGTTGCAATGGCTGCCGCGGCCATTGCCTTTACCGGCATGAGCGCACCGGCGTCGGCAGATGGCGAGCGCTATGTGCTTGTCAGCCACGCACCGGACAGCGACAGCTGGTGGAATACGATCAAGAACGCCATTGCCGTTGCCGGCGACCAGATGGGCGTTGAAGTGGAATACCGCAATCCGCCGACCGGCGATCTGGCCGACATGGCCCGGATCATCGAGCAGGCCTCCGCCTCCAATCCCGATGGCATCATCGCGACCATCGCCGATTATGACGTTCTGTCCGGCCCGCTGTCCAACGCGGTTGCCAAGGGCATTCCGGTCATTACGATCAATTCGGGCACCGAAGAGCAGTCCAAGAAAATTGGCGCGCTGATGCATGTCGGCCAGCCGGAATATGCCGCCGGCAAAGGCGCCGGTGAAAAGGCCAAGGCCGCAGGCGTTACCAATTTCCTTTGCGTGAACCACTACATCACCAACCCGGCCTCCGTTGAGCGCTGCCAAGGCTATGCCGATGCGCTTGGCGTGGAACTGGGCGGTCAGATGATCGACAGCGGCCAGGACCCGGCGGAAATCAAGTCCAAGGTCATGGCCTATCTGCAGGGCCACCCGGAAACCAATGGCATCTTGACCCTCGGCCCGACCTCCGCGCACCCGACCCTGGCGGCACTGGAAGATCTCGGCAAGTCCGGCACCATTCATTTCGGCACCTTTGACCTGTCCGGTGAAATTGCCGAAGCCATCAAGGCCGGTGTGATTTCCTTTGCCATCGACCAGCAGCCCTATCTGCAGGGCTACCTGCCGGTGGTGATCCTCACCAACCTGACCCGTTATGGCGTGGTTCCGGGCAATTCCATCAACTCCGGCCCGGGCTTCGTCACCAAGTCCAATATTGCGCTGGTGGAGAAATTCGCAGGCGAATACCGCTGATCTGCGGCCGGAGAGGCGGCTTCGCCTCTCCGCTTTTTCAGACCCGGACCGGTGATCGGCGTCCGGACAAACCCAAGACAACATGTTCTTGCGGCCGGGCCGCAAACAAGCGGCCGGCCTGAACGGCACGCAGGAGGAATCTTATGGCTGAGTCTCTACAGACAGCCGCGCCCGACACGGCACAAGCGCCTCAAAAAGATGAACGCATTCGCGAGATGTCGTCCCTGCGCAAGGCGCTTATCCGCCCGGAACTGGGTGCGATCTGCGGCACCTTTCTCGTTTTCCTGTT
This sequence comes from Roseibium sp. AWQ4_290, assembly GCF_056160985.1. Classification (NCBI taxonomy): domain Bacteria; kingdom Pseudomonadati; phylum Pseudomonadota; class Alphaproteobacteria; order Hyphomicrobiales; family Stappiaceae; genus Roseibium; species Roseibium sp. AWQ4_290. The sequence goes on from NZ_JBSWYG010000012.1 coordinate 132,466, forward strand.
CTTTGTCGCCATTGCCAGCGACAGCGGCATGTTCGCCCCCGAAGGCGTCATCAACTGGGGCACGGTGTCCGCCCAGTTCGCCATTATCGCCGTCGGAGCGTGCCTCTTGATGATTGCAGGCGAATTCGATCTCTCCGTCGGCTCTATGATCGGCTTTTCCGGCATCATCATTGCGCTGATGAGCGTGCAATGGGGCTTCCCGATCTGGTTCGCGATTCTGGTGGCCTTTGCCCTTGCCCTCGCCATCGGCGCCTTGAACGGCTATCTGGTGGTCAAGACCGGCCTGCCGTCTTTCATCGTCACCCTCGCCTTTCTTTATATCCTGCGCGGGCTGACCATCTTCATTTCCATTGCCACCACCCGCAAGACCATCATTGGCGGCGTGAAGGAAGCTGCCGAAGGCGATCCGATTGCCTGGCTGTTCGGCGGCAAGGTGTTTCACGGGCTCTTTGTCTGGCTTGCGGATCTGGGAATTGTCGGCACGTTCGTGGCCGGTCCCAAGGCGGGCCAACCGGTTGTGGAAGGCATACCCATGCTGATGATCTGGGCGCTTGCCCTGATTCTGTTTGGCCATTTTCTGCTGACCCGCACGAAATTCGGCAACTGGATCTTCGCAGCCGGAGGCGATGCCCAGGCAGCCCGCTATGTGGGTGTGCCGGTCAACCGGGTGAAGATCATGATGTTCATGTTCACCGCTTTCTGCGCCACGATTTTCGCCACCTGCCAGGTGATGGAATTCGGCTCAGCGGCGGCCGATCGGGGTCTTTTGAAGGAATTCGAGGCGATCATCTCCGTGGTGATTGGCGGCGCCCTGCTCACTGGCGGTTACGGCTCGGTGATCGGCGCTGCGCTCGGCGCCCTGATCTTCGGCGTCGTCCAGCAAGGGCTGTTCTTTGCCGGCGTTGAAAGCTCTCTGTTCAGGGTCTTCCTCGGAGTGATCCTGCTGCTGGCCGTGATCCTCAACACCTATATCCGCCGCATGATCACGGGAGAACGCTGACATGACTGCCGCTTCAACCGCTCCGCTGATCGAGCTTGCCGGAATCGAGAAACATTTTGGTCCGGTGATCGCCCTCAACGGCGTCTCCGTCTCCGTGCAGGCCGGGGAATGCCACTGTCTTCTGGGAGACAATGGCGCAGGCAAATCCACCTTCATCAAGACCATGTCCGGTGTCCACAAGCCGACCAGGGGCAAGATCCTGATTGACGGCAAGGAGGTCTCCTTCAACAGCCCGCGCGATGCCATGGCCGCCGGAATTGCCACCGTTTATCAGGATCTGGCGATGATCCCGCTCATGTCGGTCACCCGGAATTTCTGGATGGGCCGGGAGCCGGAAAAACGCTTCGGCCCGTTCAAGTATTTCGATTTTGCCACCGCAAACGAAGTCACCATGACGGAAATGGCCAAGATGGGCATTCACCTTCGCTCGCCCGACCAGGCGGTCGGGACCCTGTCCGGCGGCGAACGCCAGACCGTTGCCATCTCGCGGGCCGTCTATTTCGGGGCCAAGGTTCTGATCCTGGACGAACCAACCTCCGCGCTCGGGGTGCGCCAGACTTCCAACGTGCTTGCCACCATCGACAAGGTCCGCAAGAAGGGCATTGGCGTCGTCTTCATCACCCATAATGTGCGCCATGCCATGGCCGTGGGCGACCGCTTTACTGTGCTCAACCGTGGCAAGACGCTCGGCACAGCCGCGCGCGGGGAGATTGAGGCCGAAGAGTTGCAGGATCTGATGGCAGGCGGCCAGGAACTGGCGGAGCTTGAAGGGTCCCTGGGCGGCACGATCTGATCTGCCGGACGACAGCAACAAGAGACGAGCAGGATAAAGCTGTGACAAAACTCGATGTCATCACCATCGGCCGGTCTTCGGTCGATCTGTACGGGGCCCAGGTGGGCGGCCGTCTGGAGGATATGGCGTCCTTCAACAAATATATCGGCGGCTCCCCCACCAACATGGCAACCGGCACCGCCCGGCTCGGGCTGAAATCCGGGCTGATCACCCGCGTCGGTGATGAACATATGGGACGGTTTATCCGCGAGGAGCTGGAACGGCACGGCGTCGACACGCAAGGCGTCGTGACCGACAAGGATCGGCTGACCGCGCTTGTCCTGCTCGGCATCCGGGACCAGGAACAGTTTCCCCTGATCTTCTACCGGGAAAACTGCGCTGACATGGCCCTGTGCGAGGACGATATCGACCCGGCCTTTATCGCCTCGTCCAAGGCGGTGGTGGTGACCGGCACCCATCTGAGCCACCCGCAAACGGAAGCCGCTGTCCTCAAGGCATTGACGCTTGCCCGGGAGAACGGCGGCCGCACCGCCCTGGACATCGACTTCCGGCCCAACTTATGGGGGCTGTCCGGCCATGGCGACGGCGAGAACCGGTTCATCGCCTCTGACAAGGTCACGGCCAAACTGCAATCCACCTTGCATCTGTTCGACCTGATCGTCGGAACGGAAGAAGAGTTTCACATTGCCGGCGGCACCACCGATACGGTTGAAGCGCTGAGGAATGTGCGCGCCGTGTCCGGGGCCACGCTGGTGTGCAAGCGCGGCCCCATGGGCGCAGCCGCCTTTGAAGGCGCGATCCCGGACAGTCTGGATGACGGCATTTCCGGACCGGGCTTTCCGATCGAGGTGTTCAACGTTCTGGGCGCCGGGGACGGGTTCATGTCCGGTCTCTTGAAAGGCTGGATCACCGGGCAAGACTGGGTCACCAGCCTCACCTATGCCAATGCCTGCGGCGCCTTTGCCGTCTCCCGCCACGGCTGCACCCCGGCCTATCCAAGCTGGGAGGAACTGCAATTCTTCCTCAAGCGCGGTGTGACCACCAAGGCCCTGCGCAAGGACCCGGAGCTGGAACAGATCCACTGGTCCACCAACCGGCGCTTCACCCATGGCGGCGACTGGTCCACCATGCGGGTCTTTGCCTTTGACCATCGCATTCAGATCGAACAGATGGCCGATGACGCCGGGGTTTCCCACGCCCATATCGGCCCCTTCAAGAACCTGTGCCTCGATGCCGCCCTTCAGGTGGCAGGCGATCAGCCCGGCTACGGCATCCTGTGCGACAGCCGGCTCGGCCGCGAGGCCTTGTATCGGGCCGCCGGAACCGGACTGTGGATCGGTCATCCGGTGGAGTGGCCAGCCTCCCGGCCACTGACCCTGGAACCGGAAATCGGTCCGGATTTCGGCGGCCTGGCCGAATGGCCCACCGAACATGTGGTCAAGGTGCTGTGTTTCTATCACCCGGACGATCCGGCGGAGATGAAAGCCGAACAGGAAGACACGCTGCAGCGCCTGTTTGCCGCCTGCCGCAGGAACCGGCTGGAAATGCTGCTGGAAGTGATCCCCTCCAAGGTGAGGCCGGTGCATGATGACACCACGGCCAGGATCATCCGGCGGATCTACGAGATCGGCATCTATCCGGACTGGTGGAAGCTGGAGCCCATGACCTCCAGAGACGCCTGGCAGCAGGCCTGTTCCGTGATTGTCGAGCATGATCCCTATACACGCGGCATTGTGGTGCTGGGCCTGGATGCGCCGGAGGAACAGCTTGCGGCCAGCTTCGCGCAAGCTGCGCAATTCTCCCTCGTGAAGGGCTTTGCGGTCGGGCGCACGATTTTTGCCGATGCGGCGCGCAATTGGCTTGCAGGCCGGATGACAAACGAAGAAGCTGCTGCGGACATGGCCGCTCGCTTCGAGCGCCTCTGCCGCATCTGGGACACGGCCCGCGCCGACGCCCGCATCAACGAACCCCGGGAACTTTCCGCATGAGCACGATCCGCCTCACCGCCGCCCAGGCGATGGTCCGCTATCTTGCCGGCCAGATGACCGAAGACGGCGAGCGTTTCATTGACGGTGTCTGGGCCATTTTCGGCCACGGCAATGTCGCCGGGCTCGGCGAAGCCCTGCAACAGGCCGGCAACGCCCTGCCGACCTGGCGCGGCCAGAACGAGCAGACCATGGCCCACACAGCCATTGCCTATGCCAAGGCCAGCAAGCGCCAGCGCGCCATGGCCGTCACCTCCTCCATCGGCCCCGGCGCAACCAATCTGGTGACTGCGGCGGCTCTTGCCCATGTCAACCGCCTGCCGGTCCTGTTGATCCCCGGGGATGTTTTTGCCAGCCGCGCGCCCGATCCGGTGCTGCAGCAGGTGGAGGATTTCGACGACGGCACGGTTTCGGCCAATGACTGTTTCCGCCCGGTCTCGCGCTATTTCGACCGGATCAGCCGGCCCGAACATCTGCTCACAGCTCTCCCCCGCGCCTTCCGGGTCATGACCGACCCGGCCAATTGCGGCCCGGTGACCCTGTCTTTCTGCCAGGACACCCAGGCAGAAGCCTATGACTATCCGGAAAGCTTCTTTGAGCCGAAGGTCTGGCGCATCCGCCGCCCGGAACCGGACAGCCGGGATCTGGAAGATGTGGCCCGCCTGATCCGTTCTGCCCGGCGCCCGGTGCTGGTCTGCGGCGGCGGGGTGATCTATTCGCAAGCCGAAGAGACCTTGAGCGATTTCTGCACCCGACACCACCTGCCGGTGATCGAGACCCAGGCAGGCAAGTCAGCCCTTGCCCAGTCCCACCCGATGAATTTCGGTGCGGCCGGGGTGGACGGCGCCGAATGCGCCAACAAGCTGGCCGAAAGCGCGGATCTGATTGTCGGGATCGGCACCCGGTTTCAGGATTTCACCACCGGATCCTGGGCCCTGTTCAAGGAAGCGGACCGCAAACTGGTCTCCATCAATGCACAGGCCTATGACGCGGCCAAACACGGCGCCATCAGCCTGGTCAGCGACGCCCGGATCGCGCTGGAGAAGTTGACGGTCCTGCTGGACGGCTACGACAACGCCGCCTACCGGCCGCAGCCGCGTGTGGACTGGCTGGCCCGGGTCACCGCCCATTGCAGCGCCAGGACCGGTGTGCCCGAAGACTACCGCCCTCTGGATGCGGAAGTGATCGGTGCCGTGCAGCGTACCTCCACCGCCAGGACTGTAGCCATGTGCGCCGCAGGCACCATGCCCGGCGCCTTGAAACTGCTGTGGCAGGCGTCCCAGGGCGGGTATCACATGGAATATGGTTATTCCTGCATGGGCTATGAGATTGCCGGAGCCATGGGGGTCAAACTGGCCCAGCCGGAGCGCGATGTGGTCTGCTTTGTCGGCGATGGCTCCTACATGATGGCCAATTCCGAACTGGCTACGGCCGTCATGCGCCGGGTGCCGTTCACGGTGGTCCTGACCGACAACCGGGGCTATGGCTGCATCAACCGGTTGCAGATGGGCACCGGCGGGGCCCAGTTCAACAATCTCTACAAGGATTGCAACATTGAGGACCAGCCGGAGCTGGATTTTGTTGCCCATGCAGCTTCCATGGGCGCTCATGCGCTGAAGGCAGGCACAATCGCGGAGCTGGAGGCAGAGCTCCTGAACGCGCGCGAACGCTCGATCCCGACCGTCATCGTAATCGAGACCGACCCGATGCACGGGCCGGGCGAAAATGGCGGCGGCCACTGGTGGGACGTCGCCGTACCGGAAGTCTCAGAGCGCGAAGACGTGCGCGCCGCCCGCGCCAACTATGTCGCAGCTCAAAAACATCAGAACCTGGTGGACTGAGACCGCAGCAGCGCAGTGACCAGAAAAGTGCCCTCCTTCGGGATTGCGCCCAGGCGTATTTCCCGAAAGAGGGCGGCATGATCAACCCGCAACCCCCGCTGTTTCAACACGCGGCAGGACACACACCATGATCCTTTACGGCACCAATCCGATTGCCTGGGCCAATGACGATGATCAGAGCCTTGGCGCCCATATCCCGACGGAGCAGATCCTCAAGGAGGCCTCTGAAATCGGCTTTGACGGCATCGAGAACGGGCATCGCTGGCCCGATGATCCGGAAGCGCTGAAACAGCTGCTCGGCAGCTATGGCCTTGCTTTCATATCCGGCTGGTATTCCCTCAATCTTCTGACCCGATCGGTCGAGGAGGAGAAAGAGGCTATCCAACCCCATCTGAACAAGCTGAAACACAATGGCTGCAAGGTCTGCATTGCCTGCGAGACCTCCAACACCATTCAGGGCTCTGATGCGGATCTATCCAACAGCCCGGTTTTGACCGCCCCTGAGATGGTTGCCTTTGGCGCCAAAGTGGAGGAGCTGGCCAGGTTCTGCGCAGATCAGGGCATTGATCTGGTCTATCACCACCACATGGGCACGGTGGTGGAAACGCCGGAAGAAATCGACGCCTTCATGGCGGCAACCGGCCCGGCCACGAAACTGCTCTTCGATGCCGGTCATTGCTATTTCGGCAGCAAGGGTCAGGACCCGGCCCCGGTCCTTCAAAAACACATCGGCCGGGTGCGTCACTTCCATGCCAAGAATGTGCGCCCAGCCGTGATGGAGACGATCCGCGCGGACGGGCGCTCCTTCATGGATGGGGTGCGCGCCGGGGTGTTCACCGTGCCGGGAGATGAGGAAGGCGGCGTCGGCTTTGTGCCGCTGCTCAAAATCCTGAAAGAGGCCGGGTATGACGGCTGGATCGTGATCGAGGCCGAGCAGGACCCTGACATCCGCAATCCCAAACACTATCAGAGCCTCGGCCTGACAAGCCTGAAGGCCGCAGCACAGGAGGTAGACCTGACATGAGTGAGCTTCTGCGCAAGCCCGCCGCCACAAATGGCAAGGTGCATGACATCACCATCGACAACGCCAAAAGCGCCAAATCCCCGGACTGGGCCTATGTGGGCTTTGGCCTCTACCGGCTGAAGGCCGGAGAGACCGTATCGGAAGCCACCGGGGATCTGGAGGTCATTCTGGTGATGGTGGAAGGCAAGGCAGCCATTTCCGCAGGCGGTCAGGATTTTGGCGAACAGGGCGAGCGCATGAATGTGTTTCAGCAAATGCCGCCCCACAGCGTTTATGTGCCCAACGGGACGGACTGGTCGGCCACTGCCACGACAGACTGCACCATCGGTGTGTGCACGGCTCCCGGCAAAGGCGGCCATGCAGCACGGGTCCTGCCGCGTCCGGAAAAGGTCACACGAGGCAAGGGCGCCAACACCCGCTACATCTTCCCCATTGCCATGGAAGAGGCCGATGTGGCCGACAGTCTTCTGGTTACGGAAGTCTTCACACCGGCCGGAAACTGGTCGTCCTATCCGCCCCACCGGCATGACGAAGACAACTTCCCCGACATGACCTATCTGGAAGAGACCTATTATCACAGGCTCAATCCGGATCAGGGCTATGGCCATCAGCGTGTTTTCACCGATGACGGCTCCCTGGATGAAACCGTGTCGGTCAGCAGCCATGATGTGGTGCTGGTGCCCAAGGGCCATCACCCCTGCGGCGCCCCCTATGGCTATGAGATGTATTATCTCAACGTCATGGCAGGCCCGATCCGCAAATGGCGCTTCCAGAACCACCCGGATCATGACTGGATCGCCCAGCGCGACGCCTGACAACTTCACAAACATGAAAACAGCCGGCCGCTCCCAACGCAGAACCGGGCGGGCGGACGGCTGAAAACCAACCGGCAAAAAGAAGAACGTCCTGAGACCAAGCGCAATTGATCCTGGCCTTTTTTGACCGCGCTTGGAGGGTCTTCGGCCAGGAGCGCGTCGCAGGTCGATGCGGGATATCGGGCCAGACGTGCGGCAACGTCCGAAGTTCCTCCGAGCACGGCCTCTGGGCGCGGCATCTGTCCGCGGCCTCTGTGCGCGGCCTCTGGGCCCCGTATCCAACCAAAGGCCATCGTTGCAGCGCATTACCCGGTCAACCAGACCGGGTCGCGCGATGCGCTGCGCCGTCGAACGGAAACGGAGCATCAAAGAGGCCATGGGCAACTGCGCGTGCTATCCGGCCACCAGTTTGCCGCCTTGGCGCAAACCGCGTTTTTTCCGGAAGCCCCTAAGCGGCGATCAGAATGTGGTCTTCTGCAAGAGCGCTCGTGAACTCCACCCCGCAGCCCGTATCCGTCTGCCGGACGACCCTGGCCTGCAGCTGGCTACCGTCATCAAAGTCCAAAGTGATACTTTCGCCGATCTCCAACCCTTGCTGAACCTGGATCAAGGCACCGGTCCGGCTGACATCACCGAGCTGAACTGAATGAATGCTGCCATTCTTGCGCGTGAGCGTCACATTGTCCGAAACCGCCTTTCGGGCTGCGCCGCGCCGGTCTTCCACATCCCGTGTGACAGCGCTCAGGAACCGTTCCACCTCTTCTGACAGGAGGGTGCTGGCATCGGACACCAGGTCGGAGGCGGTTTTGACCGCACCGGTTTCCTCCGCCGTCTGCAGCACCGCGCCGGACACGGAAGCCATGCCGGTTTCTGCTTCTCCAGTACTCTCGCTGGCGGATCTTGCAGAGCGGGCAATCTCTTGATTGGCAGCCCGCTGTTCTTCAATGGCTCCGGCGACAGAGCTGGTCAGAGACCGGATTTCCTCAACCTTCTCACCGATATGACCAATGGCCCCCGCCGCGTCCTTTACGGAAGTCTGGATGCCCGTGATCTGGCCGGAGATCTCATCGGTGGCCTTGGAGGTCTGTTCGGCCAGTTCCTTGACCTCGGACGCAACCACGGCAAAGCCACGCCCGGCTTCGCCAGCCCGCGCTGCCTCAATCGTCGCGTTCAGGGCCAGAAGGTTGGTCTGCTCGGCGATATCACGGATCAGATTGACGACGCTGCCAATGTGTTCGGCTGCCTCCGACAGGGTCTGAACATTCTGGTTGCTCGCCTCTGCGGCTTCCACCGTCTCCGTAACGATCCGGGTGGTCGCCTCGGTCTGGTTGGCAATTTCCTGAACGGTCGCAGTCATTTCCTCCGTCGCAGCCGCAACTGCGGCAACATTTTCAGAGGCGTTTCTGGAGGCAGAGCCAGCCTGATCCGTTTCCGAACTGGCATTGTTCGCAAGTTCGCCGAGCGTGTCCGCCGATTGGCGCATCCTGCCCATCTGGTCTGCGACGGTTTCCAGCCGTTCGGACATGGTCCCCTTGAAACCGTTGATCAATTCTTCAAGGAACTTCTGCCGCTGGCGTTCCTTGTCCCGGTCGCCCCGGGCAAAGGCTTCCAGTTTCCGGCGTTCAATGGCGTTGTCCTTGAACACCTGGACCGCCCGGCTCATATCGCCGATCTCGTCCGCACGCTCCGCGCCGGCCAAATCCACCTTCACATCCCCGCCCGCAAGCCGGGCCATCACATCCACAAGCCCGGTAATGGGCGTTGTGATCATGCGGGCTGCGAAGAGCCCAACAAAGGCTGCAACAGCGATCAAAAGGCTCCCGACCAGGAACATGCGGTTGCGCATGTCAATCACCGGCGCAATCGCTTTGCTATAGGCCTGTATGGCCAAAAGGAGATAGTGATTGCCGCGATACTCGAACCGGATGGCTTCGGCATCCATCAGCTCTCCACGGTGCATCTGCGCATAGCCGAAACTTTGGCCCTTGGCCTTGGCCTCGTCCACAATCGGACCTTCGATCCGGGTTTCCAGAATGTCGTTGACATCAGGCGTATAGCTGCTGTCGTTGCGCATCAGACCGTCTTCACCGATCAGCACAAGCTCACCGGTTTTGCCCAGACCCAAATTGTGGCGCATCAGTTCGTTGATCTTGTCAACCGGCATCTGGAAGGCCAGAACCCCAATCGTCTTGTTGTTCCCATCGATCACCGGATGTGCCATGAAACTGGCCGGCGCATCCGCACTGGGGCCATAAGGCGCGAAATCTTCAAAGGCCACGTCACTATGTGCCGTGATTTTCATCGCGTCCCGGTAAACTTCCCCGAGATCGGAGTCCGCCCATTTGCCCCCGCCTGCCTCAAAATTGGTGGCGTAGTCCAGTTCCTTGAAGACGGAATAGATCAGGTTGCCCTTGGTGTCGAAGAGGAAGACATCATAAAAACCTTCATCCTGCTGCAGCTTGTGAAACCAGGGATGAAAGCGGGCATGCACCGCATCATAGGAAGAGCCACTGTCTGCAGCATAGAGCTTGTCTTTCTCGCCTGTCGGGTGGGGGTTGTCCGAGATATAGGCCCGCTGAAGCTCGGCCTCCATATCGGTTCCCGCAGCAGACATCTCCTGCCAGGCCTTGGAAAACGCTTCGACAGCCGAAGCTGTGCCCGGATTTTCCGCAATCAACACGAGCTCACGTTCAATCGTTTCCAGATAGGACCGGATTTCATCAGATCCGGTTTCCGCCGCTGCCAGAAGACGCTGTCTGGTAAGCTCTTCTATGCTGGCGGCCGATGTCATGTAACTGGCAACTCCGATGCCAATACCAACGACCGCAGCTACGCCGGCCACCAAAGCGGGAATCTTTTTGGAAAGTCGCATGTCTTCATGTCTCCTTCCTCAAGGAGAAAGCTAGTCTTTCAAAGAATTTTTCCTTAATCTAAAATCAAGCACCAAAAGAAACATTAACGAAACACATGAGATCGACCCAATAAAATAAGCAATTATGCTCACTTTATTTCAAAATTTCTATAATTATACTATAAGTAAATTTAACTAGGCGCGCACTCACTCGCAGTTTTAAAATAAAGGTCTTTAAACCGTCTCGATGCAGTCCACCAGCGCGCCCCGGTGCTGGATCACGGTTCCAGCCAGTTTCGCTCCGGCCGCCACACTGGAGGACACGGACCCGCTAACCAGATAGTCCGCCAGGAAGGCTGCGTTGAAACTGTCCCCCGCTGCTGTTGTATCGACCACGGTTTGAACTGGAGCTGGCTGGAACCTCTGCCGTTCAGTTTTTGAGGCACAGATCACTTCCTGCGGGCCGTTCTTGACAACGGCCATGCCTGCTCCGGCCGCAAGATACCGGTCCACGCTTTCCTCGGCGTTTGCGTCGCCAAAATGAGTCAGCTCATCCTCAAAGGACGGCATGACAAGGTCACAATGGCTGGCCGCCTCCCTCACACGCGCCCGCATCGTCTGCGCGTTCTCCCAAAGACGCGGCCGCAGATTGGGGTCGAACGCTGTCCTGGCTCCGGCCCGGCGGGCCGCTGCCAGAGCCTCAAAAAAGATCTGCCGGTCCGCGTCTGGCAAAATGGCCAGTGTAATACCGCTGAAATAGATCAGATCGGCACCGGAAAAGCTTTTGTGCAAGAAATCAGCCTGCTCCGCCAGACAGCGGGCCGCTGCCTGAGACCGCCAATAGGCAAAACTGCGCTCGCCGTCTTTCAGCTGGATCATGTAGAGGCCAACCGTCCTGTCCTCCATCCGGCGGATCGCCGAAACATCAAGGTCCGACTCTTCCAGAAAGGCGAGCATCCGGTCCGACACCTGGTCCTGTCCAACGGCTGTTACATATCCAACCGTCCACCCGGCCGGCAGGCATTTGCGCGCATACCAGGCGGTATTCAGCGTGTCACCGGCAAAGCCCATGGCATAGGTTCCCTGGCCGGTCGGCGCCATCTCGACCATACATTCTCCAACGGCCAGAAACCTTTTCGACACAACAGCTCTCCTTTGAAACCACCTGAAACTTCAGATTGAGAACCCCGGCTTTTCCGGGATTTAAATCCATTTAAAAGCGGAGTGTGTTCATAGCATGAAACGGGGCCGGGTCAATTCCGGCAACCACTCGTCCCCCCCCTCACCCAACAAGATCCTATTCGAGCGTGTCCTGAGAACGATGTGCAAGGAGCGTGTCACAGGGCGATGTGGGGCATCGTTCAGGAGGCGCGACACGGCGGAACGCATTCATGCCGTGGCCTCAGGGGCCTTTTTAGGTGAGCTTGGCATCAGGACCGGGAAAGGCACAGGCAGAAGCCCTGCCCAAAACAGGATCACCCGGCTATTTGATGCCCGCGCGCATGAAGCTCTGAACGAACTGGCGCTGGAACAGGAGAAAGGCGATCAGCAACGGACCTGAGGTCATCAGAGTCGCCGCATTGATCACCGACCATTCAATGCCGCTGTCAATGGCAGAAAAGATGCTCAGACCAACGGTGACCGGCCGTGTTTCCACCGAGTTGGTAACAATCAGCGGCCACAGGAAATTGTTCCAGTGGTGGCTGACGGAGACCAGCCCGTAGGCAAGATAGGTCGGTTTGGCGAGCGGAATATAGACCTTCCACAAGACACCGAGAAACGAGGCGCCTTCAATGCGTGCAGCCTCGTCCAGTTCCTTCGGAATGGTCATGAAGGTCTGGCGCAGCAGAAAAATGCCGAAGCCGGAGGCGATATAGGGCAGCGCAATCGCCGGGATCGTATCAACCAGATCCAGCAGGCGCATGGTCTGGTAGTTTTCGACCATCAGGATGTCCGGCATCACCAGAAGCTGCAGCAGCACCAATGCGAAAAAAAGATTGCGGCCCGGGAAGGAAAAACGGGCAAAAGCATAGGCGGCCAATGTGCACAGGAAAAACTGCCCGGCCAGGATCATCGTAACCAGCACAAAGGTGTTGAAGAAATACCGCGCAAAGGGGGCCGCAGCCCAGGCGCTGGCGAAATTGTCCAGCGTCAGCGGCGCGAAGAGATCGAACCGGGCTTCATAGGCCGCCGGATGAATGGCGGTCCAGACCGCATAGGCGAGCGGCAGCACCCACAGGATCGCCAAGGCCCAGGCGGCCACCGTGTTCAGGGCCCGGTCAACAATCTGAGAAGCGCCGGTCATTTGTAATGTACCTTGCGGTCAAAGAAGAAGAACTGGCCAATCGCCAGCAGCGACAGCAGCAACAGCAGAGCCACGGTCAGGGTGGCCCCATAGGCCGTCTCCCAGAAGCGGAACGCCACCTCATAGATGTAGAAGAGCAGCAGAGCGGAGGCATTGTCCGGACCGCCATTGGTCAGAATGAAGATGTGGTCCACCAGACGGAAAGAATTAATCACCGCATTCACACTGACAAACAGGGTCGTCGGCATGAGCAGGGGAAAAGTGATCCGCCAGAACACCGTCCAGCGCCCGGCCCCTTCAATCTGCGCCGCTTCCTTCAAAGACACCGGGATGGCCTGCAGGGCAGCCAGATAGAAGATCATGAAGAAACCGGCTTCCTTCCAGACCGTGACGACAATGATGGCATTGAGCGCAGTGTCAGGACTGCCGAGGTAGTTGCTGGCGGGCCAGCCGAACAGGGTGCCCGTGATCTGGTCGAACAGACCGAAACCTGGCGTATAGAAAAACAGCCAGATATTTGCGACCGCAATCAGTGGCAGCACCGTGGGGGTGAAATAGGCCATGCGCACGAAAGACCGTCCGGCCAGCCTGTCATTCACCCAAAGGGCCATGACAATGGCCAGGGCGATGGAAAGCGGGATCGTGCCGGCGGCAAACCAGACATTGTTCCACAAGACCTTCCAGAAGACCGGGTCGTGGAGCATGCGCTCGTAATTGTCGAGCCCGATGAACTTGGCAGCCCGGCGCCCGCGCGGTGTGGAATAGAAACTGTTGATCAGAGTCGCAACAGCGGGAATATGCGTGAAGGCAAACAGAAACACCATTGCCGGCAGCAACAGCAGCCAGCCATAGATCCATTCCCGTTTCACCGTCACAGCGCGCATGTCAACAGCCCGGTTTTTTTAAAAGTCAAAGCCTGTAAAGGCCAGGGACAGAGCGCCGGATCAAAGCCCGGCGCTCCGCGTCTCAGAGCCGCCTAGCGGTATTCGGCCAGAATGGCGTCGGCTTCAGCCTGGGCATCTTTCAAAGCCGTGGCCGCATCCTTGGTGCCTGTGATGGCAGCAGCCAGGGCATCGTTGAAGATGCGCACAACACGCTGGTTCTGGTAGGTGGACAGTTCCGCCTTGGCATAGTCAAGCTGGTCCCGGGCCACCAGAGCCGGCGGGAAGTCAGCCGTATAGGCTTTCATCGTGTCCGTGTCCCAGGTCTCCGGACGCGGCGCCACATAGCCGGTGGCAATGGTCCACTTGGCGGACTGTTCCGGAGCCGTGATCCACTGAACGAATTTCACGGCTGCCGCGCTCTGTTCCTTGGACGCGCCCTTGAACAGATAGAAGTTGCCGCCACCAGTCGGTGCCCCGCGCTGGACCTTTTCCGGCAGCATGGCCACACCGAACTCGAACGGCGCATTGTTGCGCACATTGGTCAGGTTGCCGGTGGAGGTCCACATCATGGCCGTCTGGCCTTCAAAGAACGCTTTCGGTGTTGCACCCCATTCGATGATGCCCGGCGCCATGACCTTGTATTTGGTGCTCAGGTCAACGAGATATTGCAGGGCTTCGACCACTTTCGGATCATCAAAATTGGTCTGGTTGCCTTCCGCATTGGCGAGGGTCGCGCCGTTTTCAATGGCAAGGCCCTGGAACAGCCAGTAGGGGAACCCGGAGGACGGAATGCGCACACCCCATTGGGTGACATTGCCGCTGGCGTCGGTCTTGGTCAGCTTCTTGCCGAATTCAACCATGTCATCCCAGGTTGCCGGGGCAACCTCCGGATCAAGACCGGCTTCCTTGAACGCTTCCTTGTTCCAGTAAAGGACCGGCGTGGAGCGCTGGAACGGGATGCCATAGGTCTTGCCGCCGGTCTGGCTGTTTTCCATGAAAGCCGGATAGAAACCGCCCAGCCACGCCTTGTCTTCGGCTTCCGTGAGGTAGTCATCAAAGGGGGTGATCAGGTCTTCATCGATCAGCGTGAACATGTCGGTGGACAGGATCACGGAGAGCTGGGGCGGGTTGCCGCCGCGCGCGGCGGTGATCGCCTTGGCGACCGTATCCTGGTAGGAACCGGCATAAACGGCGTCGATGGTCACATCCGGGTTCTGGGCGACATAGGCGTCGGTCAGCTCCTGGATGGTCTCGGCAGCCTTGCCGCCAACAGCGACGGGGAAATAGAATTGCAGATCAACAGCCTGAGCAGACGCCCAGGTGCTGACAGTAAGCGCCGTTGCAGCAACGGCCTTCAGGAAAGTCGACTTCAACATCCATTCACTTCCTAAGGTTTGAACATCCGCATCATTGCGGCTGGTCTACGCAGGCGCGCGCAGTCGGTCAGGAACGCAGCCGCGTTCCAAATTCCAAAACAAGGTCATCCCGGCGCCGGCCCGTATCGGCGTCAAAAACATGAAGCGCTTCCGGCGCAAAGCCGAGGTCAATCGTCTCACCGGGCTGGACAGGCCGTGTGGTCGGCAGACGCACCTGAAACGAGGTGTCCGCGACAACACAATCGGCCAGAACATCCGCCCCCAGATATTCCACAGCCCGGATTTTGGCGGTAACCGGTCCGCCCTCTTCAACAAACATGGCCTCCGGGCGCAGGCCGAGCTGGAAATCCGGCGCAGTCGACAGTTTCTTGAGCGCATTTGCCGGAAACAGGTTCATGGGCGGCGTGCCGATGAATTTTGCCGCGAATGGATTGGCCGGGCGCTCATAAAGCTCCCGGGGCGCAGCCGCCTGCACCAGCTGCCCCTGATTGAGCAGCACCACCTGGTCGGCCATGGTGATCGCTTCCACCTGGTCATGGGTCACATAGACCATGGTGAACCCGAGCTGTTGCTGAAGAGCGCGGATTTCAAGGCGCATTTCATGCCGCAGTTTCGCATCCAGGTTGGACAGGGGCTCATCCATCAGGCAGATCGGCTTTTCGCCGATAATCGCCCGGCCAAGGGCAACACGCTGTTGCTGGCCGCCGGACAACTGGCCCGGCTTGCGGTCCAGAAGGCCTGACAGACCCAAAAGATCCGCCACCTTCTTGAGACGCGTGTCCCGTTCGGCCCGGCCGACACGGCGGACCTTGAGCCCGAAAATGATGTTTTCCGCAACGCTCAGATGGGGAAACAGCGCATAAGACTGGAACACCATGGACAGGTCGCGCTTGGGAGACGGCAGACCGGTTACGTCGCTGCCGCCGATCAGGATGGTCCCCTTGCTGACGCTTTCCAGCCCTGCAATCATACGCAAGGTGGTGGACTTGCCGCAGCCGGATGGCCCCAGAAGCGCCGTGAACGAACCCGCCGGAATATCAATCGACAGCGCGTCCACCGCCACGACCTCGTCCCAGATGCGCGAGACCTCTTCAAGAGAAATGGGTTTCCCGGCGGCCGCCAGACTGGTGTCCGCCATCACGTCCGGGCCCCTTCAACCGCCACAAAGACCTCGGTTGCCGATCCGTCCAGATTGTCCAGATAGGCACCGGGCACCGGCCGGTCAGTGAAAATGGCATCGACATCCCGCAAATGCCCGCCGCGCACATGGGCATTGCGGCCGAACTTGCTACGGTCGAGCACCAGATAGGATTTGCGGCAATTGGCCAGGATCGACTGGCGGGCGGCTACCTCATCCTCATGGAAATCGAGCAGAGTGCCGTCCTCATCCACCCCGGCAACACCAAAGATGCCGATATCGACCTTGTAGTTGGAGAAAAACGCCTGAGCGGCAGATCCGAGAATGTCCCGGTCGCCATGGCGCAGGCGCCCCCCGGCAATAGTCACCTGAAAGGTCGGGTTGCTGGAAGCCGTAAAAGCCACATTCAGATTGTTGGTGAAGATGGCCAGATTCTCATGGCTGCTCAGCGCCTGCATGACGATTTCCGGCGTTGTGCCAATGGAAAAGGCCAAGGACTGCTGGTTTTCGACCTTGCTGGCCACCAGGTGTGCGATCAGCTGCTTTTCCGGCAGTTTCAGGATCTGGCGGGTGGAATAATGGATGTTGGAGGCTGGGGCTGGCGGCTCGACGCCGCCATGGGTCCGGCGCAGGATACCCTGTTCGCACAGGCCGTTTACATCCCTGCGGATCGTCTGGGTTGTCACCTCGAACCGCTCGGCCAATTCCTCAACAGAGGCGAAGCCCGTCTCTTGCACGAGATCGGCAATCTCGGCCTGACGTTTTGATATATCCACCTGTCCCAGCATAGATCCCAATTCCGAATACCTTTTGACCCGTTGCTCCCAGACCGAAGGCTAGGCTGAGTCAGGCACGCCGCAGTGACGTGAACACGATCACTTCGCAGAAGCGATAAATCATTTTCATATGAACCTTATTCGACGTTCATATGAAAATGATATGACATTTTCAGAGGGAAGGTGAAGACCAGCCTATGCACTGGCCGGGTGGCCCTGCTGCGCAGCCACCTCAAACAGTTTTGCCGCGCCGGGTTCGCCAGTTTTCTGACGCTAAAGCGCCGGGCTCACTGAGACAGATGACCTGCCGGGCCTACCGGTAGAGGAACGACTTGCCCGCACTGTCAAACAGATGCAGCTTGTCCGGAGCGGCCGCCAGGCGAAGTTCGGTGCCCTTGGCAATCTTCTGTATGCCAGGCAATTTGGCAATGAAAGCGTCCTGCCCGTCACGGCGCGCGAAATAAAGCACTGTGGTCTCGCCCAGGGCTTCCACGATCTCCACTGTGGCCGAGACCAGATAATTGTCACCGTCTGTCAGCTGCAGGTCTTCCGGCCGCACCCCCACTTTCACCGCTGCATTCAGATCCGCGTCCCGGGACGCAATCGGCACCTGTGCATGGCCCTGATCGGGCATCTGCACGGCGGTCGTCTCTCCGGTGCCGGTGACAACCGCTTCCACAAGGTTCATGGCAGGTGAGCCGATGAACTGGGCCACGAAGGTGTTGGCCGGACGCTCGTAAAGCTCCAGCGGCGCACCGAACTGCTCCACATTGCCCCCATGCAGCACCACGATCCGGCTGGCCAGCGTCATGGCCTCCACCTGGTCGTGGGTGACGTAGATCATCGTGCTGTCCGGCATGCTTTCCTTCAGCTGGGCAATCTCGATCCGGGTCGCTACACGCAGGGCCGCATCCAGATTGGACAAGGGCTCATCAAACAAGAACACCTTCGGGTCCCGCACAATGGCCCGGCCAATGGCCACCCGCTGGCGCTGCCCCCCTGACAGGGCCTTGGGCAGCCGGTCGAGAAACTTCGTCAGCTGCAGGGTTTCCGCAGCGCTGCGCACCGCCCGGTCGATTTCCTCCCGGGACTTGTGGGCCAGTTTCAAAGCAAAGGCCATGTTGTCATAGACCGTCATATGCGGATAAAGCGCATAGGACTGGAACACCATGGCAATGCCCCTTTGGGCGGGCGGCACGTCATTGACCACAACATCGTCGATTTCAAGCATGCCGCCGGTGATTTTTTCCAGTCCGGCTATCATGCGCAAAAGGGTCGACTTGCCGCAACCGGACGGGCCGACAAAGACGACCAGCTCGCCCTTTTCGATCTCCAGATCGATGTTGCGCAGAACCTCAACCTCGCCATAGGACTTGCTGACATTCTTCAAGGACAAGGAGGTCATGCCTGCGGTTCCCCAGTTCGTATCTTGTTCATATTATTTGACCGAGCCCGCCAGGAGCCCGCGCACCAGATAGCGCTGCATCGCGAAGAACACGCCGAGCGGCACGGCAATGGACACAAAGGCGGCCGTCGCCAGGATTTCCCAGTTGCCGCCCCGTGTGCCCAGAAGCTCGACAATCTGGTTGGTCATCACCGTGGTTGAGCCAGTTGCATCGATCAGGAACACCTTGGCCACCAGAAGATCGTTCCAGGTCCACAGGAACTGGAAGATGGCAAAGGAGGCCAGCGCCGGAAAGCTCAAGGGCAGGATGATGCGGGTGAAGATCTGGAAATCCGTCGCCCCGTCCACCTTCGCATTCTCGATGATATCGCGCGGCAGGCCGACCATGTAATTGCGCAGCAGATAGACCGCGAGCGGCATGCCGAAGGCCGTATGCGCCAGCCAGACCCCAAGATACCCCTTGCCGATCCCGATCCCCAGATGCAAACGCAACAGCGGGATCAGCGCCAACTGCAAAGGCACGACCAGAAATCCGACCACGGCCGCAATCAGAAGGGCGCGACCGGGAAACTCCATCCAGGCCAGCGCATAGGCAGCAAAGGCAGCAACGACAATGGGAATGATCGTTGCCGGAATTGTCACCGTCAGCGTGTTGAAGAAAGCCTTGGCCATGTTGTCCTGGCCCGTGCCGGAAAACAGAATCGTACGGTAGTTGTCCAGGGTGAAATCCGGCGGCACGGTCGCAGTTATGAAGATCCGCTGCCCCCGCCCGGAGAGCTGTTTGTCCGACCCGCGCCAGACATAACTGCCATCATCCTTCAAGGTGACGGTTTCCCCGCCCTTCATTTCAGCCACATCGCCGGGCTGATAGGCATCAACCGCCCGGGAGGAGACACCCCAAGCCAGGATCTCACGCGGAGCTCCGTCGAAGATGGTGCCGCGCACCACATAACCGTCCCCGTCGGCCACCCGGTGGTCATCAGGGTCGGCGGCCCGGTAAACCTCGTTCTGTTCGGCCGGGAACAGGGCAGCCCACCAGCCCGAACTGGAAATCTGGTCCGCGGTGCGGAAAGAGGACACAAACAGGCCCACGGTTGGAAACAGCCACAGCAGCACAAGGATCAGAACTGAGAGGTGAACGGCCCAGGTCAGGCTCGACTTCTTGCCGGCAATGCGACCCATCACTTCATCTCCTTGCGCGCATTATAGACGTTCCAGACAAGGATCGGGGTCACCAGCAGCATGATGACGATCGCGCTGGCCGAACCGACGCCCCAGTCATTGGCGCGGAACAGCTTGTCATACATGTAGTTGGCCAGAACCTGGGTCTCCCACTGGCCGTTGGTCATGGCAAAGACGATGTCGAACACTTTGAGAACCGTCAGCGTGATCGTGGTCCAGACCACCACGATGGTCCCCATGATCTGCGGCACCTTGATCTTGAAGAAGATCTGAAACGGATTGGCCCCGTCGACAATGGCCGCCTCCACGGTTTCCTCCGGAATGCCGCGCAGCGCCGCGGACAAGATCACCATGGCAAAGCCCGTCTGGATCCAGATCAGCACCACCATCAGGAAGAAATTGTTCCAGAATGGCAGGGTCAGCCAGGTCTGCGGTGCGCCGTAGGGAAGTTCGACAATCCAAAGGCTCACAAGCGAGGTGAGCGACACATAAAGAAGCCAGAGCGCGGCGCCGGCGACCAGAAGGCGCAAGGGCAGAAGCCAGACCGACATGTCCTCCCCCTGTGCCACAATCGCGCGCACGAACGACCAGGAAACGGAGGCCACCACAATTGCAAAGCCAATCAGCAGGACCGACGGCAACACCTGCAGCAGCAGGATGGAGCCGATCCCGCCATCCAGCTTCAGCCAGATGGCATTCAAAATGCCGATCTGGTTCTGGTCTTCCGGGCGGGTGTCATAGATCAGCTTGAAAATGACCGATGCCCCGACAAAGGAAATCGCCATCGGCATGAAAATAAGGGACTTGGCCAGGTTGCCCCAGCTGATGCGGTCGGTGAGCTGGGCCACCAGCAGGCCGAACGCGGTCGAGACCGCCGGAACGACGATCAGCCAGAGCATGTTGTTGCGCACCGCTTCCCAGAATTTGGGCTCATCCATCATCTGGCGGTAATTGGCCAGGCCCACAAAGGCGCCGCCCTGATCCCGGTCGGTCAGCGACAGGCGCAAGGTTTCAAAGACGGGATAGGCCAGGTAGAGCGCAAGGGCGAACAGGGCTGGAAACAGGAACAACCAGGGGCGGATCATGTTCGCCCGGTTGATGTTCCGCCCGGCATTCGGCCCGGAGGCGGGAAAGAGCACCTTGTCGAGAAACAGGTTCGACAGAAAAAAATATCCGAGACAGGCACCGACCCCGAACACAATGGTCGTCAGGCCCAAAAGAGCCGGATTGTCCGCGAACATGAACGCTCCCTCCCTGTTCTTCTGCCGGAGACCTCCCGGCCAGGCCGGGGGCTCCTTGTTTTTGGGATAAGGGGCCGATGGGGAACGGTGCCTTATCCTGCAGACCCGGCGGACCTTATGGCCCTGCCGGTATTTCAGTGCGTTCTTATTTCAGAGCGTCCCAGCTTTCCTGGATCTGCTTGGCGACCGTGGCCGCATCCTTGCCGCCGGTATAGTCGACCATACCGGTCCAGAACGTGCCGGCCCCCACAGCGCCCGGCATCAGGTCCGAGCCGTCAAAGCGGAATGTGCTGGCATTGACCAGAATTTCCCCCTGCTTACGCAGCGTGTCATCCTTATAGGCCTGCGGATTGGCCCCCTTGTGCGGTGTCAGGAAACCGGTCTGGGCCATCATCACCTCGTGGGCGATCGGCAGCTGGAAGAACTTCATCAGTTCATTCGTTGCATCAGAGGGATTGGTGATCGCCATCAAAGTGCCGCCCCCCAGCACCGGACTGCCGAGATCCTTGTCCGCATAGGAGGGGAAATAGAAGAAGTCGACATCACTGCCAAATTCCACACCTTCCGGGAAAAAGGCCGGAACGAAGGATGCCTGACGGTGCAGGTAGCATTGCGGCGGCGAGGAGAAGAGACCTTTCGGGCTGTCCCGGAAATCAGTGGACGCCACTGCACTGGCCCCGCCGGCCACTTTGGCATCATCGCGGGCGAACCAGCCGAATTCCTCAATGGCGCCAACCACACGCGGATCGTCAAACGGGATTTCGTTGGCCACCCACTGGTCATAGACATCAGCGGGCTGGGTGCGCAGCATCAAGTCTTCCACCCAGTCGGTTGCCGGCCATCCCGTGGCCGCGCCAGATCCGAGCCCGATGCACCAGGGCGTTTCCCCATCAGCAACGATCTGCTCGGTAAGCCCTTTCAGGTCTTCCATCGTGTCCGGCACTTCATAACCGGCATCTTCAAAATTCTCCGGCACATACCAGACAAGGCTCTTGACGTTGACATTGTAGAAGAAACCGAACAGCTGGTCTTTGCCGTCCGCATCCTTGTAGGTGCCGAGGTCCACCCAGCTGTCGCCCGCGCCGTAATTTTCGGCAATCCAGCTGCCCATGCCCTCCGGCAGGGGCTTCAAAAGGCCGCGCGAGGCCATGTCTGCTGCGAGGCCCGGCTGCGGAAACACTGCAATATTGGGCGCCGCGCCAGCCTCCGCATCGATAACGATCTGCTGTTCGAAGGAATCGGAGCCCGTATAGATGACCTCAGCGCCGGTGGCATCCGTAAAATAGGCCAGCACATTGCGGAAATAACCGTCTTCCGGCTGCAGCCAGGGACCCGCGATCGTCACGGTCTGGCCGCTCAGATCCGGTGCATTTTCCTTCCAGCTTGCGTAGCTGTCCCAGTTGAAAGGACCATCTCCCGGCGCGAATTTCAGCGCCCCTGCCTGTGACGCTACGGAATCCAGCGCAACACCAAGCACCAAGCCTGCTGCGCAAGCCATCAAACGAGTTTTCATGTCAGTCCTCCCAGATTGGTCCTTTTACGGAACCTTCCCTTTAAAGTGGCACACTTGGCCGGGCATCTGCAATACCGGGGCCCCTCTCCCCTGCATCAAACCAACCGGAACCCGGCACCCAAACCGCTTTGGATTTCGCGATTACCATGTCGCCGCGCTTCTGTCTTGTCAAGCGAACAAGACGCGAATTATGGTTGTCTTTTCAAGAACCCGCTGCCGGGAGTTCGCAGTCACAGCGTTTTGAGCATTCATGAGCAAAAATGTTAATCTCAAGGAATTATCGCACCGGCTGAATCTGTCCCAGACAACCGTCAGCCGCGCGTTGAACGGCTATCCGGAAGTCAGCGCGAAGACGCGCCGCCGGGTGACAGAGATGGCGGACAGGCTTGGCTATGCGCCGAACAGCCAGGCCCGGCGCCTTGCCACCGGGCGCTCCATGGCCATTGGTCACGTAATTCCCCGCTCGATCCATGAAATGATGAACCCGATTTTTCTGGAATTCATTGCCGGGGCCGGAGAGACTTACTCCAGGCACGGCTATGACATGATCATCAGTGTGGTGGATGACGATCAGGAAACCGAGGCCTATCGGCAAATTGCGAACCGCAAGAAGGCGGATGGCGTGATCATCCATGGCCCGGCAGCGGAAGAACAGCGGCACAAGCTGCTGGGGGAGCTTGGCCTGCCCTTTGTGGTGCACGGGCGCATTCCAGGCGTGGAATCTGAAACCTGCTGGATCGACATGAACAACCGGCGGGCCTTTGAGCGGGCAACCAGCCTTCTGCTTGATCTCGGCCACACGCGCATTGCGCTCTTGAACGGAATGGAACAGATGGATTTCGCCCAGCGCAGGCGCCAGGGCTTTGAAGAGGCCCTGGAAGCCCGGGGCCTGAAACCCGACCCCGCCCTCATGCGCAGCGCCGAAATGACCGAACCATACGGCTGCAACAGCACCCTTGAGATGCTCCGCCTCGACACACCTCCCACAGCCTTTCTGGTCTCCTCCATGATCACCGCCATTGGAGTGGCCCGCGCACTCGGGCAATGCGGTCTTGAGCCGGGCAAGGATGTCTCCATCGTGACCCATGACGACGCCCTGTCCTTCTTGCCCAACAGCGGCGCGGTGCCGACTTTCACCTGCACCCGCTCGTCCGTGCGCTATGCCGGACAGAAGGCGGCCGAACTCCTTCTTGAAATGATCGCCGTGCCGGACCGGGAACCCACATTCCTTCACCTGGAAGCCGAGTTGATCCTCGGACAATCGACCGGTCCCGCCCCTGTGTCCTGACAAACGTTCAGATCTGGCCATTCAGGCCAGGGCGTTCAGATCTGGCCATTCAGGCCAGGGCGTTCAGACCTGAGAGAGGCCACTGGATTGCAGAAGATGATCCATCGTCTTCAGACCGCGCTGACGGTGCGCCCGGGACACATCCGCCGCAAGCTCCGCATCTCCAGCTTCAAAGGCCTCGTAAAGGCGTTGATGCTCTTCCACATCCGCTGCCGGTGCCCCGTTGAGGCGCAACAGCACGGAATTTGCCCGAAAGACCTGATCCAGCAGCCCCTGGATCTGCCCCTGGAGCCGCTCGTTGCCGCAGTGTTCGGCGGTCAGCCGGTGCAAGGCATCATCCAGCCTCACCCAGGCACCGATATTGTCCGTTTTCAGAGCCATGTCGCTCTCCATCAGAATCACGCCCATTTTCCGCAAGGCCCGGCTGCGCTCATCAGACGCAGCAATTTTCCGGGCCGCCAGCGCCTCAAGCTCCGCAAGGATCTCGAAGATCTCCCGGATGTCCTTCTTGGTGATCGCAACCACCCGCGCGCCCCGGCGGGGAACAAGATCGACGAGCCCTTCCGCCTCAAGCCGGATCAACGCTTCTCGCACCGGGGTCCGGCTCATGCCGAGCCGGTTGGCAATGTCCGGCTCCGGGGCCTGATAGCCCGGCGGCAGTACCCCTTCGAGTATCTCCCTTTTCAGCCGCTCATAAGCGTTGTTGACCCGCGTGGACTTGGCTTTCACTAGCATCGCCTGACGTTTCCGAAACCTTTTGACATAAAACAATGGACTCAGGGCCTCAGTAAGGCCCCCGAGCGAACAGGCGTGTTTTGCTAGCAAATCAATTCTTGCGCCTTAACGAAAACAGTAAAATTTTAGGAAAACTCTACCGGCCTTGAACACATTTCAGGCAACACCACGAAAAGGCCCAATTTTCGCATTGAAAAATATGAAGAATTTCTGAGATTAACCCAGTAAGAATATCGTCAAAAATACTGATAACAATTCAAAACCGGCATTGTCAGAGACTGCAAAAGCCAGATCCCGGGAACAGGAACGGTCCTGATTAGGAGCCCCCCCTGCAACGGCTGGCCCAGCCCACTGCCGCTTTCTTGAAAGTCAAACAGCCGGCGCGCGCCCAAACCTGCACCAGCCGCCTCTGACGTTAAGAAACCTGAAGTGATGCCAGCCCGTCAACGCGAGCAACTTTGCTCTCTCAGACGCGTCTCTGACAAAATAGAAAGTTCAGGAAATCCGCCACACTTCTCCTTTGCAAAAAGTCTAACGAAGTGAACAGTCAACATCCCCAAAAATATCCAGATTTTCGAAACAAAACACCTTTGAATACACCAGAATAGTCACTTGTACGTATTTCTCCTATTTACCCCAAGCCCCTGAGACTTAATACGTATTTTTTTACATTGGAAATATATGCCCTAGTGGCACTTGGGCAGAATTCACCGTCAAACAGCCCGGCGCGATTACGATTGCTTAACCAAGAAAATTTACTTTGACGAATGACGAAATCAATGGCGCAGCAATGACGTTTTCTTCCGCCTCTTTCAAGCTTTTTCAAGCTGCCAGGGCCCTCCCTGCCGTATTGGCAAGTGGAGCTGCTGCGGGCAGTGCCCTGCTTGTGCCCGGCTCCTTATCCGCCCAGTCCCTGGAAGAGGCGATGGCAGCTGCCTACGCGGTCAATCCTGCCCTTAAGGCGGAACGCTCGCGCTATCAGGCGACCAATCAGGGCGTCTGGACCGCACGCTCGGAGTTCCTGCCAACAGTGACGGGCTCCTATCTGGCCGAACATGATGCGCACCGGCTCGACAGCACCGGCAGCCGGGACCGGTCCTTTTCCCATGAGGTCAATGTCACTGTCTCCCAGACCCTTTTTCAGGGGTTTGCGGGGCTCAACCGGTTGAACCAAGCCCATGAGGAGGCCGCCTCCGGCCGAAATCAGCTGATGGGTGCGGAACAGTCTCTGCTGCTGAACACCGCCGACGCCTATCTTCAGGTCGTGCGTGACCGGGCCATTCTCAACCGGCTGCAGGCCTATACCGCCATCGTTCAACGGGAGGTCAGAGCCGCCCGCGCCCGCTACAAGTCCGGCGATGCGACCCGCACGGACATAGAACAAGCTCTCGCCCGCCTTGCGGAAGCGGAAGGCAACCGGGATCAAGCGATTGGCGATCTGGAAAGTTCTGAAGCCCTTTATGAACGGTTGACCGGCCAGACGCCAGGCAAGCTCGGCTGGCCCGCCATGCCCAAATCGCTCCTGCCGCACAAGGTGGACGAGGCCGTGGCCATTGCGTTGCAGAACAATCCGTCTATCCGCTCTGCAACCGCAGACGCAAGGGCAGCCCGCTATGCGGCCCGCGCTTCCGTGGGGGACATCCTGCCACGCGTGACGCTGGAAAGCGAATGGGAAACCGGATACGAGGACAATCTCGGCACCCAGGATGACGAGGAATTTCGGCTGGGCGTGCGCGTTTCCGCACCGCTCTTTTCCGGCGGGCGCAACATTGCTGCCGTCAAACGCGCAAAGTTCACCGCAGCCCAGGAAGAATATGAATTGGATGACACCCAGCAGATTGTCCGGGAAAACGTCATCCGCTCCATGAAACAACGCACCGCCGCACAGCGCCGCGCCGAGGCCCGCAAGCGTGCTATTGAAGCGAACCGGCGCGCCGTAAAGGGCCTGCAGGTGGAATTTGACAGCGGCCAGCGCTCTCTTCTCGATGTACTGGACGGGGAGCGGGAACTGCTGTCGAGCCGGATCGACTATGTCCGGGCCCGCTATGATGCCCGCATCGCCGATTTCTATCTTCTGGCCAATATTGGCCGCCTGGCCCCCGGGCACTTTTCCATTGTCGAGGACCGGCCCGAACCGGCCGCCCGCCTTGTGCCCGAATTCAACACCTGGGATCTGAGGCTCAGCCCCTCTGGCAGCATCCCCGCTGAGACGGATCTGGCGGACGACCTCACCCTTGCCCCGCTGAGCTACAACGCGGAGACCACCGGATCCGTGGACTGGGTTAGCTGGCCTTACCGCACCGGCGCCCGGTCAGCTTCGGACCTAGGCAGCAAGACCAACCGGACCCGCACACTCTGGAACGCGCTCGCCGCACTGGGACTGCCGCAGTTTCCGTTGAGATAAGCTTGTGGCGGCCTGCCCCAAAGGCTAGGTGTAGCCCCCTGGGCCGTCCTCTGAGGGCTGAAAAGATCCAAGACCGGCGCACTCAGCCCCGCCGGTCAGCCTGTCACATGCCCAAAGCACCCTCCAGCCGTTTCAGGAGCCCCCATGACACCGGTCATCCCTTTCGTGCCCGCCCGCCAGCTGCCAGAGCGGGACATGTGGCAGGCCGCGCTTGCCAGCGCCCTGGGCACCTTTGCCCGTATCACGCCCTTTGAGGAGCTCACACCAGACGAGAGGGCTGCTGCCAAAGTGGCCATCGTGGCCAATCCGGCCCCTGAAGATGTCGCCGCCCTGCCGAACCTGTCCTGGGTGCAAAGCCTGTGGGCCGGGGTGGAACGGCTGACGGCGGACCTGCCAGAAGAGGGGCCGCTGATCGTGCGGCTGACCGATCCGCAACTGGCCGAAACCATGGCGGAAGCAGTTCTCGCCTGGACACTCTATCTCCACCGGGACATGCCCCGCTACCGGCAGCAGCAGGATCAGAAGGTCTGGCTGGAACACAGTCTGAAACTGCCCCGGGAGCGCACGATCGGCGTTCTCGGCCTTGGCAAACTGGGCGAAGCCTCAGCCCGCCGGCTGGCTGCCAACGGGTTTCAGGTTCTGGGCTGGAGCCGCAGCGTGAAGGCGCTGGATGGCCTGACCTGCCTGCATGGCCCGGAAGGACTGACCTGTCTCTTGCAGCACTCAGATATCATCGTCATTCTGCTGCCGCTCACCGATGAAACCAAAGGCCTTATCGGCAAAGCGGCCCTTCAGGACTGCAAACCGGGCGCGGCGGTGATCAATTTCGGGCGGGGTCCGGTTCTGGATAGCAACGCCCTTCTAGAGGCGCTCGACCGGGGCCAGCTCTGCCACGCCGTATTGGATGTTTTCGACGAAGAGCCCCTGCCCACGCAAAGCCCGCTGTGGCAGCATGCGCAAGTAACCGTCCTGCCGCATATTTCCGCGCCGACCGTTCCAGGCACCGCCTGCCGGATCGTGGCGCAGAACATCAAGACCTTTCTGGACAACGGTACTATCCCTGCTTCGGTTGACCGAAAACGGGGATACTGACCTCACACCGGTGGCCGCGTCGCAATAGTGTCAAGGACTGCACCGTATCAGTCTGGAAACCACTTCTCTTTCCAGCAGGTGTTTCATGCCAGACCTTCCGATCCTTGGTGCCGCCCTCAACCTCAACTCCCTTGAAACACACCGCCAGCTGATGCTGGACAAACCCCGGGACCTGGAGCTGCAGGACTTTGTGCTGGCCGAGATCCTGAACGGAGACTGGCAGTCTCTGGTGCAGCGCGCCAAGATCCTGCTCGACGGCCATGAGGGCCGGGTCGGCATTCATGGCCCTTTCTGGGGCTTCACAATCGACACGATGGATCCGGATGTGCGCGAGATTGTCAAAAAGCGCCTGTTGCAGGGCCTGGCGGTCTGCGAGGCTCTCGGCGGCACGCATATGGTCGTTCACAGCCCCTATTCCACCTGGGACCACAACAATCTGGACAACTACGACAACGCCCGCAGCCGCAAGATCGAACTCTGCCATCTGACCATGGCAGAGGCGGTCAAGCGTGCCGAAGAGATCGGCTGCGAGCTTGTGCTTGAGAATATCGAGGACAAGGACCCTTATGCCCGCGCGGAGCTTGCCGAAAGTTTCGGCTCCCAGGCAGTGAAACTGTCCATTGACACCGGTCACGCCCATTATGCCCATGGCTCAACCGGCGCCCCGCCCGTTGATTATTACGTGAAGGCTGCCGGCAATAACCTACGCCACATTCATCTTCAGGATGCCGACGGCTATGCGGACCGCCACTGGAGTCTGGGCGAAGGCACGATCAACTGGCCATCCGTTTTCAGTGCCCTTGGCAAGCTCGACAGCGATCCGCGCCTGATCGTGGAACTGCGCGACCATGCGGGCCTGCCCGGCTCCATCGCCAGCATGGCGGCCCTTGGGCTGGC
Source organism: Roseibium sp. AWQ4_290 (assembly GCF_056160985.1). Lineage (NCBI taxonomy): Bacteria > Pseudomonadati > Pseudomonadota > Alphaproteobacteria > Hyphomicrobiales > Stappiaceae > Roseibium > Roseibium sp. AWQ4_290. Next base: position 161,011 of record NZ_JBSWYG010000012.1, read on the forward strand.
GCAATAAGGACAGTAATGGAGGTTGGTATAAGGCTGCAACAGGGCAGCCGCCCACCGTTTTGTGAACAAGCGTTAGCGGACAGATCCGCCTCCTTTGCCTAACTACTGGTTTCAAACGCACCGGCGAACGAACCGGAGCATGTGACTTGATGGCTAGGCACAGGTGAGCAGATCAGATGCTTGAACTTCCCTTGGCGTATCTTGCCGGACTTCTGACACTCATCAATCCATGTGTGCTTCCTGTCCTCCCGATTGTGCTTGCCTCGGCGTTGAATGCGGACCGGCGCGCGCCGATTGCCCTTGCCGCCGGAATGAGCGTCTCTTTCGTGAGTGTTGGCATGCTGGTCTCGACCCTCGGCTATGCCATCGGCCTGACAGAGGACTTCATGGCGCGGGCCGGCGCCGTGCTCATGATCCTGTTCGGCCTGGTTCTGCTTGTTCCCGTCTTCAGGCAGCGCTTTGAAGTGGCCGTTGCCGGTATGGCCGGCTCCGCCGGACAGAAGCTGCAGGAAACCGACACCAATGGCCTGAAAGGGCAATTTGTCGGCGGCGCCCTTCTAGGAGCCGTCTGGTCCCCGTGCATCGGCCCGACCCTTGGCGGCGCCATTGCCCTGGCCGCCCAGGGCGAGCACCTGGCCTATGCGGCGCTGATCATGAGCTTCTTCGCCCTCGGGGTGTCTACCCTGATTATCGGGCTTGGCGTTGGCGCGCGGGAAACCTTGCGCCTGCGGGCGGACCGGTTGCGCGGGCTGGCGGAAAAATCCAAACCCGCCATGGGCCTTGTCTTCATTGTCGTGGGAGGTCTGCTTTTGATGAATGTCCATCACATGATCGACACCTGGGCGCTCAAGGTCCTGCCCGTCTGGCTGCAGGACCTGTCTGTCCGCTACTGATTGTCAACAGGAAAGGAACCGAAATGAACCGCCGCCAATTTCTGCTGTCCACCGCCTCTGCCAGTCTTGCCGCAACGCTCCTGCCGTCTGCTGCGACGGCCGGGACAACAGTCGATTATGCACCGGGCCTTATTGAAAAACAGCTCGCAGCCGGCAAGATAGTCTTTGTCGATTATGCCGCCTCCTGGTGCGGCACGTGCGCCCGCCAGGAACGGGTTATCAACGCCCTGCGCAACGCCAACCCGGCCTATGACCAGGCGATGGTGTTCGTTCGGGTGGATTGGGACACCTATAAGGGCCATATCGTGACCACGTCGCGCAAGATCCCGCGCCGCTCCACCCTGCTGGTTCTGAAAGGCGACGCGGAACTCGGCCGCATTGTCGCCGGAACCGGCGAAGCCCAGATCAAGGCCCTGCTGGACACCGGCCTTGAGGCGAGCAGCTAGAGATCGCGCTGCGCCTCTTCAAAGCTAATCCAGTGACAGGCCCCTCCAGTAAAAGGCGGCTTGCGTCAAGGGGGCCGCACACTACATGGCTGCGCCCCTCCTTTTGTCAAAGGAAGAAGGAGGGGTCGCTTCAGATCAGCCCATTGCCCAGGGGCCGTGATAGCCGCCACCATCCTTGTCGGTGCGCTCAAAGCCATGGGCGCCGAAAAAGTCCCGCTGGCCTTGCAGCATGTTGGCCGTAGACCGGCCCGTGCGCATGATGTCGAAATAGGACAGGGCAGCCGACAGGGCGGGAACCGGCAGGCCATGAAGGGCCGCAGCGGCCACCACCTGGCGCAGGCTGGCTTCGGTCTCTTTCAGTTTGTCCGCAAAGAACGGCGCCAGCATCAAATTGCGCTGCGGATCATCGGCCAGGGCTGCCGACATGTCGTTCAGCATCGCGGAGCGGATGATGCAGCCATTGCGCCAGATCCGGGCGATCTGCGGCAACGGCATGTCCCAGCCATATTGCCTGGCCGCTTCCAGGATCAGGCCGAAGCCTTGCGCATAACAGACGATCTTGCCCGCAACGAGCGCCGCTTCCAGCGCAGCCACACTGATGGCGGAGCGGTCAAGCGCCTGGGGCGCGGCCCCGAAAGCCCCTTCCCCCGCCTTGCGTTCCTCCAACCGGGACGACATGTTGCGCACGGCCACTGCCGCCTCGATCGTGCTGGCAGGCGTGCCCAGCATCAACGCCTCGATGGCCGTCCAGCGGCCCGTGCCCTTTTGCCCGGCCCGGTCCAGAATGATGTCCAGCATCGGCTTGCCCGTCTCCGGGTCCGCCGTTCCGGCCACCTTGCCGGAAATCTCGATCAGGTAGGACTGCAGGATGCCGCCGTTCCAGGTTTCGAACACGGACCCAATCTCGGCCGCAGACAGGCCAAAGCCGTCCCGCATCACTCCATACACTTCGGCGATCATCTGCATGTCGGCATATTCGATGCCGTTGTGAACGGTCTTGACCAGATGGCCTGCCCCCGCTTCGCCCAGATGGGCCGCACAGGGCTCGCTCTCATGCTTGGCCGAAATGGCCTCCAGAATGTGCCCGACCTGATCCCAGGCATCCCTGGCCCCACCGCCCATGATCGACGGGCCGAAACGGGCCCCTTCCTCACCGCCGGACACGCCGATGCCCATGAAACGCGGACCTTTTTCAGCCGCCTCGGCCGCCCGCCGGTTGGTGTCATGGTAATTGGCGTTGCCCGCATCGATGATCAGATCTTCCGGTGCCAGCAGTGGCCGCAGCGCTTCGATCTGGGCATCGACCGCCTCACCGGCCGGAACCATCAGGATCACGGCACGCGGACTCTTGATCGAGGCCACAAAGGCTTCCAGTGTCTTGGACGGCGTCAGCTTTCCGGCCAACGGCCCCGCCTTTTCCATGAACTGGTCGGTCTTTTCCGCCGTTCTGTTATAGACCGCGATCTGAAACCCGTTTTCGGCAATGTTCAGGGCAACATTGCCGCCCATCGTGCCAAGCCCGATCAGGCCGATCTGCGCAACAGCGTCTGGTGAACTCATCGGCGGTGCCTTTCTAAAATCGATTTAGCGTATCGTTGCGTCGTGATAGCCGACCTGCCCCGCTCCGGCAATGCCGGTCGCAAGCGGTTTCGGCCCCTCTCCTGCTGGAAAAGCACTGCCGCCGGCTCAGCTGGCCCTAAAAAGCTGATTGTCACGCTCAAATTTTATTCGCATCTGTCATTTTACGGACCTGCCGAAAAAGACTGTCACATAAGCCTGCTAACCACCGGGACACCCGCTTCTTCCTGCGGATCTGTTCAAAGGATTTGTCTGATGAAAACCATTCTGATCTCTGCCGGCCTTCTGGCCATGGCCTCCGTGTCCGTCCAGGCGGCGGACGTTTCCGGCAAGCTTGTGCTCTACACATCCCAGCCGAACAAGGACGCCCAGGCGACCGTCGACGCCTTCACCGCCAAACATCCTGATGTGGACGTGGAGTGGGTGCGTGATGGCACCACCAAAATGATGGCCAAGCTGCGCGCCGAGTTCGAAGCAGGCGCCCCGAAACCGGACGTTCTCCTGATTGCCGACATGGTCACCATGGAAGGGCTAAAAAAAGAAGGCCGCCTCATGGCCTATGAGGGCGCCGATGTCTCTGCCTATGACCCGGCGATCATGGACAAGGACAAGACCTACTTCTCCACCAAGCTGATCACTACCGGCATTGTCTACAACACCAATGCGCCGATGAAACCGGCCTCCTACAAGGATCTGCTGAATCCGGAGGCCAAGGACAAGCTGGCCATGCCGTCTCCGCTGACCTCCGGCGCTGCGGCAATCCACATGGACACGCTGACCTCCAACCCCGATCTGGGCTGGGCATTTTATGAAGGCCTTGCAGAACAGGGCGCCAACCCGAAAGGCGGCAATGGCGGCACCTACAAGGCCATCGCAGGCGGCGAAAAGCTCTATGGCTTCGTGGTCGATTTCCTGCCGATTCGCGAAAAGCTGAAAGGCGCGCCGGTGGAGTTCGTGTTCCCGGAAGAAGGCGTTTCGGCCGTCACCGAGCCCGTTGCGGTTCTGTCCACCGCCCAGAACCCGGAGGCTGCCAAGGCTTTTGTCGACTTCCTGCTGTCTGAAGACGGCCAGAAACTGGCCTCTTCTCAAGGCTATCTGCCCGCCCATCCGGCCGTTGCAGCTCCCGAAGGCTTCCCGGCCCGCGATGACATCAAGCTGATGGCCTTTGATCCGGAAAAAGCTCTGGAACAGGACAAGGCGAACAAGATGAAATTCACCGAAATCTTCGGCGGCTAACCTTAGCTCCGCAGACGCCAGACGCAGCGCGGGCTCTCCGCGCTGCTTTTTCCTGTCACACCAATCTCGCTGATAGAATCCCAACCCACCCTTGTCTTCGTATCCCTTCCCAGATCTGTCCCGAATTCGGTCTGCGGCCTCCGAACGGCTCACCCTAGGGGCGCTCGTTGTCAGCGCAACGCTTTTGTGCGGCCTGCCGCTGATGCTGCTGTTCAAGACCGGCCTGACAAACGGCGCCGGGCTCGACCTCGGCCCGCTTTGGGAGGCCGCGCAAAGCCGCTCGGTCCAGCGTGCGCTCTGGCACTCCATTGAAAGCAGTCTCCTGTCCGCTCTGGCCGCAACCACACTCGGCACCCTTCTGGCCCTTCTGATCGGCCTTACGGATATACGCGCCAAGGGCCTTCTCGTGTTCCTGATCCTGCTGCCGATGATGATCCCGCCCCATGTGACGGCAATTGCCTGGATTCAGGCACTCGGGCCTGCCAGCCCGGTGCTGCGCTGGCTTGGTGTGGCGCCGGAACTGGGCTCCACCCATCCGCTCTATTCGCGCGGCGGGCTTGTGCTTCTCTTGACCCTGCAAAACAGCCCGCTGGTGTTCCTGGTGGTGCGGGCCGCCCTCCGCTCCTTCCCGAGGGAGCTTTCCGATGCGGCCCGGATTTCCGGCGCCGGGGCGCTGACCATGCTGCGCCGGATCACTCTGCCCCTGCTCGGCCCGTCGCTTCTGGCCGGTTTTGCGCTCGCCTTTGTGGCTGCCCTCGGCAATTTCGGCATCAATGCCCTGATCGGCATTCCCGCCCGCTACACCACCTTGCCCGTGCTGGTCTGGCGCCGACTGTCCAGCTTCGGGCCGGATGTGCTGCCAAATGTGGCGGTGATCTCCGTTCTTCTGTCGGCCGTCGCTTTTGCGGCCATACTGATCCAGGCCCTGTTGCAGCGGCGCCTGCGCGCCAGCCTGATCGGCCTGCCCCAGGCCCCGCTGGCCATTGCCCTGGGACGCAGACGCTCCATTGTCGAAGCTGCCCTATGGGTCTTTGTCGGCTTTATCCTCCTGCTTCCGGCCGCCTCACTGCTGGCGACCGCGCTGGTGACAACCTATGGCCTGCCCCTGTCCCTCAAGACGCTGACACTGGACAATTTCTCCGAAGTGCTGTGGCGCCAGACCGCCACCTTGCGAGCCTTTGCCAATTCCACCCTCATTGCAGGGCTGGCCGCAGTGGTGATTGCCGCCCTCAGCCTGCCGCTCGGCTATTTTCTGTCACACCGCTCCACCGGGCCAAGACGGTGGGCGGGGCTCGCCGTCACCCAGGCGGAAATCGCCTTCGCCGTGCCGGGCCTTGTCCTGTCCATCGCCTACATCCTGGCCTTCATCCGCCCGCTGCCCATCGTCAATGTCTCGCTCTACGGCACCCTCTGGATCATTCTTCTGGCCTATCTGTCCGCTTTCCTTGCGGTCGGCCTGAAACCGGTCGCGGCAGCCTTCCTGCAAATGGACGGATCGCTGGAAGATGCAGCCCGGGTGTCGGGCGCCGGTTTCCTCAGGCGCATGCGCCGGATCTTCGCACCGCTCGCTGCGCCCTCCGCAGCGTCCGGAGCCATTCTCGTCTTTCTGACGGCCTATAACGAGATCACGGTCTCGGCCCTGCTCTGGTCAACGGGCAACGAGACCATCGGCACCACCATCTTCAACTATGAAGATGGCGGCTACACCACACTGGCAGCCGCCATGTCGGCGGTTGTGGTCGCCGCCACGGTTGTCATCATGCTGGCGATGAACGCCCTTTCCCGGAAGGTTCCACCCGGAACGATTCCCTGGAAGGACTGAGACCAGTCACAATTGATGTGGGCCACCTGGCAAGTGGAAAGGGTCCGGCACGTTTCAGTCCGGCAGCACCCAGCCGCGCAGGATGTCGAGCCACAGAATCTCGCCCGGCGCGGCCTTCCGGTGCAGGCTCATCATCAGCGGCTGTTCTAGCCCCTCGATCGTGACAAAGACATCCCAGGCGCCGCCGCGGTAGATGGTACCCACCACCCTGGCCTCAAATCCGGCACGGCCTGCGGCCAGCACCAGATGCTCCGGACGCAGCAGCAACGTGGCCGGTCCCGTGCGCGTTCCTTTGGGGCAGTCCACCTCGACCGGCCGTCCGCCAACCAGAACCCGGGCGCCCGAACCATTCACCTGCTCCACCCTTACAGGCACAAGCGTGCTGCGGCCGATGAACCCGGCGACCTTTCGGGACAGGGGCCGCCGGTACAGCATGTCCGGCTCGTCCACCTGCAGGATTTTGCCATCCCAGAGAACCGCCACCTGATCGGCCAGCGCCATGGCCTCCCGCTGGTCATGGGTAATGAACAAGGTGGTCGCCCCGCTGGTCCTGTGAAAGGCGGCCAGTTCCTCTTCCATGGCACCACGCAGATGCGGATCCAGATTGGCCAGTGGCTCGTCCATCAAAACGGTTTCCGCGCCTTGCGCCAGACATCTGGCCAGCGCCACCCTCTGGCGCTGGCCGCCGGACAGATCCGCCGGCTTGCGCTGCCCGTAAGGCGCCAGCGCCACCGTCTCCAGGCACTCGGCCACCCGGGCGGAGATTTCTGGGCGCGGTTTGCCCGCCGTTTCAAGGGGAAAGCCCACATTGGCCGCAACACTCATATGCGGCCACAGGGCATAGGACTGAAACACAACCCCGGCCCGGCGTGCTTCCGGCGCCACATGCACGCCCTTTCCCGCCACCCGGCGGCCACCCAGCGCAATCTCTCCCGCGTCAACCGGCTCAAGCCCGGCAATGGACCGTAACAAGGTGGACTTGCCGCATCCCGACGGCCCCAGCACGACAAAAAACGTGCCCGTCTCAATAAACAGGGACACGTCATTCAAAGCCAGATGCGAGCCGAAGGATTTGGACACGGAGACAAGGGAAATCGACATGCTTCCCGGTATCTCCCTTATGTGACAGGGACATAACACCAAGCCATCTGACGAAAGGTCATGATCAATTGCGCTTGGTATCGGTGCCTCTACTTGAGATCAAAGCCCTCGGGCTTGCCGCCCTCTTCGAGCCTCCAAGAACTCTTGCTATGCTTTCGGCAGATCGTAGATCACAATCCGCCCCCGCTCATCAATTTCAAGTACTCGATTCACCATGACATCAGCTGGATTTCCCATATTCTTGAGGTGAGCTACGGCAGCGCGAATGAGTTGCTTTGCTGAGTGTCGATCGACACAAGGTAAGATGATCATCCCAGGATGGATTTCAGCCCTGGCAGCCAACGCTCGGAAATCACGCGCGTTTTCCGTGACAATCAAAAGGTCTTCGTCAATGCACCTCTCGAGAACTTGGTGATCAGGAGCACCAAGCCCGCCCATGTTGCGAGGATGGACAATGTAGTGCCCATCCTCCTCCATCAATTCATTTGCAGTTTGAGGCGACAGGCACTCATCAAGAAAGATCTTCAAGTCCTAAAGCCTTAAGCGTTACGCCATGGCTTACCAGACTCGGGTCTTCCCCGGGGAGGATGTGTTCTCGCATAGATTTCCGCCGCTTCGAACGCTTCCCGAGGAATTTCAGGATAGTCTTCGGTCAGTTCATCGAGAGTTTCGCCACCTGACACGCGTCCAAGAACCGACCTACAAGTAATCCGGGTCCCCGTGATAACGGGCTCCCCGCCGAAGATTTCTGGATCTGACGAAAGATGTTTCTCGCGCGCGCGAAGGTAGCGAAGAGCTTTAATCCACTCTGTGCCTGCGACATCATTGAGTGTCAAATAAAGTCCGGCTGAGAGATGCACAACTCCGAGATCCTCGTCGTGACTGTGCTTAAGGAACTTCCAAATACGCTTCTTCGCAGATGTTTCCATTCGAATTCCACGAATTCTCGTCAATGTAGCAGCATACGCCACTGCATGAACTGGGACATGCGCAGCTTCATTGCGACGAAGCCGAAGCCTCATCTTGGTTTTTGGAACGATACCTTCTTCGGCAGCTTTTTCGATGCGCCTTACTGAGACGCCTGCGAGAAACGCAGCTTCATTCACAGTGAGAGCTTCACTTGCGATAGCCATGATAATCTTCCCCTATGAGGGAAAGATAAGATCTAGCCTCAAAAAAGTCAATGAAGCGAGCTTCCCCTCCATCGAGGCCCGTAGGCTTCGATTAAATTTTCTCGACATACTTACGATTAAGGTCAAGTATTTAAGATGATTTTATTCATAAAAAACAGAGCCCTACCGCAAAATCTGAGATAGGGTTGGCTCTCTTCGCGTCCCACCACACGGAATGTGTCCCTGCAGACGGGGTCCCCTGCTCTTGACTCCGCCACCGGGGCGGAACCTTATTTCAGCCGAAGGATCTTCGCGCCAAGGCTGCGGGCATAGTCTTCCTGGCTGATCACCACCAGATTGGTCTCGCGCACATCCGTCTGTTTCAGCTCCAGCGGGGTCTTGCCATCCGGATTGACAATCACCTTTCGAGTGGGCGGCAGGCCCCGGAACACCAGAACACCGGCTTCCTTGGTCACAATCGCCCCATAGGGTTCATCATGGACAATACGGGTGGTGCCGCTCTCGGCCAGAGCCGCCGAGCCAAGACAGGAGACCAGACCGCCGGCAACCAGCGCAGATTTCAAAACGGTTTTCATGACGCACTCTCAATTAAGTCTTTATTTACCGTGAATCGTAACCTTTCCTTAAGATTTGCACCAGCTTTTCCGCCATTTTCACCAGAAAAAGACCCCAAAGACAAAGATCAGCGTTAACATTTGTCTTGAAATGAAACACCTTGACCAGCCCCGCAGCGAAACCGGCAGATGGGATCCGGTTGTCTTTTCTTCAGACAGATTGAACAAGCCAGATCCGGCCAGATCCAACCCAAACCGAACGGGCGGGGCTTGGCGCGGCCGGGCAAATCAGGGTAAGCAACCAGGTCCGCAATTCGCAGGAGCGTTCCGGTGGCCTGGTCCCCTCAACAAGATGACGCCTTGAAAGAAGCCGCCGCATGGCTGAAGCGGGGTGACCGTCAGGTCTTCCGCCTGTTCGGCTATGCCGGCACCGGCAAGACAACCCTCGCCCGCCATCTGGCCGGGGATATCGACGGTGATGTCTGTTTCGGCGCCTTCACCGGCAAGGCCGCCCATGTGCTGCGCCAGAAGGGCTGCGAGGATGCGGGCACCATCCATTCCCTGATCTACCGCCCCCGCTCTGCCAAGGAAGAAGAAGAGGTGGACGATGACGAGGATGATACCGTACCGCAATTTGCCATCAAGCGGGACAGCGCGGCGGCGACCGCCAAGCTGATCGTGATCGATGAATGCTCCATGGTGGATGAGGATCTGGGCAAGGATCTTTTGTCCTTTGGCACACCGGTCCTTGTGCTGGGCGATCCGGCCCAGCTGCCACCGGTCAAGGGCGGCGGTTATTTCACCGAGGCCGAGCCGGATGTGATGCTGACCGAAGTTCACCGCCAGGCCCAGGACAACCCGATTGTGCGCATGTCCATGACCATCCGCGACGGCGGCCAGCTCGACTATGGGGACTACGGCGAAAGCAAGGTGATCCACCGTCGCCAGATCGACAAGGACCAGATCCTGTCGAGCGATCAGGTGCTTGTGGGCACCAACAAGACACGGCGTCTCTATAATGGCCGCATCCGGGAATTGAAGGGGCTTTCAACGCCCATGCCGGCGGTCGGCGACAAGCTGGTGTGCCTGCGCAACGACAAAACCAAGGGACTGTTGAACGGCGGACTGTGGACGGTCAAGCGCCTGCGCCAGCCGCGCGGCAACACGTTGAGATTTGACGTTGTCTCTGAAGAGGAAGTTGCAGGCACGACGGTCAAGGTCAAGGTTCTGCCCGCCATGTTTGAGGATGGCGCGGAGAGCATCCCTTACGCTATCCGGCGCAAGGCGGACGAGTTTGACTATGGCTACGCCCTGACCGTGCACAAGGCCCAGGGCTCCCAGTGGGACGATTTGGTGTTGTTTGATGAAAGCTGGGCGTTCCGCGAACATAAGAGCCGCTGGCTCTATACGGCGGTGACCCGCGCGGCCGAACGCATCACCGTGGTGAGGTAGCCACAGTCAGCCGGACATTGCCGCCGCCGCCAAAGGTCTGGCTCTGATCGCTGAGAGGCAGGGATTGCAGGCCGGTCTCGATAAAGGTCGTCAGCTCTTCGCGCGCCACTCCGCTGCGGCCCAGCACGGCGAGCGCCGAAAACTGACCGCCAAGAAAAATTACCGCTCGGTGAATATCCGCATCCGCTGTGATTTCGGCCCTAGCAAGCGCTTTCGTCAGCCGTTCGCGGATGCCCTCATTGCGCCTGTCCCGCAGTCCCTTGACCACTTCCTGATGGCTCACCGGTCCGTAGGTGCTGTCCACCATGGCGTTGACCAGAAAACAGCCTGCGGGTGTCTTGTTATTCAGGACGAGGTCGGCCACCGCATGCAGCGCTTCGCGGAAGTCTTCAAGCACATGCTGGCGTGCTTCCAACATCCGGGAAAAGATCGGCACCCCATAGGTGTCGAAATAGTGAACCAGAGCCTTTTCGAAAATGGCTTCCTTATCGCCAAAAGCGGCGTAAAGACCGGGTTTTGCCATGCCTGAGGCTTCGGAAAGGTCGGTCATGGAAGTGCCCGAAAATCCGTTCTGCCAGAACGCAATCGTGATGGCGTTCAGGGCCTCGTTGAGGTCCGTTTTTCTCGGCCGTCCGCGTGGCATTCACTCTACTCCTAAGTCACACCCCACACCAGGAACCGGACAAACCCCAATTGCCCCGAATCCTGACACCGCCGATTTGGATACGTACCAGCAAGGTCAATTCGATCATCACAAATTGGCAGACCAATGACCAGGTTGCGGCGCGCAGCATACGCAGCTTGACGCGGTGCATTCAAGATACCTGGGCAAACTATTTCGAAAGCCGGTTCAATTCCGTCATCGGGACAGCGGGCACTTTGCGGCAGGGTGTGCTGGTCTTAAGCCAGTTAAGCACCTCGATTCCCGCAGCTGGAGGAGAGAGCAGCTCCCGCTTCAGGCCAAATTGCCGGTGGACGGCCCCACACGGTCTCTTTTCCGCCGGATTGAGGCGGAATATCTTCGGCCGCCTGACTTGATCCATTTGAAAGCCGCATTCCACATGACCAGCCTCTCCTCTTCCGACACGGCCCCGGCCCACCCGAAAGGCGCGCTTGCCGCCGAAACGGCCTTGCGCATCGCGCACCGGATCGCAGACGAGGTCGGCTGCAAGGCCGGTCAGGTGAACGCGGCAGTCCAGCTTCTGGATGAGGGCTCCACCGTGCCGTTCATTGCCCGCTACCGGAAGGAAGCAACCGGCGGCCTGGACGACAGCCAGCTGCGCAAGCTGGAAGAGCGGCTGATTTATCTGCGCGAACTGGAAGACCGGCGCGTCGCCATTACCCGATCCATCGAGGAACAGGGCAAGCTGACAGAGGCGTTGAGCGGCTCCATCGCAGCGGCTGAAACCAAATCCCAGCTGGAAGACATTTATCTGCCGTTCAAGAAGAAGCGGCGCACCAAGGCCCAGATCGCCAAAGAGGCCGGGCTGGAACCGCTGGCCGATCTGCTGCTGGCCGACCCGGGCAAATCCCCCGACGCCGAGGCGGCGGTTTTCCTTGATGACAGCAAGGGTATTGCCGACACCAAGGCGGCTCTCGACGGGGCCCGCCAGATCCTGATGGAACGGTTTTCGGAAAATGCCGGACTGGTTGGCCGCCTGCGCCGCCATGTGGAAGAGCGCGGCGTGGTCCAGTCCAAGCTTATTGACGGCATGGCGGACAAGGGCGCGAAATTCGCCGACTATTTCGACTACCACGAGCAATGGTCGAAGATCCCCAGCCACCGGGCCCTGGCGCTTTTCCGGGGCCGCAACGAAGGCATCCTGTCGGTCGACCTGACCGTGGACGCAGACGATGCGTCTCCGGTCCTGCCGGCCGTAAGGATGGTTGCCGACACCTATGGCATTGCCGATCAGGGACGCCCGGCGGACAAGTGGCTGATGGATGTCGCCCGGTTCGCCTGGAAGGTGAAACTGGCCCTTCACCTGGAACTCGACCTGATGGGTGTTCTGCGCGACAAGGCCGAGGAAGAGGCCATTCAGGTCTTTGCCCGGAACCTGAAGGACCTGCTGTTGGCCGCCCCGGCAGGCGCCCGGTCCACCCTTGGCCTCGATCCCGGCATCCGCACGGGTGTGAAGGTGGCCGTGGTGGATGACACTGGCAAGCTGGTCGACACTGCCACCATCTATCCTTTCCAGCCGCGCAACGACCTGTCCGGCTCCCGCGCCACCCTGCTGGCGCTGATTGCCAAACACAAGGTTGGGCTGATCGCGATTGGCAACGGCACCGCCAGCCGGGAAACGGACAAACTGGCTGGAGATGTGCTGGCTGACATTCCCTCAGCCCAGCGGCCGGTGAAGGTGATTGTCAACGAGGCGGGCGCGTCCGTTTATTCCGCCTCCGAGCTTGCGGCAAAAGAAATGCCCGATATCGACGTCTCCTTGCGCGGAGCTGCCTCCATTGCCCGCCGCCTGCAGGACCCGCTTGCCGAACTGGTCAAGATCGAACCGAAATCCATCGGTGTCGGCCAGTATCAGCATGACGTCAACCAGACCAAACTGGCCCGCGCGCTCGACGCTGTTGTGGAAGATGCGGTGAATGCCGTGGGTGTCGATCTCAACACGGCCTCTCCGGCGCTCCTATCCCGGATTTCCGGCCTTTCGGACAGCCTGGCCAAGGCTGTTGTCGAGCACCGGGACACCATTGGCCGTTTTGAAAAACGCTCCCAGCTGAAAGACGTGCCGCGGCTTGGCGCCAAGGCGTTTGAGCTTTGCGCCGGGTTCCTGCGCATTGCCGACGGCTCTGAGCCATTGGACGCCTCCTCGGTTCACCCGGAGGCCTATCCGCTGGCCAAACGCATCGTGAAAGCCTGTGGCCGGGACGTGCGCCAGCTGATGGGCGATGCTTCGGTGCTGCAAGGGCTCGATCCGAAAGAGTTTACGGACGAGACCTTCGGCCTTCCCACCGTGCGCGACATTCTGTCCGAGCTTGAAAAGCCGGGCCGCGATCCGCGTCCGGAATTCAAGACCGCCGCCCTTCAGGACGGGGTGGAGGAAATCTCGGATCTGAAGCCGGGTATGAAACTGGAAGGCACGGTGACCAATGTCACCAATTTCGGCGCCTTTGTCGATGTGGGCGTTCATCAGGACGGCCTTGTCCATGTCTCTCAGCTGGCCGACCGGTTCGTGGACGACCCGCACCAGGTGGTCAAGGCGGGCGATATCGTCAAGGTGACGATCCTGGAGGTGGATGTGCCGCGCAAGCGGATCTCCATGACCATGAAGTCCCAGGCCGATTACCAGGGCCAGCGGGAGCGGTCCGGCAGCGACCGGTCCGGCCCGGGCGGGCGTGCTCAGAACCAGCGCACCCCCGGCGGCCATGCACCCCGTGGCAAAGGTCCGCGCGGCGGTGGCAAAGGCGGCGCCCCCAAGGGGGGAGACAGCGGCAGCGGAAACAATGCCATGGCCGCCGCTCTGGCCGCCGCCATGAACAAGAAACGGACCTGAGCGAAATACCACCCTCGACACATAAACCCCTCCAATAGGGTCTTATGTGCTCAGGCTGGTCAAAACCGCCCGCTTCGCGCCCGCAATTGGGTCCTTCACCGGCGCTTGTCCTGCAGACCGCCCCTCGTTGCACGGCAAGCAAAAACCTAAAAGGGCGGAAAGTGGACTTTCGCTGCGGTCCAAACGAAGGACCGAAAAGGGGCCGGGAAGAGACTGGCGGGTTTTGTCTCAGCTATTGGGAAAGCGGACAGTCTTGTTCCGCTCGCATGCAGTTGCTTCCGGCCCCAACCCGCCGTACGGGCGAAATAGTTCTGGTGACCGCTCTCGGCCCGAAGCCGTCATTCACCTGCTGATGTGATGCTGCGGTGCAGCCCGTCAAGGCAGCCATTCGTTGCATTTGCGAAGACGGGTGGCCGCCAGACGCCGACAATGCAGACAAAGCTGTCCTTACTGGTCAACCTACCCACTAACCGAAAATGTAAACCGGTGTTTGATTAGACGGTTGCCGATTTTTGTGTCGACAGAGCGACCAGCAAGTAGCAAGCGTAGTCAGTTGCACCGCGTCTCCACCGCTCGCTTATTGCCAAGGTTCAGAATAACGTCCATCATTTGAAGCGAGTAGTAATTCAAAGGCCGGAGTGCCCGTTGAAACGATTTGACGATCAGATTTTACGATCGAATGACATCGGCGATGCATTTCAGCAGTTTGTGATAGAGGCTTTACGAACTGAACACTTTCACAAGTTAGTTGGACAACGCCACATCCGCGGTTTTCTTACTCGTGGCAGAGATGGTGCTATTGACCACTTAGCCGTAGAAAAGGACAGTTCTTCCACAAACTATATCGTCATTGAATGCAAACATTTTGGTCGCGAACGATCAGGAAATCCCGCCTCCGACTGGAGAGAAGTCGCTCGAACTTTGGAAAAGAGCCTTAAACAAGGCGCGCAGGCACCAACCAAGACTCGACCAGTTTCTCACCGACCATGGTTCAACAAGCAACAGCCAATCATTGGATATTGGTTTTGTACGAGCGGCATAATGACTCCAGGTGCAGAGGAAGCGCTACGGACGGAGATTGGAGATTTTTTCTGTAGGATTTCTGAAACCTCGTTATACCTGTCGCATTTGAAAAATGTTGAAGTCGACGTCGTGAGTTGGGGGCAGTTCAGCAATGCAGTAGACAGCTCTCCTCCGCTCAATTTTCGTTGGTTCACCCAATTTCCACGGGGCATATCTCCATTAAAAGGAGGCGTCAGGACCGACTCATTCCGAAGCTTTCTTAATGACGGAGGCCTGCCTTTCTATTCGCGCAGCGAATTTAATTCAGAACTCAAGATCACTAATGTTCCGGACGAAAAAGAGTTGATCGAGGAGTTACTGTCTCCTACGGGTCCGCAAGCATTGCTAATTTCCGGGCCGGGAGGTGTTGGGAAAACTCGACTAATGGTGCAACTGGCGAAGTTTGCACAGGAAGACGAATGGTTAGTACTACAAATCGATAGACGATGTAGACAAAAAGCAATTGAGCAAATTGCGTCTACATATCAGGAGTCCGCGCGAGTTCTCCTGTTAATCGACTACGCTGAAGTATGTGAAGACCTGTCCGAAATTGTCGACGAGGTAACTTATGTGAACGAAAGAGGGGGGCATGAATTCAGAATTATTACTACTTGCCGAACAAGCGCGACTTTAAATGTAGAACACTCCTTTCGTGAATTACCCCTCGAAAAAATCTCTTTCGATCAGAGTTACGGTAGAGCTTATTCAAAGTGGGTATCACGAAAAATCATAATAGATTCCGGTCTTCCAGAAAACAAAATAGTCAGCGAACTTGGATCTGGCTTGCCAGTTCTTTCAGCATTTGCTGTTTATCTTTTTCAAAAGTACTCTGATATTTTTAGTGAACAATTTACCGAGATTGGTACGATTGGCGAGTTCGCGGATTGGAGCGAGCATAGGCTAGCAATAAGTCTTTCATCGAACGAACTGCTCGGCGGAGAAACAGCCCGAAAGCTAGCCGAAATCTCAGCCATATTGCCTAGTGATAAACAAACATATCTTTCGATCCGAGATAGAGATGATTTTTCGAGACGACTCTTTGACGTATTAATTCATGATCGATGGATTGAGTCTACGAGTGAGGGGCTTTGCTTCGCTCACGACATTTTCGCTGATACGTTGATAGCTAGGTACGTATTCGAAAACGAAATTACTGCCACAGACAGGCTAGGTGACGTCATTGCCGGAGCTCTCCGCAACGCAGACGTCCAGACAGTAATTGGTTCTATTGATAGACTGGCTTCACATGACAGATTTGGTGAGATTGACGGCTACGCAGTCCTATCAAGATTACTGTCTGGCGCTTTGTACTGCAAAGTGCGCACCGATAAATCTTCTATTCTTTTTTCGAAATTAATAAACAGCTTAGATGCTGCGCAATTAATTAGCGACTCTAAGATTTTTGCAGAGGATTTACAAAAAGACCGTGAGTCTGATATCGCAATTGCAAAAATCGCACATGATATTTCCACTAATGAAAGCAGAGAAAACAAACAAAAATTTATGGGAACCTTAATTCCCATTCTAGATGAGAGTGTTAAATCCGACCGCAGGTCCAATATCGTGCTTCATTCTGCACTGGAATACGACCCGGAACGGTACTGGACATATGCACAAAAGTGGATTCAGAGAAATCCAACGTTCGCCCAAACACGGTTCCTCTATTCAGTAATCCTAAGCAACCTTTCTGACTTGCCACCACAAAAAGCAGTTGAACAGCTTATTTGGTTTGTTCCGTTTCTTAAATCTTGGATTAGCAAATTCGGGGAAGCGCACTTCGCACGTTTCGTTTTTGAGCCGTGGCTCAAACTGATCAATAAAGTTGACGAAGCCTCGAGTATAAAAATTATAGAATACTTAGAGCCAAAGCTACATAAATGGGTCAAAAAACACAATGATGCCGACTACTGCCGTTTCGTGCTTCAGCCTTGGTTAGATGCTCTTTCTCATCTTCAAGAAAACGAAAAAAGCAACAAGGTTGGCGCGTTATATCACTATGTAAAGCGTTGGGTTAACAAAAACGGAAATGAAGAATTTGCTGATTTCGTATTTCGTTCATGGGTAGCGGCAGGCGGTAATATTATCGAGCTCGAAGAGCAAATATTAAAATGGGTTCAAATTTATAAAGAAAAGGAAGACATCGACTTCCTGATATCTACCTGTGTGAAAGCTAACATCGATTTTTTTAAAGTGCGAGATGCAGCCTTGCTTTGGCTTTCCAAAAACACAAGAAACGAAACAGCAGAATTTTTACTACAAGCAATTGTACGAGACACCCAACTTCCAACAAATTCTATTATTGATGTCTTGGATTGGGCAGATAATTTTCCAAAAAATCGAAACGCACCACTACGTCTAAGAAGCCTCTTTTCGAGTTGCAGACATCAGCTTTCGGGGCACCAAAATCCCCAACTCCAAGAAAGGAGCATCCACGTCGCCGTCAAAGTACTAGATCAAATAGAAGCGGAAAATTTGAGTGATGTTTGGGTTCGGAGCGCAGCTCTCGCACTATTGGACACGGTTTGCTTTAAAAGAAAATTTGTTCCTACAGCAAAGAAGAACATCGCGAGAGTCCATATAAAGCTATTCAGAAATAAATACATTTACGCTACTGATTCGCACTCGAATTCGGTGAAGAATTCACACACACCGGTCCAAGTGTGGCATCTGGTAGAACTTTTGGAAGGCGGAGAAATTGACGCAAACGAAGATGCCGCATCCATCGACAAATTTATTGAATGGCTAAGCCAAAATCCGCTTGATCCGAAATTCCGAGCTTCGATAGTGCGCTTGCAACAAGCACTCCCTAACGTTTCAGTGCTGGATCGTCTAGCAGGCTGTTGAAAAAGGGCTCGTTTCGAACGCCTTGCCGTGATTCATTGTTCCCGAAGATGATTTTTGGAAGGTGATGGATGCGTGGCGGAGACGAGCAGACGGGCGAGCTTTTCAGCTATGTCGATCTTGAGGATAAGCGAGGAATGATGGCAAATAGCGGTGAAGAATGCCAGCTCGGTGAACCCTTGCATCCTCGTCAAGTGCAACGCATTACCGCGCTTCACGATGGCTTCCTATATCAACACCTATATGCCGCAGCTTGCATACTATCGGTGGGCCGCCAAGACCTCACCTCAATTGTGATCGAACGGGACGAAGACATTGAGTTCGTCGGCGACGGAAAGCGCGTTTACATTCAAGTTAAGACCCGCAATCGCCCGCTTCAACCAGCCGACATCTCAGGATCAATCGAGCAATTTAAGGCAATCCGCAAATTACATGAGAGGGGAACGCGCTCGGGCTCAGCGCGGCTAATGATTGTCACGAACACGGGGATTGGTCCCGCGCTCGCGAAGGCTTCAACATCGCCTGACTGGCCAAAGGACATATTGATCGCGGCGCCCGAAGTCGTGGTGGGGGACTTTCCGCCAGCCTTCGCTGACATCGACGAGATATTCGGGTGGTGCGTCGAGAAGGCGAGAAACATTCCTTTTGGCACGCTAGCTCCCGAAACTCTAGTCTGGAAGCTTGCCGCTAGGGTGCAGCATGCGGCGGCCGGTGGGCAGAACCGGACTTTCAGGGCCTCGGAGATGAAGGACCTGTTCGAGCAGTTGCTTATCCAATTGCAATATCTGCCCGACCCTCCACCAAACTATAGGCCACAGATTGAAGAGCCCCTGCTTGTTTCGGATGACAGAGTCCGCATGGTTGTCGGTTTCTCGGGGGCAGGAAAGACGGCTTGGGCGTCGCAGGCAGTTCAGCATTCGCCCGAGCCAGTTGCCTACATTGATGTCGCCGAAATGCCCGCGGCTGCTGTCGCGGCTAACGTTGCCCGTGAGTTAGCAGCACGCTTCCTGGGAAGTGGCGTTGCGGCTCTCGGCGGGGCTTCCCTCGCAGAACAGTCCGGCCTTAACCTGCTCAGGCTTTGCGCCAGGCGTTTGGCGGACGACGACATATCAGTCCAAGTCATCATCGACAACGCCCACAGACTTCAAGCCGCAGCACTGCGCTCACTTTTCGATGCAGCCCCTAGACTCCGTTTTCTTGTCCTCGCGCAGCCATGGGACGGAGTCACCGAAATTGAGTCCGTATACTCGATCGAAGCAGAGCGTCTGTGTGGCTGGCCGACTGATGAGATTGCAGCGGAGTTTAAGGACGCCGGCACACCTATCTCAATCGAGAATGCCATTCGCGTGCGAGGGCTCACTGGGGGGCTCCCGCTATATGTTCAAAATGCCGCCTCGATTGCCGCTCACGAATTCGCCGCAGATGTATTGGCGTTCTGCGAAGCTATCGAAAAGCGAACCAACGACAGGGAAACAGCGCAAGAAATAATCCTGCGAGCGACATTCGAAAGCATGGACGATGTTACGCGGACGATTAGCGGGTATCTTAGCTTTCTGGAGATTCCAATCACTAGGGACGAGCTTTTCGCGATGCTGGGCGAGAGTGGTCTGAAGGATCAAGCAATCGCCTCTTCTCTGAGAAAACTGCGGCGATCATCACTTCTTATAGGATTTCAGGGAAGCCGTGTCGCGCTCCACGACGCCGTACGACCGCTTGCAATGGACGCACGTGATCAACTTGAGGAGGGTCAGGTCACCGTTGCGCTAACCATGCTATCGCTTGTCTTGATCGAAACTCTTCGAAGGAAAAGGGATGTTCCACGCCTCGGTTTCTTAATGAAGTTATTGCCGAAAGTGGGAATGACAGATGTTCTGGTCGAGATGGCCGGATACGAGATGTTTCATGAGCAGGGTGACCCGCGATCTCTTCGTCAAGAGCTTGAAATCGCGGCTGACGACCCAGAAGCGAGCGCGTCTGATCGGTTCTGGGCAAATGATGCGTTGGCTTATTGGGACAGCCGCGATGGTGGGAATGTAGATTACCGGCAAATTGTCCTGATGAAATCACTGGTAGAGGAAGGCCAATTGGGCCCCCGTGAACAACTGAATGTGGCATTTAAGGAGATGATACACTGGAGTGAAGTACAGGATCGGTCTCGTCTCGACACTGTGTTCGAAGCCTCCTGTAAGCTTCCGATTGATGCCGAAGCACGTCGCCTTTTGCGTTATAATTACGCAGTGGCGCTTGATCGTATGAAAGCTTTTGCCGAGGCCAGACAGATTGCTGACGGGCTTATCGATGAGTATTACGAAGTCATCGGCATAAGAGAGGCTGATGTCTTCGGCAAGAGCAATGCCGCGTTGCGTTCGACTCTCGATGAAGAGGTTGATCGGCAGAATCTCAAGCGATTGGCCGACAGCCTGGCGTTATGGTCTCATATAGTCGTAGCGCAACATGAACCTCCCTATTTCCGGCGCATTGCGGCAATGAAGTTCTATGGTCTCGCCCAGGCGGCGCGTTCGGTTGTTCAGACCGGTCTCGAGATTGTTGATGACCAACTCGTTATAATGGCCGACCCGGCTGCAGCTCGTATAACTATGGAGCAGCACGTCCTTCCTGTGCTTGAGGAAAGCCAGCTTACAAACATGATCCTTCCGGTCAGAAGCATGTACGCAATTGTGCTGGCCTGGAACGGCGAGCACGACGAGGCGCGGCAGGAACTGTCCGCCTTAGCTCGCTACGACTACGAAGCCGCAGGTACTGCAATGCTCGAAGAGCGGTGTCGTTTTGTCGACAGCATCATTGCGAAGCGGGTATGGCTACAGAGGAGTGTGCCGCCGACACCAATTCCGCCGGCGGTTGTTGGTCTCCTGCCAAAACGGAAAATTGGTCGCAACGAGCCCTGTTCTTGCGGTTCGGGCCTCAAATACAAGAAGTGCTGCGGCCGACTGTAAACCCACGAATAAGAGCCGCTAGAAATGACCCGCAGATTTACGCATCCGGCCGAGGCAGATTGATAATTGGAACCGTTCAATATTTCCTGCGGTTTAGGCGCCGCAGAAAAAGCCTCGCCGTGACCAGGTTTATTTGAAGCCTGAATGTCGCGTCTTCTTCGTGTCCGCCCGGTGAAGCCGGTCTTCATGGCGGCGCCGCGCTCTGTTACGCTGCTTTTGCAGCGTAACACCAAGGCATGAGTTCGTTGATGCGATTGATCTTGTGGTCGGCGATTTGTGTCAGAACCCAGGTCAGCCAGGCTTGCGGGTCGATGCCGTTGAGTTTGGCCGTTTCGATCAGGGTATAGGCGATAGCCGCGGATTTGCCGCCGCCTTCTGAACCCATGAAGAGGTAGTTTTTTCGTCCAAGGGCAATCGGTTTCATTGCCCGCTCCGCGCAATTGTTGTCCAGTTCCAAGGTGTCCGTCCGGTGAAGCCGGTCTTCATGGCGGCCAGGCGCTCTGTTACGCTGCTTTTGCAGCGTAACACCAAGGCATGAGTTCGTTGATGCGATTGATCTTGTGGTCGGCGATTTGTGCCAGAACCCAGGCCAGCCAGGCTTGCGGGTCAATGCCGTTGAGTTTGAGCAACGCCATCCGAAGCTGGCGGACCTGATGCGCCGCGCCGAGGACGATGTGCTTGCCTACAAGACCTTTCCCGGAGACCACTGGCCGAAAATCCACTCCACGAACCCGCTAGAGCGTCTCAACAAGGAGATCAAGCGCCGCACCAACGTCGTGGGGATCTTTCCAAATGAAGCCGCCATCACGCGCCTCGTCGGAGCCCTCATGCTGGAGCAGAATGACGAGTGGGCGACCACAAGGCGTTACATGACACTGGAAACCGTCGCCGCCATTTGCGACACTACACCCATGGACCCGGCGACAATCGCCGCCCTGTAACAGCGGCCAAGCAATGGTCGAAGAACAAAGTTACACCACCTCCTGGGACACTATCTCCAAATGCCCCACGAAACGATGAAATCTTCAATGTCGTATCCCTGCTTTTCCGCGAGCGAATTTTCAGAGATGTTCCTGATTTGCCTCGCACCTGCAACCTGTATATTCGTATAGTTGTACTGGGAGGGGTGTTTGATGTGGAACAGAATTGCAGATCTCATCTCAAATTTTGGGGTTACCAATTGGATAATGGCAGGACTGTCTGTACTGCTCGGCGTAATAGCGTGGAGGCAGACTCATAGACTCCGCGAAGACAAGAAAATTAAATACTTTGTGGGTGGAGTCTGCCTATTCAATAATTATCGAACAGGCCTAAACACAAAAACTTCACTACGTGTCGGAAACAGCAGTTTAGAAGCTGGTTACTATTTTGTAATTCTTATTGAAAATATCGGCACAAGAGCAGTAGAGCCTCATGATTTTAATGCAGAAGGACTAATTATTAAGACTGCCTCCACGCGACCTGGTGATATTGACAAAATTGCGTTCATAGAGCTCGCATCTGCTGATGATGCCGCAGAAGCATTCGAACTAAAGAGCAGGAACGGATCTGTAGAAATCACGTTTGACCATATCTCTCCGAATTCTGGCTTTGCAATTCACGGCATCTCTACTTTACCACCGCACCAACTTATAGTAAAAGGGAAATTAAAAAGCTTTGGAATGATCCGAAAGGGCAATTTTGATCCAAATGACCTACTTTTCTTCTCAGTATTATTTGCGCTAATTTTTGTTGTATCCCCGCTTTTGCTTTTCGTTATCCTACCCGAGTTTAGAGATTTCTATAGACAGATCGAGAATCCGTTGATCAGACTTACTGTTTTAATTTCAGTTTTGGCTAGCATTCCTATTTTTATGCACGCCGGCGCAGCATTATTATCGAAATTATGCGATAAAATTACTGTATCCAGAGCTGGAGCTGCTCGAGCTTATTATCTAGAGAAGGTTGCAAAATTAAAAAAATGATTCCTTGCAATCGCCGCTCAATAAATAACGAACATACGGGCGGATTCGCTGCAACGTTTCATATCGCACATTATGCGAATCCGGCTCCAGGCACCGCCAAGCAGCTCCATATTATCGTATTATGCGAGTTTTGCTCCCATCCGTCATGGAAGCACCGGAGCGCACGTATACGCCCCTGGGCCCCTTCGCCCGAGGACTTACCTGTTTCGCTCCACGACATTCAATTGTTGAAGTGACCGGCAATATCGGAAACCACACACGACGGTGCTGCGACTAGCGCCCAACGGTCCACTTCGAAAAGTCGTCGTTTGAGCCGCTAATCAGAACGTCGAGTTCGTCCACGTTGCGGCGGTTATATGAGTGCAAGTAGCCTTCCGGACTTCTGAGAGAGATCGCCGCGCCGTAGGGCACATAGCCACCAAACTTTCCGTTGGTGGCCGCAACATCTGATACCCGCTCTGAACGTTCAGCCTCAAGCTGTGACTGAAGCACAGTGACCTGTGCTTCCAGGTTGGAGACCTTGCCTTCCAGTTCACTGACTGCCTGCTGCATCACAGCCGCTGTCTCGGCCGCCGTCTGGGCACACTCCAAGACTGTCTTGCAATCGATCACTTGCCCGTAGGCAACGTTGGAATTTATCAAGACTATACCTGCGACGATAAATTTCTTCATAGTTCGGCCCTCCTGTTTCAAAAGCGATCAAGCCCAGTCAACATCGCCCAAGGAGAAGACAAACCTTCGTAATAGGCGACCTCAGAAAAGAAATACTTACTTAGAATCAATCCTCTATAGTGGCACGATGTTATTCGTGCCACCCGGGAAATGTTCCCATAAGACGATAAAATGAACAAAACACTCGATTGCTCATCAACACTGTCGAGAGCCTCCAGATAACCCGCTTTTATATCCTCATAGGCAGCATCAGGGCTTGAGATATTCACTGGCTTAACAAAAAGATTAGCTGAAGTGCCGAGCGGCAACCGAAGCTCGGCCTCCGAGTCAGATATGATCTGAATAAGATCGCCGAGAGTGGTCTTAAGCTCCTCTGCGTAAACTGGAGCTACACATTCGACATCCCAAATCAACTGCCTGGCGTCATAGAACGCTCTCGATCTTAACGCTTCTATTTCTTGAATAGTCTCAGAAACGATTTCGCCAACGTCGTCCACTCCACTTCTTATCTCGGCAACGCGAGTGGCGGAAATACGGTCAATTTCCGCGATATAACCGTCTACATCAGCGTCAAATTCTTTTCGAAGAAAATCGAGGGACCGAAAAGTCTGATCAAGAACTTCTGCGATGCGGTTGATTGAGTCGATACCGATTTCATTTAAGCCCAGCCATTTTGAAACCGATGCTTCCGCAGAATTGGCCGAGAGAAGCGAAATCATCACCACAGCAATTAGCCGACGTGCCATAATTTTCGTAAGCATTACGCCCTCCAGCTTTGTTAATAACTCGACCTCACGGTACTATTTATATGAAACAAAGATCGCAAAATGATCGGAGCCGAAGACTTCAATGGCTTTTCCAACGCCGATAAACTTCGTTGCCGAGTCACTTGGCACGGCCAAATGATCAATGGCGCGATCAGCGAACGCGGGATCATCGTAGGTGCGGCCGAGGTCGGAGGTCAGGACGGTCCATTTGTTATCGCCGACAAGGCTTTCGGTGAGGATGGCGAAGGTATCGTCGTAGCCGTCTCCGCCACTGCATGCGGCCGCCGGGAAAGGAGCCTTGTCACAGGTGAAATCCTGGAGAGTGCAGTCGTCGAAGGACTTACCCGCCTTGCCCTGTTCAAAGGATGTGTTGAAGTCGCCGGCGATGAGGACGTCCCTGCCCTCTGCCACGGCCTTATCAGCCTCCAGTTTCACTGCAGCGATGACACGTTCACGCTTCATGGCATTGCTGACGTGTTCCTTGGTGGCGGCTTCGAAACCATTCGCGAGCATTGCCTGGATGTCCGGGTTTTCGGGCAGCCCGAGCCCCCTAAGCGTGCGATTCAGTCCAGCAGCGTTCCCGCACGTGGAATTGCGATTTGACTTCAGATGAACCGGGAAGACAGTCAAGCCGTTCGCCAGGTCAACGCGCATAGAAACACGATCCGTCCTTGCGAGCTGGTTTACGCCTGAAATCCCGCTGGCATCCGCCTTGATCTCGGTTACCCCGACTGACAGTTCGGCGCCGGTCTCATCGACGACCGGATTTGTGCCATCCGGGCTGGGATCGAGTTCAATCACCTGCTCGATCGGAAGCTTGGAGACGACGGCCGTTTCAAGAGCGAAATAAACATTGGTGCTCATTTTGGCCCAATCCGAGACCGCCAAATGGTAGTTTGGCCATCCCAGGCTGTCGGCGAGCACCTTTGCTTCTTCCAGGCCTGCAACCTCGATCAAAATGAGGACATCGGGCTGTAGTTCGTCGTCGAGCTTTTTCAGGTCGCCCTGACGATCCACGACGCTTTCCAGCAATTGCGGAGATGCGTTCCAGGAAACAATTTTTGTCTCAGCATGAGCGTTGGCTATGCCGGCGCCGACTATGACAGACGCAAAAATCAACGGCTTGAACATGAAGTCCCCCCAAAATATACAAAATGAAGAAATCACTTAAAATACAACCTAACATAGACATGTTACGTTAGGGAATCATATTTCCCGGGACAATTGCGGACCGACGACTGCTGATTGTTCCACATTCTGTGTCGGCCAGGTGAATGCCCCTTAGCCGGAGACAGTTTCCTGATTAAGCAGTTATTCGCAGCCTCGTTGATGGCTTTCTTCGCGCCAAACCACGCCGCCGCTACTGAGCAAATTGTTCAGCAAAAGAGCAATGTTGAACTCGCAATGTCGTTAGGCGACATCATGTCCGCCGATTGCGAGGCCATTACCAAAGGAGTCGATTGGGACGCTTACTATGTTCTGCAGCACCAGATCGATCAGAATGACGCGCTCCATGAGATCTATCTGAAACAGTCATCTCGCAACCGAGAACTGCTCTCGACAAGCACCAGTTACGCAGACGATCTATGTTTAGCAGCCGCTCTGGATGCAGAGGCATTAGGCCTCATGCGATGAGAGGTCCGGTTCCTTCTCCCTCCAGTTAGGCAATTGCGCTTTCCAGATTGCCTGTGAGCGTTGATGCGCGAACCATTGCGCTGATGAAGTCAATCTGTCTTGCGCACAACTGCAATCATTCGCGTATCTTCGGCGACATCCTCTAACGAGCGTATTGCTGATGGCCCGCCAATCAATCTAGATAAACGGATGTATGCGAAAACTCTGTCTGAAATACTTCATCGCGAGTTATCGGAGACCGACTCCTTTGAAGACACACTCACACGCTTCGAAAAGCTGCGTAGCTATCGCCTGTTGCCGCGTGGGCGTGACAGGGCTGGGCAACGACTTACCGATGAGGAAATTGCTCACGCCGTTCTAGGTTTCGTACCCACCCTGAGTGGCTGGGCCGGTCATGTTGCGTTACTCATGGGGAACCTGCTTCCAGTTGGGGGGAGTGCGGCGTCTTTTGCCCAAGCCAATTCGCTTAAATCAGCAATGGCCGCATTGCTCGGCGACGACACAGCCTGCAAAAGTCTTCTAACTCTGACTCTTTCAATCGCCAGGATTCCGGGGAACGATGAGTATCAAGCGAAGCTAATTTTTACGGAGAATGAGCGCCAGGTAACAACCTCCTATGTTTCAAAGTACGCAGTCTCACTGACAAAGCCAGGCGCTGAAAAGACTTTCGATCATGATCGGGTGCTATCAACTAACACTCGTCAGCTCGTTCTTAGCCGAAACTTTTTTCTTAACCTCAAGAGACAGGTCGACGTTTCCCGGCATTTTAACGCGCCCTTTGAGACGGATTGGAGCGAATACGAAACTGAAGAGGAACTCGCCGAATTTCGTAAGAAACTGGGCGCGCGAAACAACTCCAAATTCTTGAATCTTGGCGTCGACACTAATGTTTCTTGGCCAAAGAAGCCTACCCGGACCCAATTTGCTGGGCACCACCTTGTTCTGTTTCCAAGGACCAAGGAGAATTCTCATTCAATCAGTATAGACCTCAAAAACGAGCGGATCACGGCTACTGAAGCTAGAACTCTGCTCAATCGCTTCTTGAGCATATTGTCCTGGTGCGATGACCAATATGCAATCTTGCGGGACGGTTGGTCTGGAAACCCTGTCCCAGTCCCGGTACCGCGGCACGACTTGGCTACGATGACCACACAATGGTTTTTTTCTCGCGCTCTGCCGAACGACACCAACCTTCTGAATTGCCTTTCATATTACCGAGAAGGCCTAAACGCAGCCGAGGCTGGGATGGCATCGCAAGAGGTTCTGAGTTTCTTTAAGGTGTTTGAAATGCGGCGCGAAGGAAAGGAAGTCAGGAGTTGGATCGCCACGGTATTTGAAGAAGCTTGCCGCCCCCTTCGGCCCGAAGCCATGAACCAGTTTCAGAATGACAGAGAAGACAAACCCATTGAAGCATACGTTTATGAAAATTGTCGCGTTGCTGCTGCACACGCCTCCAAAAAATATCCTTCGGATGCCGACGATGCATCTGAGACACGTAGGTTGTCTAATGCCGCAGAAATCGTCCGAGCATTAGCTCGCTACTACATCGAAACCGAATTCGATTTTTCAGAGGCATATTTCGAAGACGACGGAAACTCTCAGCCCGACTAATTTGAACTCTCTTGCTTCACCGGTACATCTGTTTCGAAGTGAGCGTCCGCTGAACCCCACCTCCCGCTTTTCGATTTTGCGCCTTAAGTGTCCACTTATGCAAATGGACACTTAAAGGCGCGTGATGAGCAAACGAAAGAAACGGCGG
>NZ_JBSWYG010000013.1:0-182715 GCF_056160985.1 Roseibium sp. AWQ4_290
TCGATCCTTGCTGAAAGATCAGCGTACCTGCGTAACTCCTTAAAACACCCAGCATCTCTACCAGATATCGCAAGACCAACGCCGCCTACGCTTCCCTTCCTTCATATCATATTGTCAAAGAACAGAGGAAAATCCTCTCAAGCCGCAAACCAAAAACCAGAGAAAACAAACCCAAAACCGAACCCTCAAGCCCGGCCCTCATGAGCCAATTTTCCGGAAGTAAGGTCGCAAAACCCTGTCGCCAGCGACGTTGCCGCCGTCGATGAGCGCGGTTATACGCACACCAAGCATGACCGTCAACAGCCGTGAGCGAAAAAAATGCAAAAAAGCGAAAAAAGTTTCATGAGATGAATTTTTCTTTATTTTCTCAAGGCGTTACTCTTTATCCACCTTTGCAAACCCACCCTCTGCCAGGAGGCCACTGGCCAGGCCTCCCGCCGCTGCAATCAGGGCCAGACCCAGCGCCGGAGCACCTGGATCCAAGGCTTTCTGCTGGCGCAAGCGCTCATAAAGATGAACGGCCAGAATGGCCCCCGACGCCCCGATTGGATGGCCTCTGGCCAATGCCCCGCCCAGGCTATTGAGGGTCTCCTTCCCAAAAGACAGGCGCGCCACCGTTCCCAATGCCTGCACCGCATAGGCTTCCATCAGCTCAACAGCGGTGATCCCGCCTAGGTCCTGGCGGACTGATCCGGGCCCTGGTTTTTCCAGAAGGCGGCGCGCCAGGTCAACCGGAACCAGCGCCGGTTGACCCGTGCTGCCACCCAGGGACAGCCCCTCCCTGACAAGGACGCCGGACCACCCGGCCTCTGCCGCCAGAGCGCTTGAGACAAGAAGCACGGCCGCAGCCCCATCCGCCTCACAGGCAATTGTTGCGGCCGTCAACCCTGTTGCCTGCCGCCCTGCCAGAACCGGCGCCCGGAGCGCGGCCTTGGTCCTGAGCGGCCGGGTAAAGCTGTCTCTTTTGGGAAAGGCCCCGCCTGCCTGCACCAGGCGCTCAGCCCAAAAGGGAGCTGCTGCCCGGGCCTTGTCATGGGAGCGAACAGCATAGGCTGCCTGATCCTCTCTGGAAACACCATCCTCTGCCGCAAGGCGGGCGGCGGCGTCTGTCAAGTCCGGGTCAGCGAAGGGCGGTGGGGCGAAGGGCGGTCGGGAATAGGGCGCAGGGGCTTCCTCCGGGGTGCGCGGCCGGTGGTAGCGCAAAGGCGCCCGGCTGAAGCTTTCCGCCCCGCCCGCCAGCACGATCCGGGCTGATCCGGCTTCAATCAGGCGGGCCCCCAAGACAATGGCGTCGAGCCCGGCGCAGCATTGGGTGTCCAAGGTCAGGGCTGGAACAGTGTCAGGCAGCCCCGCCCGCAAGGCTGCAAGACGCCCCGGATTGCCGCCGCCATAAAGCGCATTGCCCAAAAGAACCTGATCCACCTGATCCCCAGACAGACCCGCATCCGCCAGAAGCTGGCAGAACACCGGCGCGGCAAGCTCATCGGCCTGAAAGGCTTTCAGCGCGCCGCCGCGCGGGGCGACCGCCGTCCGCCGGGCGGCGATCATCACCGCCTTGGGCCGGTCCGTCACGTCTCCAGCTCCAGCGAGGATACAATGCGCTGGATATCCGGCTTGCCGCCGGGGGTCAGCGGCAGGTGCTGGCGGATATGGATCTTGCGGGGCAGCTTGCCCTTGGCAAGCTGGATCCGGCAATGGGCCAGAAGCTGCCTTTCAGGGGCCGGCAGGTCTTGCCTCAATTCAACCAAGGCTTCGATCCGCTCGCCGCGCACCGGATCTGAGATCCCGGTGACAAGCGCCACGGCCACCGCCGGATGCGCGCCCAGAACCGCCTCAATCTCTTCGGGATAGACATTCAGGCCCGAGGTAACGATCATCCGGCTGGCCCGGCCGGTGAGACGCAAATAGCCGTTCCGGTCCAGCGCGCCGTGATCACCGACGGTCAGCCAGCCGTCCTGCCAGCGCGTGTCCGGTGCCGTGCCGCAAAGATAGCCTGAAAAGAGCAGACCGCTTTTGACCCAGATGGCCCCGGGACTGTCCGGGGGATTGGGGGCTGACGGGTTGCCGATGGCAATTTCGACGCCCTTTGCGGCCCGGCCAACAGAGCCCTCGGGCACCGGCTCATGGGGGCTCGACAGGGTAATGAAGCTGGTCTCGGACGCCCCATAAAATTCATAAAGCGCCGCATTGGGAAAGAGCTGCCTCAAGGTCCTGCGGTCTTCATCCAGCCATTTGGCGCCGCTTGCCAGCACCTGGCGCAAGCCGGTCACTGGCCCGGAGCGGCGGGCAGCCTCACCCAGAAAATGCAGCTGGGTCGGGGTCGCATAAAGCACTGAGCCCGATTTCGCGCCCCGCAGCGCCGTCAGGATGGCGCGCGGGTCGAACCGGGGCATCAGCACGACCTCCTGGCCACTGACGGCCCCGCAGACGGCCCCAAAAAGATGCAAGGAGTGGAAGAGCTGGCCGGGAATGACAATCCGGCTGTCCGGCGCCAGGCCAAATTCCTGGAGCGTAACCTTAAAACTCTTCAGCCAGGAGCCGTGGGAACGCACATAGCCCTTGGGCACGCCACTGGAGCCAGAGGTGAACCCTGCATAGAAAAGATCGCCTGGTGCAGGCGGCCTGGAAGGGGCCGGGCGGGCCGCGGCTGCATCTCCTTGCAATATCTGCGCGGACAGCTGGTCCCCGATCTCAGCGTCCGGGGCAACGGCTGCTAGCACCTTGGCCCGGTGCGTCCCGGGCCAGGCGGGGTCCAGCACCAGCGCGACCCGGCCCTGGCGGGCACAGGCCAGAAAGGCAATCAAGAGGGCCGCCGGATCCGTCAAGGTCAGGGCCACCCGGCCACCCTGCGGTGCCCGCGAGGCCACAAGGGCCCCGGCCGCGCGGACCCGGTTCAGAAAGGCCCGGCGGGTCAGATGCAGACTGCCGCAGACAAGCGCCGGCTGTCCCGGGGCGTCCCCGGCCAGCCGGTCCAGACTGTCTCCGACGAAGCCCATCGTACCTCTGACCCGCCTTCCTGGCTCAGCTGCGCGAGAGAATTGCACCGGGCAGGCCGCGCGCAACCGTCTGGGCAATAACGGCAGCAATCGCGACCTTGATCAGATCCCCGGGAATATAGACCGCGCTCAAAGCCGTTGCTTTCAACAGAGGAACTCCCGCCATGAGGGCAATGCCGGGAATGCCGAAGAGATAGACCACGCCAATCCCGCCAACCACTGCCGCTGCGGCAGCCGAAACCAGAATGTTACGCTGCGCAGTCACCTGCATGATCCAGCCAGCCACAAAGGCCCCCACCGGAAAGCCGATCAAAAAGCCGGCCGAGGGGCCCGCAAACACTCCGAGACCGCCGCGCCCGCCGGCCAGGAATGGCGCTCCCAGCGCCACCAGGAACAAGAGCAAGAGCACAGCCAATGCCCCGCGCACCGGGCCAAGCATAATCCCGGCCAGCATCACTCCGAGGCTCTGGGCCGTGATCGGCACACCCAGAAACGGGATCATGACCGGCGGCACCAGACCAAGGGCAGCAATCAGCGCCGCGTAAAAGGCAATATGAACAAGGGAGCGGTCAGTCATGTTTTGGGTGTCTCCAGTTTATGTTTTTTATCCGGAAGCTGCTCCGGGGCGGGCATTGGCCCAATTCCTTTTTCGTTTTTCAGGCCCTCGAGCCACCTGACCTTCGAGGGGATTGCCCCGGGCAGGCCGCACTTGAGGCAGCGCCGGGGGCCGTATTGGGCGCCGTACTGGGGGCCGCGAGCCCCTGCGAGCCGCCTCTGGCCTGCAGGGCTTCGGCCACGTGATCGGACAGCCTCAGACACTGAATAGCAAGCGGCGGCAGCATTCTCCACGAGGAGATTCGGCCTGTGCGCGCCCGGTAAGCGTCTTTCAGTTTGCCATGGATCTGCAGCATATGGGGGGCAAAGCGCAGCACCAGGGTCATGGCCAGAGCCGGTTTTTGCGGTGGCAGGCCGATCCAGGCAAGCGGCCTGAACAGCGGCAGGACCGCCGCCTGCATGTCGTCCATGCGGGTGGTGAGCGACACCAGATGGGCCGCCAGAAACAGAACCGTCAGCCGCAACAGCACATTCACGCCGGTCCAGAAGGTTCCCGACAGCCCGTGGATGACGAGCAAGGCGGCCAGAAACACCGCGAGGCCTTTCAGAACCGTGAGCTGCGCGAGACCTTTCCGGCCAAGGCTGCCATAAAGCGCCAGCACAAGACAAAGAAGCCCCAAAAACACGGACAGGCTTTCCAGCCGGAACAAAGCCACGCTTGCCAGCGCAACGCACAGCAATTTCAGCCCGGCGGGGCAGCGATGCAGAAAACTGTTGCCAGTGAGATAGATCGGGATCACAGGGCAGCCAACTCCATCTTGCCGCCCGCACGCCGGTCCACATCCGCCTGAAACGCGCTCAACACCGTGTGCGGCGGGCCATCCATACGCAGCCGCCCCTCTTCCAGCCAGAGAACCCGGTCAAATCCGGCCAGATGATCAAGATCGTGGCTGATCATGACAATTTTCTGGGGCAGGGACAGGATCTTGTCGCGGATGCGGCGGGTGACCAGCCCGTCCAGGCTGGTCATGGGCTCGTCCAGCACCAGAAGCTGCGGCTCCATCACCAGAACCGCGAGAATGCAGACCAGCTGTTTCTGGCCTTCCGACAGCTCGGCAATGGGGAGGGGCGCAAGCGCTTCGCAGCGATGCTCGCAAAGGAATGCCAGGGCCTTTTCCCGGCTTTCCGCCTTGCCGTGGCCGAGCTGGGTCAGGCCGAAGGCGATTTCTTCTTCCACCGTCGGGAAGATGGCCTGGTGGTCCGGGTTCTGAAAGACAAAGCCCACATGGCGCGGCAATTCGGGGGCCGCTTGCGCGGCATCGGCGCCAAACAGGGTGAGCCGGCCGCTGTCCGGCTGGCGCAATCCGTTGAGCAGGCGCACGAAGGTGCTTTTGCCCGAGCCGTTAAGCCCGATGACCCCGATCCGGTCTTCGCTCAAGGCAAGGCTCAGCCCGGACAGGATGGTCCGCCCGCCAATGGCAACACCGGCGTCTTCAAAGACGGCAAAGGGGTTTGCCTTGGGATCGCAGACCCGTGCCTGAAGCAGTTTTTTGCGTTTGGGCCAGAACACCACATGACCTCGCCGGGGGCACCCGGACCTTTGTTCCTGCGCGCCGGAGCGCGGCCGGAGGTCCCGTTTTCTGCCGGGCTTATCGGCCGGATCGCCCGGATTGTCAAAGAGGGCCTATCCTACGGGCCGGGTCAGGGCAGGCAATTCGGCCAATTGGTCAATGGTGGCCCTGACCTTTGACAGCGCTGCAAAGAAACGCTCATCGCTTTCTTCCGAGCCGAAGGTCAGGCGCAGATAGGGGGCCTGAGCCTGACCCTTGGCCTGAAAATAGCGGGAGGACAGAACAGAAATCCCCTGATGGCCGAGCGCGGCCTGCACCGCATCCGGATCAACGGTGTCCGGCAGGCGCAGCCACCCGAAGACCTTATTTGTATCCCCTTGCAGAAAGTAGGGGGCCAGGGTCTCCCGGGCCTTGCGGAAGCGGACCGCATTGGCCTTGCGCTTCACCCGCAAGGTCTTGAAGAGATGCCCGTCGCGGACCCAGCCTGCGATCAGCTCTGCGGTGATCGGGGAGGCCATCCAGGTGCTTTCGCCAATCTTGTTGCGAATGGAATCGCCAAAGAGCTGCGGCACGTGCACAAAGCCGATGCGGCTGCCCGGAGAGCAGACCTTGGAGATACTGGCAATGGAGGCTGTCCGCTCCGGCGCCAGAGCGCCGAAGGCGGGCAGGGTGTCGCTCAAGAACGGCGTATAGGGATCGTCCTCGACAATTTTCAGCTCACAGCTGCGGGCCACGGCCACCAGATCGGAGCGTTCCTCCAAGGACATCGTATGGGTTGTCGGGTTCTGCATGTTGGGCATCAGGAAGACGCCCTTGACCCCATGGGAGCGGGCCACAAGCCGCAGCGCTTCCGGGTCCATGGCCCCGAACCCGCCATCGGCACGGCGCAGGGCCGGAACCGGCACCGGCTTCAAGCCCAGGCTGGCCAGGGAAGAGAAGATGGAGGGATAGGTGAACCGGTCAACGGCCACCGCGTCTCCACTGCGGAACAGCGCCTGACAGGTCACCTGGATGCCGTGCTGGGCTCCGCATGTCACCGCCACACGCGCTGGATCGGCCTCCAGCCCATAATCCTTGAACACCAGAACGCCGGTTTCCCTGTGGGCTTTGAGCCCTTCGGACGGCACAAAGCCGTTCAGCCGGTCGATTCCGGCCGTGCCCGCCATGCGCACGAGCCCTTCGGACAAGCTGGGATTGAGATGCGGATAGGCGAAATTGCGCGCCAGGTCGCAAATGCCCTCTTCATCTTCCAGGGGCACCAGCGGCGAGACCTTGTGGGTTTCCGGGGCAATATAGGTGCCCCGCCCCGTTTCGCCTTTGACCAGGCGGCGCCGCTCTGCCTCGCCATAGGCCCGGGTCACGGTGCCAAGCGTCACGCCAAGCTGATAGGCCAGTTCACGCTGGGGCGGCAGCCGGTCTCCCTGGCTCAAGACACCCCGGCCGATATCCGTCTCCAGAGCATCGGCAATGGCCAGATAAATCGGACCGCCAGCCTGATCGATCTTCGGAATCCACATTGTCATGAGGACAATGTTTACATTGACGGATACAATTTCTCAAGACAGTTAGTAGGTCTTTCTTTTTGTATCGATTGTATCCATATTGTTCTGGAGACTATCCATGGACGCTGCCACGCTGCTCGCCTTTGCAATTTTTGTAATTGTCATGACCGGAACACCGGGGCCGGGAAACCTGACCTTTCTGGCCATCGGAGCGTCTGCCGGATACCAGACCGCGTTTCCGGTGATTGTGGCCTCCCAGATCGGCGCCATCACCCTGCAGCTGAGCGTTGCCTATGGGCTTGGACATCTCATGGCGGCCGGGGGCCTTGCCGTCAGCCTCTTCAAGGGTCTCAGCATGGCCTATATGACCTATCTGGCCTGGCGGATCATTTCGCTCACCATCAAACCCAAAGGGGCCGTGACCGAACCAAGCTTCTGGGAAGGGCTTCTGATCCATCCGCTCAGCCCGAAAACCTGGGCCATGAATCTGGCGGCGTTTTCAACCTTTCTGGCGGGGAACGGGCTCTCCATCCATGAAAACGCTATGATTATGGTCAGCGGCTTCACCCTGGGCGGGCTGGTGTTTCACTCGCTCTGGGCCCTTGCCGGTGTCTCCATTCTGGCTCTGATCGGCGACGGCCCGGTCATGCGGGCCATCACCATCTTCATGGCCCTGGCCATGCTGGCGGCAACCGTGTGGGCGCTGTTGCTTTAGGCGACGGGCCGAACATCCGCTCCTTCCTCACTTGGATTGCAGCTCCATCTCAAGGCGCCATTTTTCTTCCAGAGACAGGCCGTGGGGTGCATCTTCCGTGAGGCCGATATCGCGCATCAATTCGGGCGGCAGATTGTGCGCCTTGAGGCGTTTGCGGGGCACGCGGCGCGGGCTGGAAAAAAATCCACCAATAAGCCGGGCTAAGGCTTGAAACACTTTTGAGGCCCCCGGAAGCGCCCTGCTTCCAGACGAACTTTGCCGTGACATAACTGAAACTCCTGATTAACCTGGCAGGACTATCGGCTATTGTGCAGTGGAAGACGAACGAAAGCTCAAGGGGCTATCATAAGGAGTGCTTATGCATGGAAACCCGCTTACCGCCCCTTCCCGCCATCCGGGCGTTTGAAGCCGCCAGCCGGAACCTCAGTTTCACAAAGGCCGGCGAAGAGCTGGGCATGACCCAGGCGGCGGTCAGTTACCAGATCAAGCTTCTGGAAGAACGCCTCGGATTTCCGCTGTTCATTCGCAAGGCCCGGCAGATCGAGCTGACGGAACGTGGCGCCCAGCTGGCGGATCGGATCGTCGATGCCTTTCAGGGGCTGCGCGACGCGTTTGAGGACATTACGTGCCAGAATGCGGGCCAGCTGGTGGTCTCCAGCAACACGACCTTCGCGGTCAACTGGCTGGCGCACAGGCTGGTGCACTTTCAGATGCAGAACCCGGATCTTGCCGTGCGCATCCTACCCTATGGCCCTTATGCCAGTCCCGAATTCGACAGCGCGGATATTGTGGTTTCCGCCTGCAAGGCCCCGCCCAAAAACTGGATTGCCCACGAAATCGTCAAAGCCGAGTTCTCCCCGATGCTGAGCCCGGCACTTGCCGCAACGGTGGCAGAGCTCAAGGACCCGACGGATCTGCTGCATCTGCCCCTGGTCGACCCGCAAGATCCCTGGTGGCAGATCTGGTTCGATGCCGCTGGTGTAAAGGACCCGGATTTGAGCCGGTCGCCCAATTCGCGCATGGGCTCGCAGGCCCTGGAAGCCAATCGGGCCATTGCCGGTCAGGGCGTTGCAATCCTGACCCCCTATTTTTGCAAACACGCGCTGGAGACCGGTCAGCTTGTCCAGCCCTTTGACTTGACCTGCCAAGTGGAGGGGGAGAGCTGGTACTTGAGCTATTCTCCCGCCAACCGGACATCCCGCAAAGTGCGCCTCTTCCGGGACTGGGTCCATGCGGAACTGGTCTGTGATGGCAAGGAACTGCCGGGGCTTACGACCCCGGCGGCCTCACGCTGCGCCTGAAAAGATCCTCGAAAAGGCTGTCTCAAGTTTGCCGGTGATCTCGTCAATCTGCGCGTCTTCCAGAATGAAAGGCGGAGCCAGCAAGATATGGTCGCCCTGGACGCCGTCAACTGTGCCGCTCATCGGATAGCAGATCAGGCCGGCCTCAAAGGCCGCCTTTTTGAGCGCTTTGCTCACCCCACGCTCCGGGGGAAAAGGGGTTTTCGTCTCCCGGTCCTGAACCAGCTCAATGCCCCGGAAAAGGCCTCGCCCGCGAATATCCCCCACATGCGGATGCTGGGCGAACGCATCGCTCAAGGCGGCCTGGAGTTTATCACCCATGGGCGTGACCCGCGCGGCCACTCCGCCTAACAGCTTGCGCACGACCGCAAGGGCCCCGGCGCAGGCGGCCGGGTGGCCCAGATAGGTGTGGCCGTGCTGAAAGAAGCCCGAGCCGTGTTCAATTGCCCCGTAGATTTCTGCCGTGCACAGCATGGCGCCAACCGGCTGGTAGCCGGCCCCCAGCCCTTTGGCGATGCACAGGATATCGGGGGAAATACCGTCCGGCTCATGGGCGAACAGGGTGCCGGTGCGACCCATGCCACACATGACCTCGTCCAGGATCAGAAGCACACCATATCTGTCGCAGATCTCACGGATCTTCTGAAAGTACCCCGCCACCGGCGGGACCGCTCCGGCCGTTGCGCCAACCACCGGCTCGGCGACAAAGGCCATCACACTGTCCGGCCCGAGCCGCAGGATTTCTGTTTCCAGCGCCCCGGCCACCCGCTGGCCATAGTCGAAGGCGCTCTCCCCCTCCTGCCGGCCCCGGTATTCGTAGCAGGCCGGAATGTGGGATGTGCCGATCAAGAGCGGCTGGAACGGTGCCCGGCGCCATTCATTGCCTCCCGCCGCCAGTGCCCCCAGCGTGTTGCCGTGATAGCTTTGGCGCCGGGCGATCACCCGGTGCCGCCCAGGTTCTCCTTTTTCCAGAAAATACTGGCGGGCGAGCTTCAGGGCCGCCTCGACCGCTTCGGACCCGCCGGAGACGAAATAGACCCTGTCGAGTACCCCCGGAGCCTGCGCACTCAATAGGTCCGCCAGATCTTCCGCAGGCAGGCTGGTGAAAAACCCGGTATGGGCAAAGGCAATCTGGCCAAGTTGCGCCTCAATGGCCCGGATCACATCGCTGTCGCTATGGCCGAGGCAGGAGACCGCTGCCCCGCCGGACCCGTCAAAATACCGGTTTCCATCGGCATCGATGATGTAGCAGCCCTCTCCCCTGACCGCGACAGGCGGGGAGGACTTGGTGTGACGGGGAAAGACATGGGACATGACGTGGCACCTGAACGGATACAAGACGCTTCAAGAGGCATTTGTCCCATTTGTATCAGATTATTAGATACACTGAAACATTTGTTTCTAATTCCTGTTAACCACGTTTTTCATGATAATTTTAATAAAATCAGATGCATTCTTGTGCCTTGGGGGACATCGCAAACCGTTTTAGACAAGGCCCGCCGTCATGCGTCAGCGCCCCTTCGCCTGGATCTTCTTAATCGGCTTTACCCTTGCCCTTGCCGGATGCGGCACTGTGGCCGGGGTCACCGGACTTGGCTGGGCGACCGGCTCCCACAGCTCCATTGACTATGACGACACGTCCTGGTGCGTGCCGCGCAAGCTGAAAAAGGTGCTCAACCGGGTCGCACGGCGCTATGGCAAGGTCACCGTTCATTCCACCAAACGCTGGTGGCTGGAGAACTGGTGGAAAGGCGGGGCCCGCAATTCCTATCACCTGAATTGCCAGGCGGTGGATTTTTCCGTCAGCGCAAACCCATCCTCCGTCATCGCCTTCCTGAAGGCCCAGCCGGAAGTCGGCGGCTACAAACACTATGCATCCGGACATTATCATATCGACACCGGTCCGCGCCGCACCTGGTAGGGGATCCTTCGCGGTCAAGGCCGCGCTGGCGGCCCGGGTCCCGGCTCTGTGGCCGGGACAGCCAAGGCTCAGGGGGCTGACTGCCATCCCGGACCCCGATCCGTGACCTAGAGGAACGGCCGATAAGTCTGTAGCATTAGATGTTGGAAAGCGTTCAGCCCCCTTGTGTGGATCAGCTGCCCTGCACAGTGGCGGCGGCGCGGGCGATAATCTGCCGGGCCACCTCCGCCTTGCCCAGTTCCGGCCAGTCTTCTACGCCGGTAGCCGTTACCAGGCGGACCTGGTTCACATCGCCGCCCATGATGCCCGTTTGCGGGCTGACATCATTGGCAATGATCCAGTCCGCCTTTTTGCGCGCCAGCTTGACGCGGGCGTTGTCGATCAGATTCTGGGTTTCGGCGGCAAAGCCAATCAGCAGCTTTGGCCGGAGACGGTCATGGTGCCCGATGGTGGCCAGAATGTCCGGGTTTTCGACAAGCTGCAGCGCGGGCGGATCTCCGCTCTTGTCCTTCTTGAGTTTCTGGGGCCCTTCTGCGGCCACCCGCCAGTCGGCGACCGCTGCGGCCATGATGGCGATATCCGCCGGCAGCGCGGCCTCAACCGCAGCCAGCATTTGCGCGGCCGTTTCCACCTGAACCGTGTCGACATTGTCAGGCGCTGTGAGACCAACCGGGCCGGAGATCAACGTGACCCGCGCCCCGGCCTCATAGGCAGCAGTGGCCAGCGCATGGCCCTGTTTGCCGGAGGACCGGTTGGCGATATAGCGCACCGGGTCAATCGGCTCATGGGTGGGGCCGGACGTGATCAGCACATGGCGGCCGGACAGCGGCAATTGCCCCGCCTGGG
Organism: Roseibium sp. AWQ4_290; assembly: GCF_056160985.1. NCBI lineage: Bacteria > Pseudomonadati > Pseudomonadota > Alphaproteobacteria > Hyphomicrobiales > Stappiaceae > Roseibium > Roseibium sp. AWQ4_290. The sequence goes on from NZ_JBSWYG010000013.1 coordinate 11,408, forward strand.
GGCCATCATCTCTCAGAACGGCGGCTGCTGCGGCCACGATTTCCAGGGGCTCACGCATGCGGCCGACACCAGCCTCGCCCTTTTCCGCCATTTCCCCCCGGGCCGGACCGGTGAAGCGGATGCCCCGCTCTTCCAGAACGGCCACATTGCGCAAGGTCGCCTCGTTCTGCCACATTTTCGGATTCATGGCCGGAGCAGCAAGCACCGGCTTGTCCGTTGCAAGCAAAATCGCGGTTGCCAGGTCATCGGCAATGCCATGGGCCATCTTGGCCAGAAGATTGGCGGTGGCCGGGGCGATCAGAATGAGATCGTGATCCCGGGCTAGGCGGATATGGCCGACATCCTGCTCCGCATCCCGGTCAAAGAGCTCAGAATAGACCTTTTCCGCTGACAGGGCTCCGACCGCAAGGGGTGTGACGAATTCCTGCGCCCCGCCGGTCATGACCGGCACAACCCGGGCACCCCGGTCCTTCAGGCGCCGGATCAGGTCAAGCGACTTGTAGGCGGCAATGCCACCACTGATGATCAAGACGATCTGTTTGCCTTCGAGCATGACCCCGTCCCCCGGCTGCGGCAGGCGTTAAGACCCCGAGCGGAAATCCCGCGGGGCTGGAGAGATCACCTGCGCGCCCTTGCCCGTCACCTGATAGACCGCAAGGCCCCGTTCGTTCATCCCGTTGGACCTGAAACGGAACAGCCCGTCAATCCCGATAAAGCCGTCCCGGTTGGTCAGAATGCTCGGCTGGAAGCGCTGGGGACCGGCAGACCGGATCAAACCGGCGGCCAGGGTGACCCCATCATAGACAAGGCTGGCATTGCGCGGCGGCACCGCGCCATAGCTGCTCTGATAACGCTGCGCAAAGGCCTGAAAGCCCTTGTCTTCCGGACCCGCAAACCAGGCCCCGGCCAGAACCGGGGTGTTTTTCACCTGCGTCGTGTCCCATTGGCCGGAACCAAGCAGCTTGACCGTGCCCAGATTGGCGCCCTGGCTGACAAGCGTCTGCACCACGAGGGCCGGGACACTTCGCCCGGCAGGTACAAACAAGGCATCAATGCTGGTCATGACCGATTTCAGGGCGGTGGTTTTCGCAACCAGATCGGAGGTATCCCCCCCGGTCATCTTGTAGCGCTGGATGGTGGCAATCCGGCCCGCGCCCCTGCCAACCTCCTGACGGAACGCAGCTTCTGCCACAGCGCCATAGGAGCCTTCGGGAATGAGCGCTGCAAAAGAGCGCTTCTGCTGGCTGGTGGCATAGCCAATGATGCGTTTGACGTCGGTTTCCGGCAGGAAACTCAACAGATAGACGCCCCGGGTTGCCACCGATGTGTCGGTGGAAAAGGCGATCACCGGGACACCGGCCGCACGTGCCGCAGTGGCCGCTCCGGCAACAGCGGCAGAAAAGACAGGTCCCAGGATCAGCTCGGCTCCCTCGGAGATGGCGGCCTGTGCAGCAGCACGGCCACCTTCGCTCGTGCCGCCCGTGTCCTTGACGAGCAGCTGGACATCCGCATTGGGAAAGCTCTGCAGCGCCAGGGAGGCGGCATTTTTGAAAACCGTGCCAATGGCCGCATTGTTGCCGCTGCCCGACAAAGGCAGCAGCAGGCCCACCCGCACGCTGCCCGTGCCCAGCACTTCGCCCGTGACCTGGGGCTGAAGGCTCGGCTGCACCTGGTCTCCCGGCAGAGACCCAAGTGTGGAGCCCATGCAGCCCGCCAAGGTGACCGTGCTGACCCCGGCCAGCGCTGCTTTCAGAAAGTGCCGTCTGTGCTGCTGCACGATGTTGTCCCGTGGTTTAAGCCAAAAAGAGGGGCAGCCTCCGCCGCTCCGCAACCTTTCAAAGACTTACGTATTCACTGCAGATGTGTCCAGTTCAAGGGGCTTTTCCACCGCACATACGCCTCATGAACAGTGGATTTACCTTGCATCGCCCCTCCGCTGGAGGTAGCGCAGGGGAGAAATGCGCCTTTTGCGCCCGGCCACAAGGGAGGCTCCATGGGGACCGACTCACCCGCAGCACCGGCAGACAAGAACCGGTACAGCCTGTCCGAACACGCCTTCCGCGCACCCAATCTGGAGCCCGCGCTTTATATTGTCTCCACACCGATCGGTAATCTGGGCGACATCACAGTGCGGGCGCTGGAGACCCTGGCCGCTGCCAGCATGATTGCCTGTGAAGACACCCGCGTGACCGCGACCCTGACCCAGAAATTCGGCCTGAAGACCCCGCTATTGGCCTATCACGAGCACAATGCGGACAAGCAGCGCCCCAAAATTCTGGCTGGTCTTGAAGCCGGGCAGCCTGTTGCCCTGGTCTCCGACGCCGGAACACCGCTTGTCTCCGACCCGGGCTACCGGCTGGTGAAGGATGTTCTGGCTGCCGGATACAAGGTGGTGCCGATCCCCGGAGCGTCGGCGCCGCTGGCCGCTCTGGTTGCTTCCGGTCTGCCGAGCGACACCGTTCTTTTTGCCGGGTTTCTGCCGCAAAAGGGCGGCCCGAAACGCAAACGCCTTGAGGAACTGGCCGATAGTCCGGCCACACTGATCTTCTTTGAATCGCCCCACCGCACCGGCGCGACCCTCCAGCTGATGCGCGACCATCTGGGCGCAGAGCGCGAGGCGGTGGTGGCCAGGGAAGTCACGAAGCGGTTTGAAACCTTCGAACGGGGGCCGTTGCACGATTTGGCCGAACGCTTTGACGGCCGGACTGTGAAAGGGGAGATCGTTCTTCTGATCGGCCCGCCCGCCCCGCAGACCCCGGACACACCGGCGGAAAATGTGGACGCCCTGCTGCGCGAGGCCCTGACCTGTATGCCCGTGAGCGCGGCCGCCAAAACAATTGCAAAAGCCACCGGCCTTGACCGGAACGACCTTTACAAGCGGGCGCTCGATCTGAAGTCCGGGGATCGTTGAGATGGCCACGGCCCCAAACAAGACCGGCCGGTCCAAGGACACGGCCCGGCGCCGGAAGGCCCATGCGCTAGGCCTGTCAGCGGAAACCTGGGCCGCCTGGTATCTGCGCCTGACCGGCTGGCGCATTCTGAAACACCGCTACAAGACCAAGGCTGGCGAGATCGACCTGATTGCCAAAAGGCGCAAGACCGTTGCCTTTGTCGAGGTCAAGGCCCGCCGCAGCCGCCTGGCCGCGCTGGAGGCGGTGACCCCGGCCAGTCAAAGACGGATCACGAAAGCTGCCAAGATCTTTGTAACCGAGCATCCAAAGGCCGGTTTCTATACGCTGCGCTTTGACATTGTCATTGTCCGGCCCTGGGCCCTGCCGGAGCGGATTGAAAACGCTTTCGATGCTTTTTCATGATCCCCCGATGATCCCGCAGTTCGCGCAGCTTTTGCGGGCCGTTCTCTCTAACGGTCCTCTGGACAAACCGGTCCGGCCACCGCATATCTGGACCAACCATTCTGAAATCCCCCTGGAACGGGCCGTTACACCCTGGTCCCGGGCATATCTTTGAAAGCGGTCCTCTTTTTGATAGTCATCCGGTGGAGGTGGCCATCAGCTGATCCAGCGTGGATCGCGCATCCTCCGGGAGTTGCCACATGGCTTTGAAAGTAGCGGTCCAGATGGACCATATCTCGACCATCAACATTGCCGGCGACAGTGCCTTTGCGATGATGCTGGAAGCCCAGGCCCGCGGCCATGAACTTTACCATTATACGGCTGACCGGCTGGCCCTGCGCGGCAGCGAGGTCATGTGCGCGCTGGAACCGGTTGAAGTGCGCGATGAAAAGGGCAACCACTTCACACTTGGTGCGCGTCAGCGCCGGGACATGCGTGAGATGGATGTGGTGCTTATGCGCCAGGACCCGCCCTTTGATCTGTCCTATATTGCGGCCACCCATCTTCTGGAAAAGATCCACCCGCACACGCTTGTCGTCAATGATCCGGCGCAAGTGCGCAACGCTCCGGAAAAACTGTTCGTCACCGAATTTCCCGACCTGATGCCACCCACGCTGATCACCAAGGACAGGGCGGAGATTGATCTCTTTCGGGAAGAGCATGGCGACATTGTCATGAAGCCGCTTTTCGGCCATGGCGGGGCGGCTGTGTTCCGCATCACGCGGGACGATCTCAATTACGGATCGCTCTACGACTTTTTCGATGCCACCTTCCGCGAGCCCTGGGTAATCCAGAAATTCCTGCCGAATGTGAAACATGGCGACAAACGGATTCTGCTGGTTGACGGCACCTTTGCCGGGGCCGTCAACCGGGTTCCGGCGGCCGGGGACCTGCGCTCCAATATGGTGCGCGGTGGCGCCCCGACCGACAGCGACCTGACCGGCCGGGAGCGGGAGATCTGCGCCCGTCTTGGGCCATCCTTGAGGGAAAAGGGCCTCATTCTGGTGGGGATTGACGTGATTGACGGCCTGCTGACGGAAATCAACGTGACAGCCCCAACCGGCATCCGCGCCATCCGCAAACTCGGCGGTCCTGATGTGGCGGCGATGGTCTGGGACGTACTGGAAGCAAAGGTCAAGGGTTAGGACGGTTAGTTTCCGGAAACCATGCGCGCTATTTTCAAGGTGAAGCGGTCCGTCATTCCGGAGACATAATCGGCCAGCGAATGGGCCGCGGAATAGGCATCAGTGACATCGCGCACATCCACATAGGCGCTGCCGATCAGCTGCTGGTGATAGGAATCCAGCTTGTCCGCGTCCCAGCCCTTTTGGGACAGCTGCTGATAGACCGAGAAGACACCGTTCAGCACGGTGCGCAAGGCGTTGCGGCCCTGGACTTCCAGTTCGGACTTTCTCGCTGTCGTGAAAAGCCGGGTGTTGGCCAGCTCTTCCATGGCCCGGAATTCGGCGGCCTTGCTGGACACATCGATCAGGGACCGGGAAAAAGTCCCGTTCATGATCGCACCGTACTGGTCCTTGAACGCTTCCACGCAGGCATCAATCGACGTTCCGATCGCCCGCGCCCGTGCATAAGCGATCCGTTCTTCCGGGGTTCTGTCCGACAGATCATGATTGGAGGCCGGAAAGAGGGCATTCAAATGCTCCAGGACCGTCTCGCTGGTGAAGTCGCCGGATGTATGGGCGTCTTCAAGATCCAGAATATTGTAGCAAATGTCGTCGGCCGCCTCGACGAGGAAAACCAGCGGATGGCGTCGCCACCACCTGCCATGCACCGACCTTTCTTCCATAAGGCCGACCTTTCCGGCCACTTCTTCAAACAGGCCCAGTTCGCTTTCAAAGAGCCCGTATTTCTTCAGGCCGCAATAGTCTGACGCCAAATTGGTCTGGATGCCGGCCGTTACCGGATATTTTGCAAACGCCCCCAAAATGCCATGGGCGAGGCGCATGCCGCCGTCATTTCGATACATTTCAAGGCGCGTCAAGATCCTGAACCCCTGCGCATTGCCTTCAAAGGCGGTCAGTTCCGCGCGCTGGCCCTCCGTCAGGCCGTTGAAAAGAGATCCGTCTTCTTCGATCTTTTCGGCAAACCACTGACCGATCGCCTTTTCACCCGAATGGCCGAAGGGCGGGTTGCCAATGTCGTGCGCCAGACAGGCCGCCTGGACGATGCCGGAAACAATGTGTTTGTCATCCGCCTCGATATGACCTTGCTCTTCCAGCCAGTCGCCCACCTTCAATCCGAGGGAGCGTCCGACACTGCCGGTCTCGATGCTATGGATCAGCCGGTGGTGAATGTGGTCATGCTCATAAAGCGGATGAACCTGGGTCTTGTTCGCCAGACGCCGGAAGGGGGCGGAAAACAGGATCCGGTCGACATCTTGAACATAGATCGGCCGGTGCAGACGCTCCACATAGTGCGAATCCCGCAACCGGTTGCAATCAATCAGTTTTGCCCAGTCCACATCCTGTCTCCCCTTCGCAGGCAACCCGGCCCGCCGGTGCCTTTCCCGCACCCTAGCAACCTTGGCCCAGGCAGCAAATGTCCAGTTCAGCCGCCAGCGGGAGAGGGAGACGATTTGCCCAAGAAAAAACCTCCGCGCAAAACGCGGAGGTGAAAGTTTGTGTGCTTAGACAATGCAACAGAGGGCCTCACGGCAGCCTCTGACTATAGAACCCACCGAGGTCCTTGTTCTTCCAAGAAAAATGGAAATATCGGGAAAAAAGTTTGCACCTTTCCGATGGTCAAAAAGGTTAGTGTTAAAAATCAATATGTTAGCTCATGGTCGGTCTCGAAACTTTTTTCGAAACATCAAGTGGCACAATCACTTAGTCAACAATGGGTTGCATCTGTTTTTCTACCCGAAAGCCCCGGCCCGCAAGCGCGAGCACCTGCGGGCCGGGGCAGTCTGATGCCAATCTCAAACGGCAAGCCGGTTATTCAGCCGCTTCCGTGGCCAGGACGCCCCGGCGGATCTGGTCTTCCTCGATGGATTCGAACAAAGCCCGGAAATTACCTTCACCAAAGCCTTCATCCCCTTTGCGCTGGATGAACTCGAAGAAGATCGGCCCGATCACGGTCTTGGAGAAAATCTGCAGCAGGATCTTGGTCATGCCGCCATCCACGACCCCTTCGCCATCAATCAGGATTCCATGTTTTTTCATGCGCTCCAGCGGCTCGTCATGGCCCTGAACCCGGTCATGGGACATTTCGTAATAGGTTTCCGGCGGGCCGGGCATGAATTTCAGCCCGTTGGCGGCCAACTGATCGGTGCTGTCATAGAGTGTGTCTGTGCCAACCGCGATGTGCTGAATGCCTTCGCCCTGGTATTTTTTCAGATATTCCTCGATCTGGCTGGTGTCGTCCTTGGACTCGTTCAGCGGAATGCGGATCTTGCCGCACGGACTGGTGATCGCCCGGCTGACAAGGCCGGTGATACGCCCGTCAATATCAAAGAAATGGATCTGCTTGAAATTGAACAGGTCCCGGTAGAAGTCCCACCACGTGTCCATATTGCCGCGATAGACATTGTGGGTCAGGTGGTCGAGGTAATAAAATCCCACCCCTTGCGGTTTCGGGTCCACCTCACCAAGCCAGTCGAATTCCGCCGAATAGGCCGAACCCGTGGGTCCATAGGTGTCAACGAAATAAAGCAGCGATCCACCGATCCCGACAATGGCCGGCACGTTCAGCGTTTTGTCATCGCCTTGATAGGGCGTCGCGCCCCTGGCCACCGCATGGTCAAAGGCGTGCTGTGCGTTCACCACCCGCCAGGCCATGGCCGGCGCACACGGCCCATGGGTGTCGGCGAATGTCATGCCGTGGCTACCGGGCTCCGCATTGAGCACATAGGTAATGTCGCCCTGGCGGTAGAGGGTGACCGCCTTGGTCTTGTGCCTGGCCACGGGCACATAACCCATCTTGCGGAAGAGGGCGTCCAGCTTTTCCGGTTCCGGATGGGCGAATTCAACAAATTCAAATCCGTCGGTCCCGGCAGGGTTGTCCTGCGAAATCCGGGCGGGCGGGGCGTCGTGCGGGAACGGTCCCATGGCTGATCCTCCTTGTGGTCACATGCTGAACCAGAAGAATGCCCGTCCCGGCGCGCAGGGTGTGTGCAAACTACGTGTATTTGCGTCATAATATGCACAATACTTGCAACAAAATGGATCTTTACGCATGACATACGCGCTTGATGGCTTTGATATGAAACTTCTGGCGGCGCTCCAGCAAAATGCCGCATTGACCAATTCGGAGTTGGGGGACGTGATTGGCCTTTCCGCCAGCCAGGTGTCCCGCAGGCGGCAGAAGCTGGAAGAGAGCGGAACCATCCGGCGCTACCGGGCCGCGCTCGACCCGGAGGCCCTCGGTCTCACCGTGACGGCCTATGTGGGGGTGACGCTGGGGGCCCACAGCCGGGAAAACGCGCGCACGTTCCGCACCATGGTCACGGCCATGGCGGAGGTGCAGGAGGCCCACACACTGACCGGGGATGTGGATTATATGCTGAAGATCGTGGTGCCGGACCTGAAGGCCCTGAGCCGGATCATCAACGACCAGCTGTTGCCCCAGGAAGCGGTCCAGAATGTGCGTTCGTCCATCGCCATGGAAACTCTGAAAGACGACAATCTGCTGCCGCTTGGTTAGAAGACGGCCCTTTCTGCGACTGCGCCTCCAGACCGCAGGGGCGGCCTCACTGGTACGGCATCCTTGATGCTCCCCCGTCCGCCGACCAAAACTCCGCCTCATTCAGAGGGCGGACGCAGGCCGGTCTTGAAGGCTCCGCCCCTTGTTCCGAGTGTGCCGCTCCTCTTTCGAGCCGGTCCATAGGCCCTCCTCAAGAGGAGGGAGAGCGGGAGATACGGGTCCTTGAAAAGAGACGGCACCGCGCAGGAGCTTGACCTTTGCGGCGGTTTGTTGCTCCCGGGTTCTCCCTGCCTTAAAACCCGAACAGTTTGATCAGATCCGACCAGACATCCTTGCGCAGGCCGGGCAGGTCCGGGGCGGGCTCTCCCTTTCCGTTTAACAGGCAGAGATCCGAATAGCCTTTTTGGGCGGACACAAGACAATCTGACGGCGCCGGCGTGCCATCGGCCAGGTAAAGCTTCTTACCGGCGGTGGTTTTGACCAGCAACACCAGCGGGCTGTTGCCGTCTGCCACTTTGAACACATAGGTCGGATAAGTCCCGCCTTGCGGCTGGCCCCGGTCCTGAACCACATGGAAGATGGCACGGGCGCCGGAACGTTTTTCGTCCAGCACAAACCGGTAGAGCTTTGCCGTTGCGCTGCTGCCTGTCTGCGCCAGCGCGCCGAAATAGGCTGCGTTGTCTTCCTGCGGAACCGGGTCATATGCCTCCGCTTTGCCGGACAAACCCGATGCCTGCGCGGGCGCGGGCGCGGGCGGGCCATGTGCGGCAGTGGGCAGCAAGACAGCAAGGACGGCGGCAGAAAACCTGGATCCTGATAGCGGCAAGAGCGGCTTCCCTTGAAAGATGGCGGAGGCCTGCTTGCTAGCCCATGCGATCCGCCAGCACAATCTTGCACCTGCGGGCAAAAGTCCCATCTGTTAGGTCACGTTACGTCCGCCCTGACCGGGGATATTTATGGGAGCCATTCATGTTTGATGCAAAATCCTTGCTGGATCAGTTTCTGGGAAGCCAGGCCGGAGGCCCGCAGGGCGGCCGTTCTGGTGCGCCCTCACAGCGCGGCGGATCGGGGGATCTCCTGTCGCAGGGCAAGGATTTCCTGACTTCCCAGGGCGGTGGCCTTGCGCTTGGCAGTCTTGCCGGGCTGATGCTCGGCTCCAAATCCGGGCGCAAGCTGGGCAAAAAAGCCGTGACCTATGGCGGGCTCGCGCTGGTGGCCGGTCTTGCCTACAAGGCCTATCAGGGCCACCGGGCCAACCAGCAAAATGAGCCGCGCCCGCACTATCCGCAGGACGAGTTGGTGCCCTTGGAGGCACCGCGCGGAACCGCCTTCGATCCGGCGGAGCAGCCCGGGGGCGAAAACGGATTTGCCGTTTCCCTTCTGTCGGCCATGATTGGGGCCGCAAAGGCAGACGGACATATCGACCAGCAAGAGCAGGACCGGATCTTTGCCAAGATCGACGAAGCCGGGCTCGACAGGGAGGCCAAGGCATTTCTGATGGATGAATTGCGGGCTCCGCTGGATCTCGACAAGATTGTCGCCAGCGCTTCGTGCCCGGAAACAGCGGCCGAAATCTATGCCGCCTCCCGCCTTGCGATCAACCCGGACCATCCGGCGGAAAAAGCCTATCTTCAGATGCTGGCCGCCCGCCTCGGTCTGGAAGAAGGGCTGATCAACGAGATTGAACTGGCCGTGCGCGAGGCGGAACTGGCCGAATGAGCCTGGGCCGTCCCGGTTGCCAAACCGGGGCGGCGCCACGGGCATGCAGCGCTACTGCGGCACCGGCCCGACATAGTGGGAGGCCGGACGGATCAGTTTGCCGGTCTCCTGCTGTTCCAGCATATGGGCGCACCAGCCGGGTGTGCGGCCAACCGCAAAAAGCGGGGTGAACAGGCTGCGGTCAATGCCAATCGCATCCAGAAGCACGGCCGTATAGAATTCCACATTGGTTTGCAGCGCCCGGTCCGGCTTGGCTTTTTTCAGCGCCGCCAGGGCTGCGGCTTCAATCTCTTCGGCAAGCCGGGCCTTTGGGCTGTCCCGCCCCAGCAGCTTCAGCCCTTCTTTGAGAACATCCGCACGCGGATCGCGGGTCCGGTAAATGCGGTGACCAAATCCCATCAGCCGCTCCTTGCGCTCAAGCGCCGCTTCAATCCAGGCCCCGGCCTTCTCCGGCGTGCCGATGGCGTCGATCATGTCGAGGACCGGCCCCGGCGCGCCGCCATGGAGCGGCCCGCTCAAGGCTCCCATCGCCCCCAGCACCGCCTGTTTCGGGTCGGCAAGGGTTGAGCCGATCACCCGGGCGGTAAAGGTGGAGGCGTTGAGGCCATGGTCGAGAATGGTGACCAGATAGCGGTTGAGCGCGCTGATACGGCTGAAGGTGGCAGGTGTGCCGTCCAGCATCCGCAGGAGATCGGCTGCCGCCGACAGGTCCGGATCCGGCTGCACCGGCTGAGCGCCGGTCTTCAGACGGAAAGATGCCGCCAGAAAAACGGGCAGGGCGCCGCAAATCGTGAGACCATCCTGCCCAGTGCCCTCATCGGGCAGCGCGGCAAGCCCCAGCTGCATGCGTTCATAGACGCTCAGCGTTTCCCCTGCCTGTTCCAGAACCGGCAGCAGGGAATAGGCGGTCTGCCGGGCTGCACCAAAAGCCTGTTTCACGCGGTCCGGGTCTGCCGGAATGTGGTCCTGCCACAGATGGGAGACGGCCTCTTCGAAGGACAGTTTTCCGGCCAGGTCCTCGATCCTGCGTCCGCGCAGGACCAGAACGCCGTTCTGACCGTCCACATGGCTGAGGCGGGTGAAGGCGGCGACAACCCCTTCCAGCCCGGCGGCGGTGTCTTGGGTCATCCGGGTGGGATTTGGCACATCGGTCATGGATCTCTCCTTTGGTTTGCCTGAGGCTGCGCTCACTAAGAGGACCCAACTTGAATTGATCAATATTGATTAATACAATCAAGATATGAGCACACCAATCTACCTCTCCGCCCGGGAAGCCGCCGCCGAACTCGGTGTCCAGCCCGCAACGCTTTATGCCTATGTCAGCCGGGGTCTGATTGCCTCCGTGGCCGGTCCCGGCAAGAAACGCCGCTATGACGCTGCGGATGTGCGCCGGCTGAAGGGCCGCCGCCAGGCGGAAGACCATACCGGCGCCCACCCGCTGAGCGGAGACCCGGTGCTGGAAACAGAACTGACGCTGATCAGCGAAGACGGGCCGGTGTACAGGGGCCGCAGAGCCCGGGACCTGGCCCAAACCTCCACCCTGGAAACAGTTGCGACCCTGCTCTGGGCTTCCGAAGACGACCCCTTTGCCGGCAATGTGCCGCGTCCTGCCCCCCCCATGCCCGCCGGGCTGGCGCCGCTGGACCGGCTGATGATGGCCCTTGCCGCCTGGCCGCTTCAGGACAAGGCCGCCTACACCCTTGCCCCGAAGCTGCTCCACACCAAGGCGGCGGCCCTTTTGCGCTATTCGGTGGCCGCCCTTCTGGGAACAGAGCCCTCGGACCAGCCCGTCCATACCCAGATCGCCAACGCCTATGGGCTGTCATCCTCTGGAAAGTCGCTGATCCGGGCCGCCCTGGTGCTGTCTGCCGATCATGAGCTGAACACCAGCGCCTTTTCAGCACGCTGTGCAGCCTCCACCCGGGCGCCACTCCATGCGGCGCTGATGTCCGGCCTCGGGGCGTTTTTCGGACCGCTGCACGGCGCTGCGCCGGACCGGGCAGCCGCCTGGCTCGCCACCCTCCAGCCCGAGACGGATTTTGAGGACGTGTTCGCGGACCGGCTGGCCCGGGGCGAGACCCTGCCCGGGTTCGGCCATGCCGTCTATCAGGGACGGGACCCTAGAGCGGATTGTCTTTTGGACCTGCTTGTCTCAACAGAAGCCGGACAGCCCTTTGTGGCCCGCCTGCCGGAACTGATTTCTGCGGCGGACAAACTGTTTGGCTTGCCGCCAAATATCGATTTCGCCCTGTCGGTACTACAAAAAGTCTATGACCTGCCCAAGGATGCGGGCAAGGTAATCTTCTGTGCGGGCCGGATCTCCGGCTGGATCGCCCATACATTCGAGCAGTATAAGAGCCACGAAAAGATCCGCCCCCGCGCCGCCTATATCGGCGAACGCCCGGAATAAAACCAACCTCTGGCTGCGCTTTCCCGGACCGGTGTCCGGATCTTAAGCCCCAGCCGAAATTGTTACAAAGCTTCGTTCTGGACACACCAGTCCGCAGGGCGCACGTCTTTTGCCTTATCTTACCCCGCCAGCATGCGGCGCAAATGCACAATGCGTTTGTCGCCGCGCTGTTCCTCGCCCGTCTCTTCAAAGCCGGAGCGTTTGTACCAGGCCCTGTTCGCCTTCATCAGAACATTGGTGTAGAGCCGCACCTCCCCATAGCCCATTTCCCGGGCCCGGTCCTGGGCCATGACCAAAAGCTGCCGCCCAAGACCCTCACCCTGACGGACGGGGTCAACGGCAATGCTGTCAATTAGCAAATACGCGTCCTGCGGCACCAGCACCAGGCTGGCCCCCAGGTGGCCTGCCTCGCCACGCAGCACCCAGACTTCAGCCTCCCGGATCAGTGCGCCATAATCCGCCGTCATCGGCGCAGGAACGGCGTTCATGACCGGGATAAAGACCTCATAGGCCCGCCGGGCGAGATCCACCAGAGGCCTTTCGTCCTGCGATCCCGCGCGTTCAAATCCCTCCCGGCTTGCGGTTTCTGTGTCCGGCGTCATGCGCTGCCCCTCATGAAAGCATCAAATTCGGCGAAGCCTTCCGCTCTTTCAAAACAGCCGAAAGAGCCCCCATCTTTCATGTCTTCTGCCGCCGCAAAAAACGCGCCGAGCGCGATCCGCGCAAGGCCGGACCCGATCGAGACCCGGGCAACGCCAAGGTCGGCGAGCTCCTTGCGGGTCAGATGAAACTGCTTGCGGCCGGCAAGAATGTTGAGCGGCGCGCCGACCCCCGCAAGCACAGCTGCAATCTGGTCCCGGTCTTTCAGTTCCGGCGCATAGACACAATCCGCCCCGGCTGCGGCAAAGGCCTTCAGGCGCGTCACGGTCCTGTCCAGTTCATGCTGGGTCCTGACCGGTCCTTCACTGCGGGCTGTCAGAACAAAATCCGGGGCCAGCCGGTTGCGCAGGTCCGCCGCTGCCTTGATCCGCTCGACCGCCTCGTCAAGCGGGTAATAGGGCCTGTTGGGATCTGCCGTGTAATCTTCGATCGAACAGCCCGCAAGGCCAACCTCAATGGCGCCTTTCACAGTTTCCACCACCGCCTCGGGGCTGTCGCCGAAGCCGTTTTCCAGATCCCCGTTCACCGGCAGATCGGTTGCGCCAATGATATCGGCCGCATGGGCGAGGGCATCCTCCCGGCTGATCAGCCCTTCCGCATCCTTTACACCCCGGGTCCAGGCATACCCGGCACTGGACGTGGCCAGGGCCTCAAACCGCATCCCGTCCAGGATGCGGGCGGTGCCAATATCAAACGGGTTGGGCATCAGGAACGCCCGCCCGCCGTCATGCAGGGCCTTGAAAGCGGTCCGCCGTTCTGCTGCGCTTCGCATGGTCCGATCCTCCTTACCAGTTTCGTCCGGCTCTGCCGCTCTTGTCCGCGGTGCCGCTGTCGGCGCACACGGTTTCAAACAAGACCGGCAAAAACCAGTTCCAGTTTAGAGAAAAAATTGGGCACCGGCCGGAAAACTCTCCTTAAGGAAGATTTTTGTTGAAACGCACCTTTTGCGTGTGTTCAGGGCGTAGCTCGGGTGACCTTGGCGGCGAAGCAACCGCGCCGTGCATAATGCAGATGCAGGTAGTCCGCCTCGGGATTGGCGAGATACGTCTCAATCAGCGGGATGGCCTCCTTCCCGTCAATCACATCCGCCTCAATGATTTCATGCGCGGCATTGAACGCCCGCACGGACAGAAGACGGCTGGAGATGGAAGCCGGAAGACGGTCCGCGTCCGGCTGGCGCGCCACAGCCCCGTCGCGGACAAAAATAGCGTGGCGGGAGCGGTAGGGGCTGTCCCCGGACTGGTGCTCGAAATTCAGGAGCAGCACCCGTGCCCCCTCTGGCGCATCTTCCAGTGACACGCGGCAGGGAAACTGGCCGTCAGAGATATGCGCTTGCACGTTATGCGACGCCAGTTGCCGATCGGACAGGCCGAAAAGCTTGGTGAACGGGTCAGCGGGCAGGGGGTGGATCTGAAACATTGTGGGCAGGTCTCCATTGGTTTGGACCCACAGACCTATAAAAAACGGAGCCACCCAAGACGACCCGATTTGCGAGCCGGCTCACACCGGCCGCTGCTGCCGGTGCCACGAGGTCAGCAGGATCATGCCCATGATCACCAGATAGGGCAGGTAGAACCGTGTCTCGTAATGCGGGAACACCAGATATTTCGCGCAGACGGACGCAAACACCGCAAAAAGCAGCACCTTGGCACGCAGTTCCATGGCTTCCACAGAGAGGCATCTGGCAAAAAACACGATTTGCGCAAACAGCACTGCAGGCCAGGTGAAGCCCATCAGCGCGCGCACCGTTGAGCGCATCAGAATTTCGAGGTAAGCGGCGATGGAAAAAGGTGGATCAAAACCCTCAAGGGTCGGCACATACTCGATATGGGTGAACCACAAATGGATCCACCAGCCCGGATGATGCGCGCCTTTCGTGAGCCAGAGATAGAGACCGGTGCACAGGGCAAAGCAGGAAGTCATGGTCCAGCGGCCCGGACCGTAAATAGCCGCAAACACAAAAAAGACCCCGATAAAGGCCAGATGGTCGGGCCGAACCAGAAACGCGGCCAAGAGGCTGAGGGCGGCCGGAAGGTCAAGCCTTTCCAGATAAAGCAGCGCGGCAAGCACCAGGAAAAAGGCTGCGTAGAGATCCGGTGACAACAGTTCGGCCGTATAGCCGAAGGCAGAGACCATCAGCAGCGCCACGACGACGGGCCCATACATCAGGCAGCCGCTGCGCCCCAGCCAGACCAGAAGCACGCCGCCCAGCCCCAGGGCGGAGGCCAGCGAGATGAGCCGAAGCGCCTCCACCGGCCCTGTGAAGGGCGCCAACAGGCGGGCTGTTTCAACATAAAGGATCTTGAGCCGGTAGAAGCCGAGCATGGTGGCGAAAGCCGTCGCATCCTCCGCCTGACGGATGCGGTAGGGCCGGTCGCCGGTCAAGGTGGCATAGGCGCCTGCCGGGATATTGTCCTTCACCGCCGTATAAGCCCGCTGGTGCAGGGCTTGCGGGTCCGGGATCTCCGGTTCCAGCATAACGGCCGTATAGGCGAGCATGTCCCAGTTGGAAACCGGAAAGAGATGAACGACGGCGGCGGTCATTACAATGAACACGCCCAGCACACCCCCGCCGATCCAGCCGCGCACGGGACGGTAAAGACGGCAAAGCAGGGTGAAGACAGCCAGACAACCGCCTTCCAGACTGCGTTGGGCCAAATTGGGCATGTTTTAAAAGCCTCGCCGGAGGGAACCTCCGCGACAATCGCAAGGCTGTGTAAGGATGAGGTAAACGAAAGCACAGGTCGCAAACAGCGCAAAACCGCCCCGCCTCCCCGGCGCGGCGATGGGTTGCAGGCCCTCCCCTATGTGGCTAACTTGACCGCCCCCCTCTGCCGTGCTCCATCGCAAAAACAACCGATAGGAGGAACTATGCGCGACCTTGGTTCTTGGGACTATGTGATTGTCGGCGCCGGAACGGCGGGTTGCGTTCTGGCCAACCGGTTGTCGGAAGATCCGTCTGTCAAAGTTCTGCTTCTGGAAGCAGGCAAGCGGGACAATTACATCTGGGTGCATATTCCGGTCGGCTATCTCTATTGCATCGGCAATCCACGTGTGGACTGGGGCTTCAAGACGGCGCCCGATCCCGGTCTCAACGGCCGCTCGCTTCTCTATCCGCGCGGCAAGGTTCTGGGCGGTTGTTCGTCTATCAATGGCATGATCTATATGCGCGGCCAGGCCTGGGACTACAATCACTGGCGCCAGCTGGGACTGACCGGATGGGGCTGGGACGATGTTCTTCCCTATTTCCGCAAGTCCGAAGACCATTATGCCTGGGACAACGACATGCACGGGCAGGGTGGCAACCTGCGCGTGGAAGAACAGCGCATGTCCTGGGAAATCCTGGATGCCTTCCGGGACGCCTGCGAACAGACCGGCATTCCCAAGACCCAGGATTTCAATGACGGCGACAATTTCGGCTCCGCCTATTTTCAGGTGACCCAGAAATCGGGCTGGAGATGGAACGGGGCCCGGGCCTTCCTGCGCCCGGCCCGCAACCGGCCGAACCTTCAGGTGGTGACCGAAGCCCATGTGGACCGGATCACCTATGAAACCGGCAAGGCCACCGGCCTGGATCTGGAGGTTGCCGGTCAGCCTGCCAAGGTAACGGTGGCCGGGGAATTGCTGCTGGCCGCCGGGGCCATCGGCTCGCCACAATTGCTGGAACTGTCAGGCATCGGCAATCCGGATGTTCTGCGCAAGGCCGGGGTCGAGCCTCGCCACGCCCTGCCGAATGTGGGCGAAAATCTTCAGGATCACCTGCAGCTCCGGCCGATTTTCAAGGTGAAGAATGTACTCACCCTGAACGAGTTGGCCAGCAGCTGGTACGGCAAGGCCAAGATCGGGCTGGAATATCTGCTCAAGCGCTCCGGCCCGATGGCCATGGCCCCGAGCCAGCTGGGAGCCTTTGCCCGCACGGACCCGTCCTTTGAGACGGCGAATGTGGAATTCCATGTCCAGCCCCTGTCCCTGTCGAAATTCGGCGAGCCGCTGGATCCCTTCCCGGCGATGACCGCCAGCGTCTGCAATCTGCGCCCGGAAAGCCGGGGGCATGTCCATATCGCCGCTCCGCAAAAGACACAGCAGCCGGAGATCTGCCCCAATTATCTGTCAGCGGAGGCGGACCGTCGGGTTGCCGCCGATTCCATCCGCCTGGCCCGCAAGATCATGTCCGCCCCGGCGATGCAGCCCTACGAGCCGCAGGAGCATCTTCCCGGACCGGATCTGACCAGCGAAGAAGACCTGAGCCGGGCTGCGGGCGAGATCGGCACCACGATCTTCCATCCGGTGAGCACCTGCCGCATGGGCGTGGACGAGGGGTCGGTGGTGGATGAGCGGCTAAGACTACGCGGGTTCGACAATATCCGGGTGATCGACGCCTCCGTGATGCCAAAAATCACCTCCGGCAACACCAATGCGCCAACGGTGATGATTGCAGAAAAAGGCTCCGACATGATCAAGGCAGACCGCAGAAGCGCCGGTGCGGCCTGAACCCATGCGCTGTTTCGCCCGTCTTGGACTAACCTGCTTTCTTCTGCTGTCCTGGCTGCTGCCCGTCTCGGCTGAACAGCTAACCGTGTTTGCTGCCGCCAGCCTGCGGGAGGCGGCGGAGCAGATCGGGACCGCCTTTGAAGCCCAGACCGGCACAAAGGTTGTTTTTTCCTTTGCCGGAACCGGCACGCTGGCCCGGCAGGTGGCCGCAGGCGCACCCGCAGACGTGTTTTTGTCAGCAGATGCCGACTGGATGGACTATGTGGCCGCAGAAGATGCGGTGGTAAAATCCTCCATCGAGGAGGTTGCCTCCAACGCCATTGTGCTGGTCGGGCCGGAAGGCGCCGCGCCGCTCCGCCTCTCACCTGACAGCCTGTCCCAAAGGCTCGGCGGAGAGCGGTTGGCAATTGCCGATCCGGAGACGGTTCCCGCCGGGCGCTATGGCAAGGCCTCTCTCAAAACCCTCGGCTTGTGGCAGAGCGTGTCGGGACAGCTGGCGCCGATGGAAAATGTCAGGGTCGCCCTTGCCGCCGTTGCCAGGGGCGAAACCCCCCTTGGCATTGTCTACCGAACGGACGCGGCCATCGATCCCAAGGTGAGCGAAGTCGTGGAACTGCCGCAGGACAGCCATCCCAGGATCCGCTATCTGGCGGCGCGGACCACAATATCCACAGCGCCCGGGGCCACCGTGTTTCTGTCCTTTGTCACCGGCCCGGAGGCACAAGAGATCTTGCGCTCCCTGGGCTTTGTGACGGATAAGATCAAGTAGGCTGCCCTGCCGGGGCAGTCCTGTGATCTTAAAACCCCGGGCCTGCGCGTGGAATTTATCAAGCTTCAACCCGCCGAATGGCAGGCTCTGCTTCTGACATTGAAAGTCGCCGCCGTTGCGCTGGCCGTTGCGCTGCCCGCCGCCATCTGTGTTGCCTATCTTCTGGCCCGCAGCCGTTTTCCCGGCCATGGGCTGGTCAATGCTCTGGTGCATATGCCCCTCGTCCTGCCGCCGGTTGTCACCGGCTATCTTTTGCTGCTGGCCTTTGGCCGCAAGGGCCCGGTGGGTGCTTTTCTTGATGAGGTGTTTGGCCTCCGCTTTGCCTTCACCTGGACCGGTGCAGCCCTGGCGGCAGGAGTTATGGCGTTTCCACTGATTGTCCGCCCGATCCGCCTTTCCTTTGAAGCAGTCGATCCGAAACTGGAAGATGCTGCGAAATCCCTGGGCGCGCACCGGATCATCAGCTTTGTGACCGTCACCCTGCCGCTGGCCCTGCCCGGCATTCTGGGCGGCGCCATCCTGGGTTTTGCCAAGGCGATGGGCGAGTTTGGCGCCACCATCACCTTTGTCTCCAACATTCCCGGCGAAACCCGCACACTGGCGCTGGCGCTTTACACCGCCACCCAGACCCCAAGCGGCGATCTGGCCGCCTTCCGACTGACTTTGATTGCGGCCTTTGTGGCCTTTACCGCCCTGATCGCCTCCGAATTTCTGGCCTACCGCCTGAAGGCCAGGCTGGGAGGCGCCCGTGCTTGAGGTTGATATTGCCGGAGACATCGGCACCTTTGCCTTTGAGGCCCGGTTTGAAAGTCCGGGCGGGGTGACGTCCCTGTTCGGCCAGTCCGGCGCGGGCAAAACCACGTTGACCAATATGATTGCGGGGCTCGTCCGGCCGAAACGCGGGCGCATTGTGCTCAATGGCCGGGTCCTGTTCGACGCGGACAAGCGCATCAATCTGCCGGTTCAGACCCGGCGGATCGGCCATGTCTTTCAGGAGGCCCGCCTCTTTCCCCATATGAGCGTCAAGTCCAACCTCACCTATGCCCGCTGGGCGGGGGGACGGAAGGGCAAGCGGGAGCTTGGCGAAGTGACCGGGCTCTTGGGGCTGGAGCCGCTTCTGGCCCGCAAACCGGAGACCCTGTCAGGCGGGGAAAAGCAGCGGGTGGCCATCGGCCGAGCGCTGCTTTCCGATCCGCAGCTGTTGATCATGGACGAGCCGCTGGCAAATCTGGATCAGGCCCGGCGCAACGGCATTCTGCCCTATCTCGACCGGCTGTGTGTGGAAGCGGATCTGCCAATTCTCTACGTCAGCCATTCGATCGAGGAAGTTGCGCGCCTGTCCAGCACGCTTGTGATCCTGTCGGACGGCACAACGCCGGCCTATGGCCCGGTGGCCGACATGCTGACCCGGACCGATCTCGGCCGCGCCACCGGCCGCCACGAGGCGGGCGCGCTGGTGCACGGCACGGTGGACCGGGTCGACAGCACCTGGGGCCTGACCTTTGTCGATATTGGCGGAGCCATCCTGCAGATCCCGGACCTTCCCGCCGAGGCAGGCGATACAGTGCGCCTGCGCATCCGGGCCCGGGACGTGGCGCTGGCGGCCGAACCGCCAACCGGCCTGTCGATCCGCAACGCCTTTCAGGCGAAGATCACCAGCATCTCGGAAGAATCTGGCCCCTACGCAGAAATCCTGTGTGCCCTGCAGGGCCAGACCTTGCGCGCCCGCATCACCCGTGCGTCCGTTGCCGATCTGGAACTGGCCACCGGCAAAGAGGTCACCGTGCTGATCAAGAGTGTGGCCATCGACCGGCGCCAGCGCAGCCTCGTTTGAGAAAGCGCAGAATACCTGCCGTTCCACACAGCGCGCTTTGGGACAACCGCATCCTCCCGTATACTGGTGCGATGACACGCAGACACAGGTCCGGACATTGGCGCACCAACTGGCGCAGGCTCAAGATCGGCATCGGGGCCGGAGTGGTCGTGACCACCCTGGTCATTGTCGTTCTGACCGGCTTGGCCAGCCTCCGGATCACACTTGCAGAGACACGCACCCGGGCAGAGGCCAATCTGGCCGTGCAGACCGCCGTGCTGGAACGTCTTCTGGACAAGTTCCGCCTGCTGTCGCCGCTTCTGGCCCGGGGTGCGGATATTCAGGATTTTTTCTTTGACGAGCAGCATGCGATGCAGCCGGGCATTGCCGCCATTGCCGCCGGCATGTCCGGCGCAGAGGAAATCTGGCTGATGGATGCTGAAGGCCAAGTGATAGTCTCCAGCCAGCACAAGGTCCCGGCCCATGCCCTTGGCGGCGCGCAGATGATCCCCGGCGCCTTTACCCAGGTCCGGCAAGGCCAGCTTGGGCGGGAGTTGATCCCCGGCACGCCGGCGACGCCATCGTCTTATGTCTTTGCCTCACCGCTGCGCCAGAATGGCCGGTTTCTGGGAGCGGTTGCGGTCCGGGTGAGCCTTGAAAAGGTGGAACAGGCCTGGGCGCTCAGCAAGGACCCGATCCTGGCCCTGAACAGGGCCGGACAGGTGGTCGTTTCCAACCGGCCGGAGCTGCGCGGCAAGTCCCTTGCCGGGCTGGACGGTACGTGGCGTATTGTCGATCTGGCCCTGCCGGGGCGGTTGAAGCTTCTGTTGCCGGGGGCCAACGCGGCCAAGCCCCATATGCAGCTTGCCGCCAATGTGCCGGTTCTGGGCTGGAAAGTCGTGACCCTGGTGGAAATCGGCGAGGCGCGTCAGCAATCGGGCTGGGCCATGCTGATCGCCCTTCTGGTCTGCGTCATCGCAGCCGGTGGCCTGGGGCTTGTTGTGGCCCGCCGCCAGGAATTCCTGCGCACCGAGCGCCGCAACAGGGCTGCAGCCCTCAGGCTGGAACGGCGGGTGCAAAGCCGAACAGCAGAACTTCGCCGCGCAAACACCCATCTGGAACGGGAGGTGCGGGAGCGGCAGCAGGCCGAAGCCAATCTGCGCCAGACCCAGGCGGAACTGGTCCAGGCCGCGAAGCTCGCCACCCTTGGGCGCATGTCCGCAGCGCTTAGCCATGAATACAATCAGCCGCTTGCCGCCATCGGCACTGATGCGGAAATCGCCGGGATGCTGATCGACCGGGGCCGGTCCGAGGAGGCCCGGGACAATCTGACCCGGATCGGCAGCATGGTGAAGCGCATGGGCGCAATCGCCAAGACCCTGAAGGGCTTCACCCGCAAGTCGGGCACCGATATCAAGCCCGTGTCCCTGCGCCAGGTGATTGACGAGGCCCTGCTGCTGCTGCAGCCCCAGATCAAACAGAGCGGCTTTGTGCTCTCCGTGGATCTGCCGCAGGAGGATATCATTGTCGAAGGCGGGCATATCCGCCTGGAGCAGGTGGTGATCAACCTTCTGTCCAACGCTTTTGATGCGGTCCAGTCCTGCCCCGCACCACTGATCACCCTATCGCTTGCGCGGGAAGGGGACGAGGCGGTGCTGCATGTGGCCGACAATGGGCCCGGCATTGATGAAGACATACTGCCGCAGATCTTTGACCCGTTTTTCACCACCAAGGATGTCGGCGCCGGGCTCGGACTGGGCTTGTCCATCGCCTATAAAATCGTCCATGACTTTTCCGGATCGCTGAAAGCAGCGAATCGCGACGGCGGCGGGGCGGTTTTCACCATGCGCCTGCCGGCCGCCGATACCAGGGTCATGGCTGCGGAATAAGGTGATGGATCAGGCAACGGTTTTGCTGGTGGACGATGAAGACGCGCTCCGGGGCTCGCTCAGCCAGGGGCTTGAGCTGACCGGCCAGAACGTCTTTGCCACCGGCCGTCCGGAAGCCGCCCTGGAGCGCATCACCCGGGAGTTTTACGGTATTCTGGTCACCGACATCCGCATGCCGGGCACGGATGGATTTGCCGTGATGCGCCGGGCCTTTGAAATCGATCCGGCCCTGCCGGTGGTGCTGATCACCGGCCATGGCGATGTGCCGCTCGCGGTCGAAGCCATGCGGGCCGGGGCCTATGACTTTCTGGAAAAACCGTTTTCCGTCGCCCATCTGGCCTCCGTTGTGGAGCGGGCGCTCGACAAGCGGCGTCTGGTGCTGGAAAACCGCAAGCTGCGGGAAGAACTGGCCGACAGGACCGGGCTGGAAAGCCGTCTGGTCGGCCGCACCCCGGCCATGGACCTGTTGCGCAAGAATGTAACGGCCCTGGCCACGACCGATGCGGATATCCTGATCCTGGGCGAGACCGGATCGGGCAAGGAGGTCGTCGCCCGGGCGCTGCATGATGAAGGCCCGCGCAAGGACCGGCCCTTTGTGGCCCTCAATTGTGGGGCCCTTCCGGCGGAAATCATCGAATCGGAACTGTTCGGCCACGAGAAAGGCGCCTTCACCGGGGCCAGCGGCCAGCGGATCGGCAAGCTGGAACACGCCCATGGCGGCACGGTCTTTCTCGACGAGATCGAATCCATGCCGCTGGAATTGCAGGTCAAGCTGTTGCGGGTGATCGAGACCCGCACAATTGAGCGGCTCGGCTCCAACCGGACCATTGACCTGGATGTGCGCTTCATAGCGGCCACCAAGGAGGATCTGGAAGCCGCCGGCAAGGACGGGCGCTTCCGTCTCGACCTGTTCTACCGGCTGAATGTGGTCCATGTGTCCATCCCCCCCTTGCGCGACCGGCTGGAGGATATCCCCCTGCTGTTCCGGCATCTGGCTGTGGAGGCACGGGCCCGCTACCGGCGGGAAATCCCCGATATCGGCGACGCCTATCTGTCCGGGCTGATGGCCCGGGACTGGCCGGGCAATGTGCGCGAGTTGCGCAATGTGGCCGACCGGTTCGTGCTGGGTCTGGAACAGCAGCCAGACCCGGCAGCCGGCCCGGGCAACAGCCTGTTCGATCAGGTGGCCGGGTTTGAAAAAGCTCTGATTGCCACTGAACTCCAGCGCAATGACGGCGCCATCAAACCCACCTATGAGCGTCTCGGCCTTTCTCGCAAAGCCCTTTATGAGAAAATGCGCAAATACGGCCTCGGCCGGGAGGACACCGCTCTTGGGTGAGGCCTTTGTCTGGCCTTGAGACGAAAGGCACTTTCGTCTGCAAAAGCAAACACATCCCGGTCCAGCATTGGAATTGTTGCAACGCATCTTCGAAGCAGAAAAGTCCTGGCGCCTGTCACAAACTGCAGCGCTCACTCGTCAAGGAAGTGTCACCTCCCCGAATTTCTTACGGAAGACACCCATGAAACACCAAGATGCCATCCACCATCAGGACTTCGCTCCTTCGATCTTAAAGAGATTTCTGGCTGCCAGCGGCGAGATCGGTAAGTCACCTCTGTCACCCGGATTGCGCCATTTGTTGGATCTGCGGGTCTCGCAGATCAATCAATGCGCGTATTGCGTCATGATGCACACAAGCGAAGCCTTGCAAGACGGCGAGCGCCAGGAGCGCTTGCAGCGGCTGACGGTCTGGCGCTACGTGGACGATTTCACCGACGCGGAAAAAGCAGCTCTTGCCTGGGCCGAAGCCTTGACGGAACTTGACCCGAAAATGGACTATGCGCCTCTACGGAAGACCTTGCGTGCTCATTTTGATGAGGCCAGCATCAGTGCAATGACAGCGGCCGTGGCTATGATCAATCTGTGGAACCGGATGCAGATCTCCAATCACTGAGACCATAGAGACGAGATGACAGACCCGTCCGACAGTGTTGTCTTTGAAAGGGCACGCCCGCGATTGCTCGGGCTTGCCTATCGCATGCTGGGCTCTATGGCCGATGCGGAGGATGCGGTGCAGGACACGTTTTTGCGCTGGCGGAATATTGACAAATCCACCGTTGTCAACGGGAGTGCGCTTCTGACGTCCATTTGCACCAACAGATGCCTGGACGATTTGAAGGCGGCCCGCAGGAAACGGCTCGACTATGTGGGCCCGTGGATCCCCGAACCGCTTCAGGTGGAAGCGGCCTCAGACCCGGAGGCGGATCTGGACCGGGCCCAGTCTCTCACCACCGCCTTTCTTCTTCTGCTGGACCGGCTGAGCCCCAAGGAACGGGCGGCCTATCTGTTGCGGGACGTGTTCGGCCAGTCCTATGCTGAGGTGGCTGCCGCCCTCGGCCTGTCAGAAGCCGCTTGCCGCCAGCTGGTCTCCCGCGCCTCCAAACATCTCAAAGGCACCGCCACCAACCACATGCCCAGCCCGGACCATCAGCAGCGCATGCTGTCGGCTTTTCTCGCAGCGTTGGAAAGCGGTTCGGTGGAGGTCCTGTCCGGGTTGCTGGCCGAAACGGTGCAGTTCCAATCCGATGGCGGCGGCAAGGCCACGGCATTGCGCCGGATTCTGGAAGGCCGGGACAAGGTTGCAAAATACCTGGCACGCATCCTGGGGCGGCTCCTGTCCGGCGCCCGCCTGGAACCTCTCGGGATTAACGGGCTCCACGGGATTGTGGTCTTTCAGGACGCCGGCCTCGCAACGGCCCTGACCCTCGGATATGCACCCGACGGCACGATTGCCCGGGTCTTTGTCATCCGCAATCCGGACAAGCTGCACCGGCTTGCCATACCGCTCCGCCATGACCTGAAAAGCGGGGGTCTTCAGCAATAGCCGCGCAGGCGCCCCGATGTGTCGGTTTCGACACATCGGTCAGCGTCCATGTGTCGGACTCCACCCATTCTCAGGAAGGTTTCTAAGAAAAGCCCCGGATACGCAGACACCCAAGGCCGGATTAAGCTTGGGTTTGCGGCCTTTGAGGCTGTTGGCGGAGATTTGGCACAGGTTTTGCCAAAACAGGTTCGACCAGCTCAAAAGCTGTCCGGCCCGAACGGCCGTCATACTGATATGTCTGGGAGGACATCCTAATGAAAAAGTTTGTTATCGCCGCTGCGGCCGCAGCGTCCTTCGCCATGTCGTCGTCCGCCTTTGCGGCCGATGAGTGCTCCGACGGCGAAGTCATCATCAAGTTCAGCCATGTCGTGGCTGCGCAAGGTCACCCGAAAGGCGAAATGGCAACCGCGCTTGCCAAACGCATCAACGCAGAGATGGACGGCAAGGCCTGCATGCAGGTATTCCCATCGTCTCAGCTTTTTGACGACAACAAAGTGATGGAAGCCCTGCTTCTGGGCGATGTCCAGCTGGCGGCCCCGTCCCTGTCGAAATTCGAGTCCTACACGCTGAAATACCGCCTGTTCGACCTGCCGTTCCTGTTCTCCAACATGGATGCGGTGACCACCTTCACCAAGGGCGAAAAGGGTCAGGAACTTCTGGGCGCCATGTCCGACTATGGATTTGTCGGTCTCGGCTACGTGTTCAACGGCCTGAAGCAGTTCTCTGCCAACAAACCACTTCTGGTGCCCTCCGATGCCAAGGGTCTGAAGTTCCGGGTTCAGACATCGGACGTTGCCGTGGCCATGATCGAAGCCATGGGCGCCAATGCCCAGAAACTGGCCTTCAAGGAAGTCTATGGCGCACTTCAGACCGGTGTTGTGGACGGTCAGGAAAACACCTGGTCCAACATCTACACCAAAAAGTTCTTCGAAGTGCAGGACGGCACCACGGAAACCAACCACCAGCTGCTGACTTACCTGGCCGTGACCTCCCAGGAATGGCTGGACAGCCTGGATGCGGATGTGCGGGACCAGTTCCTGACGATCTTCGGCGAGGTTTCCGACGAGTACAACGCCCGCTCCACCGAGATCAACGAAGCCAACAAGCAGAAGATCATCGAAAATGGCGGTGCTGTCCGTCAGCTGACGCCTGAGCAGCGTGACGAGTGGGTCAAGACCATGAAACCGGTCTGGGACAAGTTCCGCGACGATATCGGTCAGGATGTCATCGACGCGGCGGTGGCCTCCAACCAGGGCAGCTAAGCCCCGGGTATCCCAAGCCTTGCGTAAATTGGAAGAAGGCCCGGACGGCCTTCTTCCTTCAATCATACACAAGCTCGTTCAAGAGCGATTCATATTGGGGGGACCCATGGGTTCAGAGTTCATGGCCTATTACTGGCCACTCTTGCTCACCGCCGCTTTCTTCTGTCTTTATGTCGCCGTTGATCAGGTTTCACCGAAAACAATCGCGTCTCTGGACGAGAATATCATCGCAATCCTGCTGGCGCTGATGACACTCGTCACCTTCAGCCAGGTGATTGCCCGCTACATGTTCAATTCCGGCTGGGGCGGTGCGCTGGAATTCACCCGCGTGCTGTTTGCCTGGCTGATCCTGTTCGGCATGAGCTACGGCATCAAGATCGGCACTCATCTGGGGGTCGATGCGGTGATCAACCTCCTGCCGAAACCGCTCTTCAGGGCCGCAGCTCTTGCCGGGGCTGCGCTGACCGTTCTTTATGCGGTGCTGATGTTCGACGCGGGCTGGTTCGGCGCCCTTCTGGGCCTGGACAACAAGGGCGCAACCGGTG
Organism: Roseibium sp. AWQ4_290; assembly: GCF_056160985.1. NCBI lineage: Bacteria > Pseudomonadati > Pseudomonadota > Alphaproteobacteria > Hyphomicrobiales > Stappiaceae > Roseibium > Roseibium sp. AWQ4_290. The sequence continues at coordinate 37,863 of NZ_JBSWYG010000013.1, forward strand.
GCGCCTATGCCTATTTCGCCAAATTCTACAAAGTGCCAATTGGCATGGAAGACCTGAAATGGCCAGCCTTCATGTCCGAAGGGCTTGGCATTCGCGAACGGGTGCCCCGCTGGATTCCCTATATCATTCTGCCCATCGGTCTTGCTCTTCTGGCCTACCGGGCCGCACAGGCCTTTGTGCTGATCCTTCTCGGGAAAAAAGAGGCCATCATCGCCGCCCATGAGGCGGAGGATCTGGTGGCGGAAAACAAAGACGTGCTGAAGGACTAGGCCGATGGAAACCGCATTTCTGTTTATCTTCGTCTTCGGCTTCCTGTTTCTCGGGGTTCCGATCTCCATTTCCCTCGGCCTGTCCGCAGTCCTCTATATCGCACTGTTCAGCCATGACTCCATGAGTTCGGTGGCAGTCCAGCTGTTCAACGCCTCGCAGAACTTCACCTTGCTTGCGATCCCGTTCTTCATTCTGGCGTCGAGCTTCATGTCGACCGGCGGCGTTGCCCGGCGCATCATCCGCTTCTCCATTGCAACGGTCGGCTCCATCCGGGGCGGTCTGGCGATCGCCGGGGTGTTTGCTTGCATGCTGTTTGCAGCGCTTTCCGGCTCGTCTCCGGCCACCGTGGTGGCCATTGGCACCATCGCCATCGCCGGGATGCGCCAGGCGGGCTACACCAAGGAATTCGCGGCCGGTGTCATCGCCAATGCGGGCACGCTCGGCATCCTGATCCCACCTTCCATCGTGATGGTGGTCTATGCCGCGGCAACCAACGTCTCCGTCGGCCGCATGTTCCTGGCCGGGGTCGTTCCCGGGATCATTGCCGGTCTGATGCTGATGACCGCCATTTATGTCATGGCCCGGATAAAAAACCTGCCCGCGCAGCCCTGGCCCGGCTTCAGGGAAATCTGGGGCGCCCTTTCGGAAGCCGCTGTCGGCCTCTTCCTGATGGTGATCATCCTGGGCGGCATCTATCTGGGCATCTTCACGCCGACGGAAGCGGCTGCGGTTGCCGCCGTCTATGCCTGCCTGATCGCCCTCTTCGTCTACCGGGACATGGGACCGCTTTCAGGTATCGGCTGGCTGAATGACAGCGACGGTCCGCTGGCCCTGACCGGGTTCAAGACGATCACCTATGCCCTTGTTGCCATGTTCACCTGGTCCGGCATCGCCTCGCTCGTGACCGAGCGGGCCTTTTTCGGGCTGGACAGCGCAGGTGTTCTGATCGCCGCCCTGATCGGCTATCCCATGCTGCGCCATGGCCTCGGCCCGGCGCAGCTGCCTGCGGCCTATAGCGCTGGCGGGGCTGTCTGGGGACGGAACCTTGGCCTGATCGTCTGGAAGTTCTTTCCCGCCTTGGTCCACAAGGACACCAAGAAGGTTCTGACCGATTCCGCCAAGACCACCATTATGCTGATGTTCATCATCGTCAACGCCCTGCTTTTTGCGCACACGCTAACGGCGGAACAGATCCCGCAGGTTATCACGGACTGGATGGTGGAAGCGGGCTTCAACTGGTTCACCTTCCTGATTGCCGTCAACATCCTGCTCCTGATCGGCGGACAGTTCATGGAACCTTCCGGGCTGCTGCTGATCGTCGCCCCCGTTGTCTTCCCCATCGGCATCGAACTGGGGGTCGATCCGATCCATCTCGGCATCCTGATGGTGGTGAATATGGAAATCGGCATGATCACGCCGCCCATCGGGCTGAACCTGTTCGTGACATCGGGGATCACGGGCATGAGCCTGGTGCAGGTGGTCAAGGCGGCCGCACCCTTCGTGCTGGTCCTGCTGGTGTTCCTGGTGCTTGTAACCTATGTGCCGGCGATCTCCACCTTCCTTCCCTACCTGCTGATGGGGCCGGAGATCATCACGCAGTAAGCCTTGCGCAGCTGTTGTTTAGACTTCAAAGCGGCCGGAACATTCCGGCCGCTTTTTCATGTCTTGCCACGCACCTGGCCAGAGACCAGGCGTCACACAGGCCTCCCAACAAAAAAGCCGGCCCAAAGGACCGGCTGTCTGTTGGCAGGAACCGCAATAGGGCGCTTAAACGATGCTGCCAAGTTTCATGGCAACGCTCATGTCGCCTTCCACCTGCATCTTGCCGCCCATAAACGCTGCAGTCGGGTTCAAGTCGCCGGAGAGAAGCTCGGCCAGATCGTCCGGTGAGATCTTGATGGTGCAGTCAGCGTCCCCATTGTCATTGCTAACTTCAGTGCCTTGCAAAAAAATCACACCCTCACCGCCAAGGTCAAACTTGACGCTTTCTTCAATGCCGCCACCGGCGACTTTCCCGCGGACGCCTTCGGTCAGCTGTTCCAAGGACATGTTCAGTCTCCCATCTGAGTTCGGCTTGTGCCGGTGAGGGGGCTTTGAAGCATGCCGTTTACGTAACCGTCAAGTCCTGTTTTGCCGGATGCAAAAGATCCGCACATCCAGTGCCAGAACTTCGTCCGGACGGCCCCCGGCTGATGGCCGGGGCTGCCGTGGAAAAAGGCATGGCGCCACTGCGCGGCAACGCAAGAACGCCTCTGCCAGGATCAGTGGTTGTCGCGCGGCATACCCTTGGTATGGGCGATGTCCTGATATTTGGCAGCCGGTTCCAGCACCATGCCCCGGTCGAACTGGCCGACAATGCCGCGCTGGATTTCCTGCCAGGGGGTTTGGCTCTCCGGGACTTTGAACCCGCCTTGTGCCTCCAGATCCCGGTGCCGCTGCGCCAGTTCCTCATCGGAAATAAGAATGTCTGCCGTGCCCTTGTTCAGGTCGATCCGCACCTGGTCGCCAGTCTTGAGCAGTGCCAGACCGCCCATGGCCGCTGCCTCGGGCGCCGCGTTCAAGATCGACGGCGACCCGGAGGTGCCAGATTGGCGGCCGTCGCCGATACAGGGCAGCGAAGTAATCCCGCGTTTGATCAACGCCGCAGGCGGCTGCATGTTGACCACTTCCGCGCCGCCCGGATATCCGATCGGGCCGGTGCCCCGGATGAAAAGCATACAGTATTCGTCGATCTCCAGCGCCGGGTCATCCAGACGGTGGTGATAATCCTCCGGACCTTCAAAGACGATGGCCCGGCCTTCAAAGGCTTCAGGATCGTCCGGATTGGACAGGTAGCGCGTGCGGAATTCCTCCGAGATCACGCTGGTCTTCATGATCGCGCTGTCGAACAGATTGCCCTTCAGATTGATGAACCCGGCCCGCTCCATCATCGGCGCGTCATAGGGTTTGATCACATCGGGCAGGTCCGTGACCACGTCCTTGCAATTGCCACCGATTGTCTGGCCATTTGCGGTGACGGCCTCCGGATGGGGCAGTTTGCCATGGCGTATCAGTTCGGCGACAACCGCCGGAACACCGCCGGCGTGAAAATAGTCTTCGCCGAGATAATCACCCGCCGGCTGCAGATTGACCAGAAGCGGAATGTCGTGGCCGAGAGCCTGCCAGTCGTCATTGGTCAGCTCCACCCCCAAATGGCGGGCAATGCCGTTCAGGTGAATCGGCGCGTTGGTGGAACCGCCGATGGCGGAGTTGACGACGATGGCGTTTTCAAACGCCTCACGGGTCATGATGTCGGACGGTTTCTGGTCCTGATGCACCATCTCCACAATGCGCTTGCCGGTCTCATAGGAGATCCCGCCCCGCTCCCGGTAGGGCGCAGGGATGGCTGCGGCGCCCGGCAGCTGCATGCCAAGGGCCTCGGCCAGCGAATTCATCGTGGTGGCCGTGCCCATGGTGTTGCAATAGCCGACGGAAGGCGCCGCAGACGCCACCAGATCCATGAAACCCTTGTAATCGATCTCCCCGGCGGCCAGCATCTGGCGGGCTTTCCAGACAATGGTGCCCGATCCTGTGCGCTCGCCCTTGTGCCAGCCGTTCAGCATCGGGCCGACGGACAGGGCAATCGCCGGAATGTTGACGGTCGCCGCAGCCATCAGACAGGCCGGAGTGGTCTTGTCGCAACCGATGGTCAGGACGACGCCGTCAATCGGATAGCCATAAAGAAGCTCCACCAGCCCGAGATAGGCAAGGTTGCGGTCCAGCGATGCGGTCGGGCGCTTGCCGGTTTCCTGGATCGGATGAACCGGAAATTCAAAGGCAATGCCGCCCGCTTCGCGGATGCCTTCGCGCACTCGTTTGGCCAGTTCCAGATGATGCCGGTTGCACGGCGACAGATCGGAGCCGGTCTGGGCAATGCCAATGATCGGCTTGCCGGACTGTAACTCTTCCCGGGTGATGCCGAAATTGAGATAGCGCTCGATATAGAGCGCTGTCATGCCGGGATTATCCGGATTGTCAAACCAGGCCTGTGACCGGAGTGCCGGTTTTTTTGTGTCGCTCATGGCGCCTCATCCCTCACGCAGATTTTCTTGTTCACATGGCGAACGATAAACACCAGCGTCAGGAAGCTGTAAAGGCAGGGAATCGCTAAAGCAGTTTCACATTGCGAGAAAATCACGCCCGGGCCGGAAGCCCCCTGATCCCGGTGGCGCCGAGCCGGGCAAACGCCAGCAGAATGGAGAGGCAAAGCGCAAACAGAGCCGGGGCCGCCACCAGCGGCAATGCGAACAAGGCACCGGCAAGACCGGCTGCGGCCCAGAGCCCGCACAGCCCCCCCCGCGCGCGCAGCGCCATCCGGTCCCGCCGCATGGCAAGAGCCTTGAGCGCCGGAAAAGCCCCGATATCATCGGTGTCGCTGACCGCCAGCGGTGTCAGGCTGCCGTTCTGCATATCTTTGCCGGACGCACCACTTGCATAAAGCTCCAAAGCCATCCGGTCACCGGACAGGGTCAGAACGAGGGACCCTTCGCTTTGCGCCAGCCGGGCTGCAGCTTCATGCACCGTTTCCCCAGGCTGCGGGTTCTTGGGCAGGCCAAGACCCAGAAGATCCCCCAGGGCTTCCCGGGTATTGGGGCTGTCATTTGTGAACAGCCATGGGGTCAGGCCTTCTGATTTGAGCGCCATTCCGGCAACGCCCGCATCCTGGCGCAATGTGCCTTCCAGCCCAAGCACCCCCACCACACGTCCGCCAACCGCCACCCGCAGCACGGTTTTGCCGTCTGCTTCCAGGGACCGTGCAATGGCGTCGGCTGTGAAACTGTCGATCTTCAGGCGTTTCAGAAGATCCGGCGTGCCGATTGCCACGGTCTGCCCGCCCAGCAGTGCCACGACACCGAGGCCCGGGGCCGGATCAAACCGATCCGGTGTTTTGACAGATACCTGCCATTGGGCTGCAAGATGGCGCAAAGCGACCGAAACCGGGTGCGTGGACGGGGCTTCGGCAGAGGCGGCAACCGCCAGAAGGGTTTTGGGTTCGTTGTTGAAGGCCATCACGTTGGTCACCGTCAATTCCGGGCCGGACATGACCGCCGTCTTGTCGATCAGGATGTTGCGGGCCCGGCCAATCAGGGAGAGAGCGGATGGATCAAGATCCCGAACCCCTGCGGCCCGGGCCGCCTTGTGAAACACCGTATCGGCAAAGGCATTGATGCCGTCCACCAGCACTGGCCAGGACAAGAGAAGACTGGCCGCGGCCGCGGCCGGCGCTGAAACCGGATCAGCCAGCAACCAGGCCAGACCCACCGTGCCTGCCAGCGTCACCGATCCGGCCGCCTCCACCAGGCCGTCCCGGTCGCCCCGGGGCGGCAGAACGGCAACACCAAGGGTGCGCAATATCATCATGAAAGCCCCGGCAAGCGCCAGTGCATCCGCTCCAGAACCAAATCCACCAACGTGTTTCAGCACGGACGACGCCAGAAACAGAAACATCGAGATACAAACTGTCAACAAGGATAAAAGGCGCCCAATCTGCTCATTCAACGAGAAAGAGAGGCCAAGAAACGCAAAAAGCGCCGAAAACATGCTGAAAAAGAAGGCATTTAACGGCCCGGGCGGGGACAAACTCTGAAAAGGAAGGTGAGCGCCCTGGTCCGCCTCAAGCATGGCCAGGATCAGGAAGCCCGCGGAGAAACATATAGAAATAATCCAAGTCATCGCGTTCAAAGAAGTTTTCGGCATTTGAGACGGCTTTCGTAACGTCAGTCAGTTTGCTGGATCCGGGCGATACAGAGCATTGGGGACGAAAGAACGTGCTCATCGGACGTCCCCAAGCATGTGCAACCGGGGCCGTGTGGGCAATCTACTTAAGGTTACAGAACGAGCATAGAGGACTAGCTCTGGACAAGTTCTGGTCACTTCTGCCAATGATTTGTGCTGGCGTCGGCTTGCTCAGCCAGACAGGGTCTATACTGTATCGTGTGTATTGGGTGACCGAGCCGTTTTTATTTGAAGGCTCCAGGTAGAGTTATACTTTAAACGGGGTATTTTTGCCTGAAACTGTAATGCAGGGAACGCTGTTAAGCTTTCCCTGAATTATTGTTTCAAGGGCTTTTAATTTCTATCGGAGCGTTTTTCAGCCAAGGACAATTTCGGAAATCTTTGACAACCAGAGACCGGACGTAAGGTTTTTACTCTCCCTGCTCCGGGCCTGGATCCCAGGGGCAAAAATTGCCGGGTCCGGACTCGCCTGTGGTTATCATACGGCTTCGGTCCGGGAATCGGGGTCTTTCAGGGAGTCAAGGGAGCGACTCGCCCGAGTCCCAAAAAAGACTCTGGATCAAAAGGTTATACCAACCGCACCTGAAAGGTCCCAAACACGGCCTCTGGTGGCTCGTACCGGCCCGCCGGACGGCGTTGCGCCGCTTGAACGGCCAACCAGGCCGTCCTGCGCAACGCGCCTTGCCAGCAAACCGGATCGTGCCATCAGACGAGATCTTGTTAGGTGCGGTTGGTATTACCGTGCCAAGCCCGTTCTGGCAGAAACGATCTGTTCTGGCTGCTGCGCTGATATCCCTGATGTCCGTCAGCCAAAGGCAGAGCCGAAAAAGGCGGCTCTGGTTTCTCACCGGGGCCGCCGTCTTGGCCTTGGCCGCTGAACGCCTGCGCGCCCTGTCACGCCGTTTCCAGATTGGCTCTGGACAGAAGCTCCATGGAAGGCATCAGGTTCAAAAGCTCGCGCGTATAGGCATGCTGCGGGTTTTCAAACAACGCGTCGCACTCGGCGACCTCACACAACTCACCGTGCCGCATCACCCCGATCCGGTTGCACATCTGGCGGATGACAGCCAGATCATGGCTGATGAACAGCATGGTCAGGCCCAGCTCCTCCTGCAGATCCTTCAACAGGTTGAGGATCTGCGCCTGAATGGACACATCCAGTGCAGAGGTCGGTTCGTCACAGATCAGGAAACGCGGCCGGGTGGCCAGCGCCCGGGCAATGGAGATCCGCTGGCGCTGACCGCCGGAAAACTCGTGCGGGAATTTCTTCCCCGCCTCGACGCCCAGCCCGACATGATCCAGAAGATCATCCACAATCTGGCGGACTTCCATGTTGCTGGAGGCCAGTTTGTGGAACTTGATCGGCTCGGCGATGATGTCCTTCACCCGCATGCGCGCATTGAGCGACGAATACGGGTCCTGAAAGATCATCTGCATCTGCCGGCGCATGGCCAGCACTTCCTTGCGGTTCTTCAGGGAGGTCAGTTCGGTCTTCCCGAACAGGATCGAGCCACCGCTGGGGTGGTAGAGCCCGGTGATCAGGCGCGCGATGGTCGACTTGCCCGACCCGCTTTCGCCCACCACTCCGAAGGTTTCGCCCTGCTGGATGTCGAAACTGACCTTCTTGACTGCCTGGAAATATTTGCGCTGGGACGGGAAAACCGACCCGCGCGTCTCGAACCGCATATCCAGATCCCGGATCTGAACCAGAGGCCCGGACACTTTCTCATAGTCACGGGACTTGCCCAGCCAATGGGTCGAGATATCGATATGCTTTTGCGGGGTGCTGGCCTTTTCAATATAATTGACCACCGGAAAGCGCTCGACCTTGATGTCCGGGCGGGGGACGGCCGAAATGAGGCTCTGGGTATAGGGATGTTCCGGAGCCCCCAGCACCTGGCTCGTCACCCCATATTCCACCAGTTCGCCATGATACATAACCGCCACATGGTCGGTGATGTCGGCAATCACACCCATATCATGGGTGATCACCAGCATGGCCACGTTCCGCTCCACGCAGAGCTTCTTCATCAGCTCCAGAATCTGCGCCTGAATGGACACGTCCAGCGCCGTTGTCGGCTCGTCCGCAATCACCAGCTCCGGCTCGGCACACAGGGCCAGTGCAATTACCACGCGTTGGCGCATGCCGCCGGAAAACTGATGCGGATACTGCTTGATCCGCTCGGCAGGGTCCGGAATGCCGACCGCGTCAATCAATTCCACAGCCCGCTCCCGCGCCTGTTTGGCCGACATCGGCAAATGGGTGCGGATGGTTTCCACCAATTGGGATTCAACCGTCTGAAGCGGATCAAGCGACGTCAGCGGGTCCTGAAAGATCATGCCGATCTTGCGGCCGCGCAGCCGCCGCTTGTCCTTGTCGCGCAGGTTGTCGATGCGCTGGCCGTGGAGGTGGACCTCCCCGGCCGCGATGTGGCCCGGCTCCTGCAACAGGCCGATCACCGCGTTGCCAACAGTTGACTTGCCGGCTCCAGATTCCCCGACAACACCGAGGATCTTGCCGGCTTTCACGGACAGATTGACCCCATCCACCGCAACAAACACGGATTTGCGTCCGGGAAATTCGACGGTCAGGTTCTTGATATCGAGAACGTTCATCGGGCCCTTACCGCAGTTTCGGGTTCAGGGCGTCGCGCAGCCAATCGCCCAGAAGGTTGACATTGAGGACCAGCAGCGCAAGCGCCAGGCCGGGAAAAATGGCGATCCACCACTCGCCGGAATAGAGGAAATCGTTGCCGATGGCGATCAGCGTGCCGAGCGAGGGCTGGGTGGGCGGCATGCCGACCCCCAGGAACGAGAGGGTTGCCTCGGTGACAATGGCAAGTGCCAGATTGATGGTGGCGATCACCATGACCGGCCCCATCACATTGGGCAGGATATGGCGGGCCATGATGGTGACCGGGGGAATGCCGATCACCCGGGCTGCTTGCACATATTCCTTGTTCTTCTCCACCATGGTCGAGCCGCGCACCGTACGCGCATACTGGACCCAGAACGACAGGGCCAGAGAGACAATGAGGATGTAGAACGCATAGACATCCCGGTCGAGCCCGCCAAAGACCCCGGCGGCGATGCCGTCAATCAGAAGCGCGATCAGGATGGCCGGGAAGGTCAGCTGGACATCGGCGATCCGCATGATCACCGCATCCACCCGGCCGCCCATATAGCCGGCGACCAGACCGAGGGAAATGCCGATCACGGCTGCGGCAAACACGGAGCAGAAGCCGACAATCAGGGAAATGCGCATGCCGTATAAAATGCCCGAAAGCAGATCACGGCCCTGATCATCTGTTCCCAGCAGGAAGCGCGGATCGGCATATTCCATCCAGAGCGGTGGAACACGGGCATCCATGATGGAAATGGAGGCAAGGTCGAACGGATCATGCGGCGCAATCCAGGGGGCGAGAAACGCCGCCAGAAACAGCACCAGCGTGATAACAGCGGCCACGACGGTGACTTTGGAACGCAGGAACGCGTGAAACATGTCACTGTCGACTATCTTCGAAAGGCGGCCTTGGGCGGCGTCTTTGCTGGAGACGTTGGACATCGGAAACGGTCTCCTTAAGGCCGGCCCACGCGCAGGCGCGGGTCAATATAGAAGTAAAGAATATCGACGATGAAGTTGATCGCGACAAACAGGAAGGCTGTCAGCAACAGATAGGCGGACATGATCGGGATATCGACATTTTGCACCGCCTGTAGAAACATCAGCCCCATGCCCGGCCACTGGAACACGGTTTCGGTGATCGTGGCAAAGGCGATAATGGCACCGAGCTGAAGGCCGGTGATGGTGATGACCGGAACAAGCGTGTTTTTGAGCGCATGGCGGAAATGGACAAGCCGGTCCGGCAGGCCCCGGGCGCGGGCGAATTTGATATAGTCGGTTCGGATCACTTCCAGCATTTCCGCGCGGATCAGGCGCATGATCAGGGTCATCTGATAAAGCCCAAGGGTGATGGAGGGCAGCACCAGGGCCTTGAGGCCGGAGACGGTCAGAAAGCCCGTTGTCCACCAGGAGCCGATGGGCACCGTCTCCCCACGGCCGAAGCTTGGCAGCCATTGCAAGGTGACCGAGAACAGGAAAATCAGCAAAATGCCGATGAAGAAGGTCGGCAGCGAGATGCCTACCAGGGACACGGACAGGAACAGCCTGGAAATCGCAGACTCCCGGTTGAGCCCGGCATAGATCCCCATGGGAATGCCAACGGCCAGCGCGAACAGCGCGGAGGTGAAGCTGAGCTCAAGCGTTGCCGGAATGCGTTTGGCAAAGAGTTCGGAGACGGGCTGCCGGAACTGGTAAGATGTGCCGAAATCGAACTGCGCCGCTTTGGTGATGAAGTTGAAGAACTGGACGGGCACCGGATCGTTCAGGCCCAGCTTTTCACGAAGCGCCGCGCGCTCTTCGAGGGAGGTTTCGATCCCGACCATCTGGTTGATGGGATCTCCCACAAAACGGAACATGGTGAAGGCGAGAAGGGCCACCACCAGCATGACAATCATCGCCTGCATCAGGCGGCGTGTCGCAAAACCAATCATTTCGGCTCTTTAGGGTCTGGTATGAAAATACGCTCCCGGGGCTCCGGGAGCGTATCTTTGACGGGTGTCGTAAGTTAGTTCTTCTTGATGAAGCGGAACTTGAACTGATTGTCAGCGCGCTGGACAAGCTCGATATTCGACGCAACACCCCAGGCAAGCGCCTGCTGGTGCAGCGGGATGTAATAAACATTGTCGTGGCTGATCTTGTAGGCCTCGGCGATCAGGGCGTCCCGCTTGTCCTGGTCGATCTCAACCAGCACTTCGCCGGTCAGCGCATCAATCTTCTCGTCGCAGAACCCGCCCAGGTTGAACGGCGAGCCTTCGCCCGATTCCGTGCGGCAGTTCATCAGGTTGGACAGGATATTCCAGCTGTCGAGGGACCCGGGGGTCCAGCCCAGCAGATAGAAGGACGTGTCATACCCGCCCGATGCCAGAACCTTGGCGAAATATTTCGCCTTGGGCTGGGCATTCAGGTCGATCTTCACGCCGATGCGGGCCAGCATGGACGCAACGGCCTGGCAGATGGCTTCGTCATTGACGTAACGGTCATTCGGGCAGTCCATGCTGACGGTGAAGCCATCGCCATAACCGGCGTCTTCCAGCAGTTTCTTGGCCGCATCCGGATCATAGGGATAGCGCTCGAATTCATCCGACCTGGAGAACAGAAGCGGGGAGATCATGATCGCGGACGGCGTGGACAGGCCGCGCATGACCTTCTGCTTGATCGCATCGACATTGATGGCCTGATAGAAGGCCTTGCGCACCCGCTCATCCTTGAACGGGTTCTTGCCCTTCACATCAGAATGGAGCAACTCGTCCCGCATCTGGTCCATGCCCAGGAAGATTGTGCGCAGTTCGGGACCAGTCAGCGCGACCGTGCTGGCATTGTCATTGATGCGTTTGATATCCTGAACCGGGATCGGATAGACCATGTCGAGTTCGCCGGACAACAGCGCGGCCACGCGGGTAGCATCGGAGGAAATCGGCGTGAATTCGACCGTATCGATATTGTGCTCGGGCGTATCCCACCAGCCGTCATACTTCTCATAGACCGTCTTCACGCCAGCTTCGTGGCTGACGATCTTGAACGGGCCGGTGCCATTGGCATGCAGGGACGCATAGTTCGGCGTGGTGTCGGAGGCGGAGGTAACAGCGACAGCGTCGTGTTCGGTCGTCCACTCCTTGTCCATGATGTAGAACGTGTCCCACTCATAGTGCAGGATCGGATTGGGTCCGCTTAGAACAAAATCTACGGTGTAGTCGTCAACGATTTCCACTTTTGCATCAGACGGGACCCGCGGTGTCAGATCCGAGCCTTCTGCCCGGATGCGGTCCGCGGAAAAGGCCACGTCTTCGGCGGTAAAATCGTTGCCATTGTGGAATTTCACACCCTTGCGCAGATAAAACCGCCACCGGTTGGGCTCAATGATTTCCCAACGCTCCGCCAGAGATGGCTGAATGGACAGGTCTGCCCCGCGGCGGGTCAGGCCCTCATAGGCATTGCCCAGCGCCGACAGGGTAAAGGTTTCGTTAAGACTGTAAGGATCCAGGAAATTCAAGCTGCCCTGAAAAGCAAACTTGAATGTTTCAGCCTGTGCAGCAGTGATTGTTCCCGCCGCCAAAAATGCGGTGAGCGCTAGTGTCTTTTTGTTCATGTTCCCCTCGTTTTTCCCCGTTTCCTGCCCAACCCAATTTCGCCGGGCCCCTCAAATTTCTGAAGATGTCCGACAATGACTGGCGCGAACTATGACATTGCAAATGTCTGAGTTCAAATTTGTTTATGCCCGAATTCGCGACATTTCGTGCTGCAGTTTGTCCAAAAGGGATGCGCAACGGTCAAGCTCGGCAAGTGCAATAAATTCATCCGCTTGATGCGCCTGATCGATCGATCCGGGACCACACACAACCGTCGACAGGCCATGCTCCTGAAAGATCCCCCCTTCTGTCGCATAAACCACCACGTTCCGGCCATTGTCACCGGTCAGGCCGCGGACAACCATTTCGGCCATGCCGTCGGTTTCTTCCGCAAGGCCCGGCACATTTGCCAACTCCTCAACCTTTATTGAGCACTCGTCAGAAATTTCAAGCATTGCAGGAAGAACATCCTGCTCGATGAACCCTTTGTAGGCGGCAATCCAGCCGGCTGCGGCCTCTCCGGGCAGCAGGCGGATATCGGACACGAATTCGCAGGTTTGCGCCGTGATGTTGTGGGCCTCCCCGCCTTTGATGACGCCGCTATGGAGCGTCGTATAGGGAGGGATGAACGGGCAATGCGGGTCTGCCTTGGCCTTGTTGTCCGCTGTGCGCGCATCCAGCCAGGAAATCAGCCTGGCGGCTGCGGAAATGGCTGAAACGCCCCGGTGCAACTGGCTGGAATGGGCCGGATGCCCGGTCACCGTGGTCTTGAGAACGACAATGCCCTTGTGGCCGGTCACAACCTTCATATTTGTTGGCTCGCCCACAATGACGAAATCCGGCAGGGCTTCCCTTGCCAGAATGTCCTGTGCCAGCGGCCCGGCCCCGAAACAGCCGATTTCCTCGTCATAGGACAGTGCAATGTGGATGGGCCGCTGCAGGTTTGCGGCCAGAAAGTCCGGCACTTTGGCCAGAACCACCGCTGCAAAGCCCTTCATGTCGGCCGCTCCGCGCCCATAAAGCCGCCCGGCGTCAATCCGGGCCGTGAACGGATCACTTGACCATGCCTGCCCCTCCACTGGCACCACATCCGTGTGCGCGGACAGAACCACTCCGCCCGCCACCGCCGGACCGATGCGCGCGTGCAGGCCCGCCTTGGTGCCTGTCCCGTCCGGCACCCGTGTGGAAGCCACCCCATGACCGTCCAGATAACCTTCGACAAAGGCGATCAGATCGAGATTGCTGCGGTCCGAAATCGTGTTGAAGGAAATGAGCTTTTCCAGCATGTCCTGCGGTGTGTAGCGAAGTGTCAAAAAAAATCCTTTCGGGGCCGGCGAGCAGGCGGGTGATTTGTAGCCCTGATGCGCGGTTGTCCATCAAGAGGCTGGCAGGTCCAGTGTTTCCAGGCTGCGCAAGGCATATATCTGCAAGGGAGCTTCCTTGCCGCGAAGAGTGATTTCCGCCGTTTGCGCCTCCGGCACTCTGGCCTCGGCCGCGTCTATAACAGACTTGGAAACCACCAGGAAACTGCCCAACGACTTGTTTTCCGTTTCCAGGCGGCTTGCGGTATTGACCACATCGCCCAGGGCTGTCAGCCCGCCATTGGTCCCGGCTGCTCCGATCCGCCCCAGGATCGCAGATCCCAGATGAAGGCCGATGCCAAGGCGGATAGGGTCCCGGAACTGGGGGGCCTTTTCCGCGTTCAGGGTTGTCATCACCTGTTCGATCCTCCGGGCAGCCAGCAGGGCCTGCCGCGCGCCGGTCTTCGCATTGGTGTCCATGCCGAAGATGGCCATGATGCCGTCGCCGATGAACTTGTCGACAAACCCGCCCTCGGCGAGGATTGCGGCTGAGGAGAGGTCCAGATAATTGTTCAGAAGATACACCACATCGTAGGCAAGCTGAGCTTCCGTGATGCGGGTGAAGTTGCGCAAATCCACGAACATCACCACAACCTCCTGCTCCACGCCCCAATAATAGGCATCCTTGAGACTGTCACCGGACAGGGCACCCGCCTTGACCGACACCAGCGGCTGCACCCCGATATTGTGCTGCGGCCGGATCTGGCAAGCGAGCCGGACATCGTCTTCCGCACCGATCCTGGCTAGCACGGCCTTTTCAGCGCCTTCCGGCGGCGACAATTTATCCTTCCCCTCCAGCACCTTGACCCGGCAGGTTGAACATCTGGCGCGGCCCCCGCACACGGATGCAATCGGGACATCATTGCTGCGACTGATTTCCAGCAATGTGGCGCCGGGCTTGGCTTTCACCGTGAGGCTGCCGGGATAGGAAATGGTCAGCCTGAGGGCACTCAAGCTGAAGAGATAGCGGATCAGGATCACAAGCAGGCTGACGGCAATCAGGCCAAACACGACGGCGCGGATCTGGCCGGTCACCGTGTAGAGCCAGTCGAACTGGCCCTCTGTCACCGTCACCTTGACTTCCTTCGCCAGTTCCAGACGGCGCGCGCCTTCAATGAACCCCCAAAGGGCCAGAACCGGCAGAGCGATGGCAAAGGCCAGCGCGGCATGGCGCAGCCGGTGATAGAGCGGATATAGACGGAGCCAGAAATGCAGGCCCAGCATGGCATGGCCCCAGACCACCAGAAGCAGCAGGGATTGAGACACCGCATTGGAGGGCCAGAGAATGGTCAGCATCTGGTGATAGGTCGGGGAAAAGCCGAACCCGTTGGCGAGCCCCATGGTAGTGACCACATGGGGAATCAGCGTCCAGGGGATGTAGAAACCAAGGACAAGCTGGACAAATTCCCACCGGGGTATTTTCAAGGTCCGCCGCCGGGCGGTCCGCCACAGGGCCAGCACAACATGCGTCAGGGCCGCAACAATGAGAAGCAGCTCGCCGGGGACACTGCGCCAGATGCGGTAGTGCCAGACAGACGCCGCCTCCATCGCCTCGACAGAAACAATGCCCAGCGCATGGTTGGAAAAGTGGCTGAGGCAAAAGACGAACAGGATCAGCCCGCTCCACAGACGCAGGCGCTGGCGCCAGTTGCCCAGGGAAGGGGCCATTCTGGCCAGGGGGCTGGCCTGGGGCTTGGCCGAAGCAACCGGTTTTGTAGATGCTGTCATGCCTGTCTCCCGGCTGTTGCGCAGGACCTTTCCCTCTTGCTGGCTGGCGAAGGCGCGGCCCCTCCACCTTCGCTCAAAGACCTGATACTTGAGAACGCGCCCGGGTCAAGCCGGAGCCGTGGAAAGTGGCCCGCGGGGCTTGAAAGCCCGGCGCCAAAGCGCAACTCTCCGCGCCACAGAGCCTGATCAAGGAAAGACGCGCAATGAAAGTTTACGGCATCAAGAACTGCGACACGGTCAAGAAAGCCCGCAAATTTCTCGAAGAGGCGGGGGTCGCCTATGAATTTCATGACTACAAGAAAGAGGGTGTGGACAGCGGTAAGCTGGCGGATTTCGTGAAGGAGTTCGGCTGGGAAACCATTTTGAACAAACGCGGCACCACTTGGCGCAAGCTTGACGAAGATACCAAGGACGGTGTGACCGATGCAGCCAGCGCCCTGGACGTTATGACCAGCAATCCGTCCACCATCAAACGGCCCATCGTGGAAGGGGCGGTCAAGAATTTTGTCGGCTTTGACCCCGTTTCCTGGGAAATGGCCCTTGAGCTTGGCGAGCTGAAATAGACCTGCCGGTCCTACCTCCTTACCTGCGCCAAAGGGCTCATGCGGCAAAGCGGAAATAACTCATGCTGAGGGAGCCGTATTCATAGCTTCTGTGCAACAACTCCGCATGGGCCTGCGTCCCGGCGGCCCCCAAGGGGAAAAACACCGGAAGGATATGTTCATTTGTCGGGTGGTTCCGGCCATAGTCCGGAGCCGCTTCAAGGTTCTGAAAATAGCTGATCTGGCCACTTGTGAGACCTTTTTCCAGCCAGTTGTCGAATGTCCTGACCCAACCGGGAGTGTCCGCCCCTTGCGGGCCCATCTCGCCCAAATTGTGCGTGGTGCTGCCCGAGCCGGCAATCAGAACCCCCTTCTCCTTCAACGGGGCAATGGCGCGGCCAAGCTCATAGAGGCTTTGCGGGGTGCTGCCGATGGGAAGAGACAAGGCGGCGACCGGAATATTGGCACGCGGAAAGGCCAGGGACAGGGGCACCCAGGCACCGTGATCCAGCCCCCACTCGCTGTCCAGCTCGACGTCATAGCCACTTGCTTCCAAAAGCTTGGCTGTTTCATCAACCTGGTCTTCGCTGGCGCTCGCCGGATAGCTGATCTCGTAGAGCTCCGGCGGAAACCCCCGGAAATCATGATAGGTGCGCAGCGGCCCGGGGGCGGACAGTTTCAGCCGCTCCGTCTGCCAATGGGCCGACAGGATCAGCACCGCGTTCGGGCAATCCTGATATCTGGAAAATCCCTTCAGAAACCGGCTGGCCGGCGTGTCTTCCACGGCCAGGGTCGGCGATCCATGGGCGAAAAAGACCGGTGGAACCGGGTTCAGAGCCGCGCTCATCCGGGCTCTCCTTCCATTCACTTTCAACTCCATGCCTTAAGGATAGTCAGCTTCAAAGCGATCAGAAGGCACGTTTTCGGAAAAGGGCTGTTCCGGATTTGAGAACAATCCCGGCAAACAAAAACCGCCCCCGGCCTCCCGGGAGCGGCTGACAGGTCTGTGACCCTGCTGACCGGGTCAACCTGTCAACGGTAGCCCACATTGATCAGCTGGACCCGGCGGTTGATCGCCGCATCGGGTTTGGAGGGATCCCGGAGCTGCTCCTCACCGAGGCCGACCGCCTTCAGATACTCTCCCGGCACCTGGAAAGTGGTGACCAGCGCTTCGCGGACAGACTGCGCCCGTTTGATGGACAGTTCCAGATTGTATTCCCGCGGTCCCGTTGCATCCGTATGGCCGACAATGAAGAAGGTCTGACCCTGAAGATACGGTGTATGCAGCGCATCGGCGATCAGACCCACGGTTTCGTAGGATTCGGGCCGGATGCGGGCGGAGTTCAGCTCAAAGGTGATTTCCACGTTGAACTGGCGCAGGGAGGCCAGCTTGTCCCAGAGCGGCAGATTGCCCGGCGCGTTGCCGCCCGGATATTTCTGGATGTTCTCAAAGGCGGCTTTTTGCAAGTCATCCGCCGTGACATCAACTTTCTGCTGGGCGCCCTGAAGAGAGTTGATAATCTCGTTGCGGCTGAGCTTGGTCTGGGCAAACGCAGCGGAGGCGGACATGGCGACAAGAGCAGCCGACAGGCCGGCAAGTAAACACTTTTTCATGAAATTGCTCCGGGAAAACTTAACGGTAGCCCGCCAGGTCGATGGCGGTGTTGCATTTTTTGCTGACGGAAGGTTGCGCCTTTAGCAGGCAGCGCAGGATGTGACCGGCACCGGCCTTCACGCCCTTGCAATATTGGGCCGCATCGCGCTGGCAGATCTTCGGCGCCGCAGCCTGAGCCGCCAGCCGTTCCTGGATGAGTGACGTCACGACCTGCCGGTCGGCATTGCACTTTTGCGAAATCTTCGCCTGGTTTTCTTCAAGGCATTTGCCGATCCCGTTATTGGCCAGCGTTGCGGACTTGCAATAGGTGTTGATGTCCTTGCCGCAACTTGCCGACAGGATCTTGATGGCTTCGGCAAATCCGACCGTTTGGGCGAAGGCCGCTGGCGCGGCAACCAGAAAAACCCCTGCCGCAACTGCAAAAAACAAACGTCTCATGTTGCAAATCTCCCAACCAAGGCAACAATTCGATGGCCAGAGTGTTTCAGGAGAACGTCGCGACTTCAAGTGGTTAGATCAAATTTCTGCAGATATGACACTGCATTGGCAAACTTGACAGGAGACGCCGAATGTCGTCATTCGCACTCAACTCAAATACGGAACGAATTGCATGAGCGTTACTTTGGAACTGAAACGCCTCGACCATGGCCTTGACCTGCCTTTGCCGGCTTACCAATCGGAACTGGCCGCTGGTCTCGACCTGCTTGCGGCGGTCGACACGCCCCTTGACCTGGTGCCCGGCGCGCGTGCACTGGTGCCGACTGGCCTTGCCATGGCCCTGCCGGCCGGCTTTGAAGCACAGGTGCGCCCCCGCTCCGGCCTTGCGGCCAAACACGGCGTGACGGTTCTGAACACACCCGGCACCATCGACGCGGACTACCGGGGCGAGGTTAAGGTCATCCTGATCAATCTCGGAGACGCGCCGTTTCAGATCAACCGGGGGGACCGGATCGCCCAGATGGTGATTGCGCCCGTGCTGCAGGCCGAGATCCAAGAGGTCGGCGCCCTATCGGAAACGATCCGGGGCACCGGCGGTTTCGGCTCCACTGGCCAGAACTGACAGGTCCCATGACACCTGATCTGGTTATCTTTGATTGTGACGGCGTTCTGGTAGACACTGAACGGCAGACCAATGCCAACATGGCCAAGCTGGTCACGGAGCTTGGCTACCCGATCACCGGGCTGGAATGCCAGCAGCGCTTCATGGGCCGCACCCTTGAAAATGTGCAAGAGATGGTTGAAGCCCTGATCGGCCGTTCCCTGCCGCAGGACTGGCCGGATCAGGTCCGCATGCGGGACCTGGAAAGCTTCGAGGCCGGCGTTGCGGCCATCCCCGGGATCTCCGGCGTGCTTGACGCGCTGGACACGGCCGGGCTGCCCTATTGTGTCGGGTCTTCCGGACGCTATCAGAAGGTGCGCACGACCCTTGGCAGTGCGGGCTTGCTGCCGCGCCTGGAAGGCCGGCTCTTTTCAGCCGAAGACTGTGCCCGTGGTAAACCTGCGCCTGATGTGTTTCTTCTGGCGGCCCGCAGCCTCGGCTTTGCGCCGGAGGCCTGCGTCGTCGTGGAAGACAGCCTGCCCGGCGTTAAAGCCGCCCGGGCGGCAAATATGCGCGTTTTTGCCTATGTCGATGACCCATCCGCTGACCGGGCAGCCCTACAAAAGGCCGGGGCGGTCCTGTTTGAGCAGATGAGCGAACTGACCGGGCTGATTTTTCCGCAAGCAGGCTGTTCTTGAAAAAAGGTTCTCCGCAGCCTGTTGTCCGGAAAAGTCCGATCCCTTAAAAATTTGCTCAACGGGTCCTATTTTGAGATCCGGTCAACAAGAGCATTTTTGAAAACGTTCCCCGTTTCGATGCGCCTCCCAGACAGGCTGTGCATGACGGGGTCCAGGGAGAGACGGCATGACACTGAAAACATTCGGCCGCGGAAAAATCTATTCCTCCATCACGGAGACCATCGGCGACACGCCCATCGTGCGCCTGAACCGTCTGGCCAAGGCGCATAACGTGCACGCCAACCTTCTGGCCAAGCTGGAATTCTTCAATCCGATTTCCAGCGTCAAGGACCGGATCGGCGTTGCCATGGTGGAGGCCATGGAACAGGACGGGCTGATTGAGCCGGGCCGCTCAACCCTTGTGGAGCCAACCTCCGGCAACACCGGTATCGCACTTGCCTTTGTCGCTGCCGCCAAGGGGTACCGGCTGGTTCTGGTCATGCCGGAAACCATGTCCGTGGAACGGCGCAAAATGTTCAAGATCCTGGGGGCCGAGCTGGAACTGACCGACGGGGCCAAAGGCATGAAAGGCGCCATCGCACGCGCTGAGGAATTGCTGTCGGAAATCGACGGCGCGGTCATGCCGCAGCAGTTTAATAACCCGGCCAATCCGGAGATCCACCGCAACACCACGGCAGAGGAAATCTGGAATGATACCGACGGCCAGATCGATGTGTTCGTTTCCGGCATCGGTACCGGCGGCACCCTTACCGGGGTTTCTGAGGTGCTGAAAGGCCGCAAACCGGAGCTTCATGTGGTGGCTGTGGAACCGGCGGACAGCCCGGTTCTGTCCGGAGGAACACCCGGGCCGCACAAGATCCAGGGGATCGGCGCAGGCTTTGTGCCTGGTGTGTTGGACACAAGCCTCTTTGATGAGGTTCAAACCATAGCCAATGAGGATGCGTTTGCCATGGCCCGGGAAGTCGCCGCAACAGAAGGCGTTCCGGTCGGTATTTCATCCGGCGCGGCGCTGACGGCTGCCATCCGGGTTGGCCAGCGGGACGACATGGCGGGCAAGAACATTGTGATCATCATCCCGTCCTTTGCAGAACGCTACATGACCACGGCCCTGTTCGAAGGGTTTTGAGCCCCTAACACCAGGTTTTGAAGCGGGCCGCGATCGCCTGACGAAAACCCGCTTGTCTTTTGCGTTGAAGTCTCTGATCTCAAACAGCGCAAGGCACATCCGACAAAATGTTGTTTGCCCTCAAAAAACACCCCCGGCCCTTGACCGGGGGCGTTTGTTTCCTGTCCGGGGGTGTCAGGACAGGTGATGCACTTCCTGCAAACCGTAGACCGGTGTCTCAAGACCCTCCATCCGCGCTTTCAGCTGCAAGGAGAGATACTGGGAATAGTGCCGTGACTGGTGCAGGTTGCCGCCATGGAACCATAGCGCCTCCTGCTGCGTCGGCTTCCACATGTTGCGCTGTTCGCCTTCCCAGGGGCCCGGATCCTTGGTGGTGTCTGACCCCAGACCCCAGACCTTGCCGACCCTGTCCGCCATGTCCTGGCCCATAAGGTCGGCCACCCAGCCGTTCATGGAGCCGTAGCCGGTCGCATAGACAATCACGTCCGCTTCCAGCCGGGTGCCATCGTCCAGAAGCACACCGTCCTCGGCAATCTCGGTGACCTGCCCCCGCTTCAGCTTGATCTCGCCGTCGATGATGAGCTGGCTGGCGCCGATATCGATGTAGTAACCGGATCCGCGGCGCAGGTATTTCATGAACAACCCGCTGTCATCATCGCCCCAGTCCAGCCAGAACCCGGCCTTTTCCAGCCCTGCATAGAACACTGCATCGCGCTTTTTCATTTCCGCATAGGCCGGGATCTGAAATTCGTGCAGAATGCGGTAGGGCAGGGACGCGAAGACCAGATCCGCCTTTTCGGTGGTCATGCCGGAGCGCACGGCCTCTTCGGAATACAGCGCCCCAAGCCCCACATCCATCAGGGTCTCGGATTTGACGATATGGGTCGACGAGCGCTGCACCATGGTCACATCAACGTCGTTTTCCCAAAGGGCTGCGCAGATGTCGTGGGCAGAATTGTTGGAGCCGACAACAACAGCTTTCTTGCCGCGATAGGCATCCGGACCAGGATGTCTGGATGAATGGTGCTGGTCGCCCCTGAAGCGCTCCATGCCCGGAAAGGCGGGAATATTGGCTTTGCCGGACATGCCGGTGGCCATGACCAGCTGCTTCGGCCGCAAGGTGATTTCCCGGCCATCCCGCTCCACCACAAGGGTCCATTCCTTGCGCTGCGGATCATAGCTGGCAGATTTGGCCAGGGTTGAACTCCAGTAGTTCAGCTCCATCACCTTGGTATACATTTCCAGCCAGTCGCCGATCTTGTCCTTCGGACTGAAGACCGGCCAGGTGTCCGGAAACTTGATATAGGGCAGATGGTCGTACCAGACCGGATCATGCAGGCAGAGAGACTTGTAGCGGTTGCGCCAGCTGTCTCCCGGGCGGGCATTCTTTTCAATGATGATGGTGGGCACTGAGAGCTGGCGCAGGCGGGCCCCCAGCGCGATGCCGCCCTGGCCGCCGCCAACAATCACGCAATAGGGTTGCTCCATGTGGCCAAGCTCGGCCTCTTCGCGGGTCCGCTCTTCCTTCCAGGTGGTCCGGTGTTTAGACGCCCCGTGTTTGGCGCCGAGCGGCCGGTTGAAGCCCTTGGGCTCTTCATGGCCCTTCAACTCAACCATGGTCGTCAGCAGCGTCCAGATCTTGCCATCTTTCAGCCGGATCAGCCCGTAGCCACGGGCCAGCGCCGTCTCAAAGCGGATCCAGGCGGTGACAACGCCGCCTTCTTCGGCCGGAATTTCCCCGTCCGCCAGCTGCCAGTTGGCCGGGGATGCCGCGCTCAACTGGTGGGTCAGCATATCCCGGACCTGGTCCTTGCCTTCAACGGTCTTGATGTTCCAGGTAAATGCGATCAGATCCCGCCAGTAGCAGTCGTCCTGAAACAGATCCACAGCCTCCTCGATCCGCCCCGCCTCAAGGGCCGCGCCGAATGTGTCGAGAAAGGTTTGGGTTTGATGCACCAATGGTGTGTCGAGCATTTTGTTCCTCCCTGAATGCGCAGGAAGGATCGCAAAGCCAGCTCCTTGATGGCGACTGAATTCAGCCCAAAATGCCAGCACGCGGCCGGATTTTTTCAATTCTGTTGCGCACGCAACAACATGCAACACATCCGCACCAAGGATTGGCAAAAAAGCTCAGGACGGGTCTTTGCCAATCAAGCCGGCCTTGCGCATCCGCCGGAGTACCGTGGACCGGTTGACCCCGAGCCGCCGTGCGGCCTTCGACATGTTCCCCCCGCAAGCCTCCAGAAGCGTTTCAAGCTCCGCCCTGGGGTCCTGCTGCTGCGGCCCGGCCAGGGGGTAGACCGGCAGGTCGGCAACATCGATGACCGGCCCGTCCACAATCGCCAGGACCCCGTGAAGCATATTGGCAAGCTCGCGGATATTGCCCGGCCAGGCCCGTCCGCCTAGCTCCGTGCGCGCGGCCGGAGACAGGCGGACATCCCGGGGCGAACGCCGCAGCAACCGGTCCACCAGCCAATCGAAATCTTTCCGGTGGCGCAGCGGCGGCAGAACAAGTACGGCTCCTGCCAGACGGAAATAAAGATCCGGCCGGAGGCCCTTGAGCTTCAGGGCGCTTTCCGGATCCCGCCGGGTGGAGGCAATCGCGCGCAGGTCGCTGCGCGCGTCCAGAAGCGCCAGAAGCTCTGCCTGCGCCTGCCCGTCCAGATCCTCAACCCCGCGCAGGAACAAGGTTCCGGCCGGAGCCGTGGCAAGCTCAGCCAGCTGTCCGGCCTTGAGCCCGCAGCAGCACAGGCTGTGAAAGGACCGGTCCGACGGGCCCAGCACATGGATTGCCCTGGCCAGATAGTCTTTGCCGGTTCCCGTTTCACCGCTCAGCAGCAGGGGCAGCCGGGTGGGGGCCAGCCGGGCAGCCTGGGCGGCCAAACCGGCAAGGGCCGCATCCGGTCCACAGAAGCTGCGCATCGGGCCCGGCAGCCCACGTGCCACAGGCCCCGCCGGATGCCGGGCCGCCTGCGGGGCAATCGCATGGGCATAGAGCCCCCGGCCATCCCGCAAGCGCAGCACCCTGTCTTCCGGCGGGCGCCCGCGCATGAGGGCGGGCAGCTCGTTGATGTCCAGATCCAGATGCATGTCAATCCGGGACCCGATCAATCCAGACCGCCCTTGGGGCGCGAAAAAATCCTCCGGAGCCAGAAGCTCGCGCGCGCCCCGGGTCATGCCCGTGATGCGGCCGCTGCCGTCGAGGGCAATAGCGGCTTCCGGGTCCACATCCAGAAACTCCGCAGAAGTGGAAAAACGCAGCACCCATTCACGCCGGGTCATGGCCATGAGATTGGCCATTTCCACCCGGCGGGCCGAGGCGGTGACAAGGTTCATGGCCAGATTCTGACTTGATTTCGGACTGGGGGAGCGTAGCAGGGAAATATCCAGCACGGCAGACAGGTTTCCGTTCGTGTCATAGATCGGGGCCGACGTGCAGGAGAGCGGCGTGTGGGGAAGGCCGAAATGGTCTCCCTGATGGATCGTGACCGCCGTGCCCGTGACCAGACACGACCCGACTCCGCAGGTTCCGGCCAGACCTTCCGACCAGTCGGAGCCAAGATAAAGCCCCGCCTGACGCAGGTCTTCCTCAAAACGGGGATCGCCAAAAAAGTCGACGCAGATGCCTTTCGAATCCGCCAGCAGGAGCACATAATTCTGTCCTGCAACCTGCTTGAACAGGCTCCGCAGCCCAGACCGGGCCGTTGCAATCAGCCGTTCGGACTGTTCCTGATGTTCGCGCAGCTGCTGGTCCGTGACGATATGGGCCGGTTCCGGGCGGGCCGGATCCATGCCGTAGGTCTCCACGCAGCGCCGCCAGCTTTCTGACACAAGCGTATCCCTGCCGGTCTCGTGTCCCTGCAAGACCCGGTCGATTTCGCTGACATGGTCTACGTCGCGCATGCCATCCTCCCTTGGCATTGCACATCACGATACCTTTGAAGCGCTCTGCTGTACACTGCGGCGCCCGAAAGGATGCTATGTCTTCTCTGCAGCCCGGCCGATCCGCTTTTCCATGCGCGTTGCCGCCGAAAAACCGAACACATGGCGAAGCGGACCGGTTTTTTCCTCTGACACTGCCTCAAACCCCATCCGTTCATAAAGGGCCCGCGCCCGGGGATTGGTGTCGACCACATCCAGGCGGACCTTCTTCAGCCCGTCCTGGGCCGCCTTGTCAAACACACTTTGCAAAAGCGCGCTGCCAATGCCCTGGCCACGGGCGGCGGCACTGACAAAAATGCCGTCCATCAGCAGCCCGTCCGGTTCAACCGTCCGCTCCAGGCCCTCCAGAAGCAGCGCCCGCCAGAGTCCTCCAAGGGCACCATAGGTGCTGCATAGCTGCCCCAGCGATCCATCGGTCAAGGCCCCCTCTCGGGTCTTGAAGCCTGCAAGACCCAGCAAGGTGCCGTCGGGCGCACTGGCTCCGATTGCAAAGGCCGGGTCCAGGACCGCCTCCAGAAACGCAAGCGCCCTGGGAGCCGGCCGCAGGACAAAGCCGAGTTTGCCCGCAAAGGCGTCCCAGAAGAGCTGCGCCGCCGTCCCGCGCTGGTCTTCGGAAAATCCTGGATGCAGCAGAAAGGTGTCAGGCATTGGTGAGGCAGCGCCTTGCCGCCGGGCTTCCGTCACCGGCGGCCTCAGCGGACAATAACCGCCGTTCCAGTGGCACTGACCATCAGCATGGAGCCATTCTGGCCCACGGTTTCATAGTCAAGATCCACGCCGATCACCGCATTTGCCCCCATGGCCTGTGCCTGCTGACACATTTCGTTGATTGCAATGGTGCGCGCCTTAGCCAGCTCTTCCTCATATGCGCCGGAACGGCCTCCAACGATATCGCGAATTCCGGCGAACAGGTCCTTGAACAGGTTCGCGCCGAGAATGGCCTCCCCGGTGACAAGGCCCTTATAGTCCAGATCCTTGCCCTGAACGGTGTTGGTGGTGGTCACGAGCATCGGGGTCTCTCCTCATGTGAACTCTGCCGGACAATAGGTCTTTGAGACATGGGTCTGATTCGCTCTGTCTTCAATCTGGCGGAGCAAAATCTCCGGGGCCCCCACCTTGCGGACTATATTGTGGCAAGCTGCCAGCGCCTGAACGTCGCCCCGCAACAGGTCAAGTTTGAAGTTACCGAACAGGCCCTCATCCGGGACATTCAAGCGGCGCGGGAAATCATGAGCACGCTTGGCCAACACGGGTTCCGCTTTGCGATTGACGATTTCGGCATCGGCTATTCCAATATGCTGACCCTCAGCCGCCTGCCGTTTCACACGCTCAAGATCGACAGGTCCTTCACCCAGGACGTGACCGGCAACCCGGAGACCCGGACCATTGCAGCCGCAATGATCAAGCTTGGCCAGGCCCTGAACCTTGATGTTGTCGTGGAAGGGGTGGAAACGGACGAGCAGGCCAGGATCATGCGGGAGCTCGGCGGCCACATGGCCCAGGGGTATCTTTATGAACGCTCCGGGACGCTTGCGTCCCTTGATCTTCAAGGCCATGCCAAATGCAGCCTCCAGAAAGCGCCGTCCCGCACCTGACAGGGTCTCACCACCGGCTGGACCGGCGGCCTTTCCCGCCCCTTTGTTCAAGGAGTGCTGTCACGCCGCCTGCCTTGACACATCCCGGCCCCGGTAGCTGAGGGCTTCGGCAAGGTGAATCCGGCCGACCTGATCCTTCGCATCCAGATCCGCCAGCGTGCGGGCCAGTTTGAGAACCCGGTGATAGCCCCGGGCGCTGAGGCGCAGCTTTTCAGCTGCATCGCGCAGGAACGCCAGACCCAAAGCGTCCGGCTGAGCCATGGCCTCCACGGCAGCGGCAGGGGCCTGGGCATTGGTGCGGCAGAGCAGACCCAGGTTCAAGAAACGGTCTTCCTGCAGGCGCCGCGCCTCGGCCACCCGTGCAGCCACAGCCGCAGACGGTTCCGCCTCTGCCGGGCCGATCAGATCGGTGGCGGTGACGGCCGGAACATCGATGCGCAGATCGATCCGGTCCAGAAAGGGCCCGGAGACCCGGGCCTGATAGTCCGCGGCGCAGCGCTCACCCCTCCGGCACTGGTGGCCCGGCTCGCCCGCATGACCGCAGCGGCAGGGGTTCATGGCCGCGATCAATTGAATGCGCGCCGGATAGGTGACCCGGTGATTGGCCCGGGCGATCACCGCTTCGCCGGTTTCCAGGGGCTGGCGCAGACTGTCGAGCACTTGCGGGTTGAATTCCGGCAGCTCATCCAGAAACAGTACGCCGTGATGGGCCAGAGACACTTCACCGGGCCGGGCGCGCAGCCCGCCGCCCACAAGGGCGGCCATGGAGGCGGAATGGTGCGGCGCCCGGAAAGGCCGCCGGTCGGTGAGCTTGCCTTCTGCCAATTCGCCAGCCAGCGAGGCGATCATGGAAACTTCCAGAAGCTCGCGCGGGGTCAGCGGCGGCAGGATGGAGGGCAGGCGGCTTGCAAGCATGGATTTGCCCGAGCCGGGAGGTCCGGTCATAAGCAGGTTGTGGCCTCCGGCCGCTGCGATTTCCAGCGCCCGGCGGGCGCTTTCCTGGCCCTTGACCTCGGCCAGATCGGGCAACGGCCCGGTATTGCCCTGAAGCTTTGCCGCCGGGCGGCTGAGGATCTGCGTGCCCTTGACATGGTTGGCCAGCTGGATCAGCGAACGGGGGGCCAGAATGTCCATGTCCGGATCGGCCCAGGCGGCTTCGCTGCCACTGGCCTCCGGACAGACCAAGCCCTTGCCGAGCCCGTTGGCGCCCATGGCCGCAGGCAGGACACCGGCGACAGGTGCCAGTGTGCCATCCAGGGCCAGCTCTCCCAGCACCACGTACCCCTCCAGAAAGTCCCCCGGCAGGGCGCCGATAGCGGCCATCACCCCAAGCGCAATGGGCAGATCGTAATGGGACCCTTCCTTGGGCAGATCGGCCGGAGCCAGATTGACGGTGACCCGTTTGGCGGGCAACGCCAGCCCGGAGGCAGAGAGGGCGGCCCGCACCCGCTCCCGGCTTTCGGCCACCGCCTTGTCGGGTAGGCCCACAATGGTAAAGGCCACCATGCCCGGACCGACATGGACCTGAACATCCACCGGCACCGCCTCGATGCCCTGAAAGGCAACCGTCGTGACCCGAGAGACCATAGCCTGTCCTCACCCTTGGGAGCGTGTCGCGTTCATCCGGATTCAAATTGTTTCGTCTTTTGCGTTGAAATCTCTGATTCCAGACAGCGGCAGGCACCTGATTTGCTGCAGTTGCGCCAGGAAGGGAACCATAGTGATGCGGGAGAATCAAGAACAAAAATGGAACAAATTTGCCTATGTCAAGGCCTTGTCTGACCGGGAGCTTCTCAACCGGCCCGCAGTTCCGGGAGATGGTATTGAAGACGCGACATCTTCAAACCCTTCATGACAATCAGACTGCTCAGGAGGCGAAAACGCGGAACGCGCTGGCCGTTTCGCTGTTCTGGGAAGCCGCCACCAAAACCTGTTCCAGATAGGCCGGGATCTGAAAATCCGCGCTTATGGTCAAGCCGTTCAGCTCAAGCCAGTCCGACAGGAGCGCAATCATCTTGTCCGGGTCTTTTTCAAACATGGCGCGGCACAGCTCTGTATCGAGCTGGCGCTCCTCCGTCTGCAGCTTGGAAACGATCATCGGCATGTTCACACTTTACTACTATAACGTGCTGTTATGATGCCTGCGTTTTGAGGCAAAAACCAGACGATTGCGGTTATGCCGCTCTGCGACATCATAATTCGCTGTTATGTATTCCTTAAGGTGATCCCCTGCGCAGGCGGCCGCAGGACCGCCATCCCGCAGCACAATAGGCCCGAGCCGGCAAACAGCATCGTATGGCCCAGAACCGGAATGGCAAACCCGCCCACAACAGGGCCGACCGCCTGGCCAAGCGAAATCAGGAAAAATGTCAGGCCGAAACCGATGGATGGGGCATCCCGGAAAATGCGCATGCTCCACATGCCAAAAACGGCGGTCATGACGATGAAGCCGGAGCCGAAAAAGGCGGCGGAAACATAAATGCCATAAGCAATGCCGATCAGAAGCGGCAATGTGGCGATTGCCGAGCCGACGACAAGAGCCAGAACCCAATAGGTGGTAGTCAGACCCCAGCGGTTGACCAGGCCGCCGGCGAAACATCCGGTGACCCCGGCCATGCCGAGCACGATCCAGAACAAAATGGCGTCGCGCCCGTTGCCGGTCAGCGCCAGTAGAAGTTCCACCGCATAGGTCCAGTAGACGGCAGAAAAGATCCCGAACAGAAAGGCGGCCACAAACAGGGGCCTGGCCGCCGTTTGCAACAGAAAGCGGGGCGACAGGGCCGCTCTGGCATTGGAGGCCCGAAGCCCCTGCCGGGGCAAGGTCCACAGATTGCAAAAGGTGATTAGCAGGGCGAGCCCGGCAAAGACGAACCAGGCCAACCGCCAGTCTTCCCCGGCAAACAGCGCCAGCGGCCCGGCCAGCGCCACCCCAAAGCCCGTGCCGGAATTGATCCAGGCATAGATGGCGTTCTGGCGGTGCGGTTCCGTGTGCCGCACAATCACATCGGAGAAGGGTGGATAGGCGAGCCCCGGGCTGGTGCCCGCCAGAAAAACACCAACAGCAAGGGTCCAGGGATCGGGCGCGGCTGCAATGATGGCCATACCGGTGGCAGCCGCCAGACCGCCGAGCAGAATGGGCAGCCTCGGGCCGAACCAGGTTGACAGGCCGGAGCCCAGAAATGTGGCCAGCAGATATCCGGCATAGGACAGGCCCGCAATCAGGCCAACCGTTTCCGTAGACAGACCGAATTCCAGCCGGATCTCGGGCAGGAACAGACCAAAACAATAGCGGGCCAGCCCATAGGTTGCCGCGACAATGGCCAGACCCGCGACCGTGAGGCCCCGGGCTTTCCGGGCCGCTTCATGCCCGGCGGGAGAGCTGGAAGTGAAGTGTCTCGTCATCGGTAAAGGTCTCACCGGCAATCGTGAAAGATCCACCTTGCTCTCTGTAACGGCGATATTGGTCGAGAGTGAGTTTCAGGCAGAAGTTGGAGACGTGCAAGGCTCTTGTTTTGGTTGTGGTTGAAAATTCCTCTCCGAGGATCGCCACTTGCGCCGTCTCCCCGCCCGCAAACGGAACCGGCAGCACGAAGAAGCGGTTTAGGGTGGGCAGGCTGCTGTCCACTGCCTGTTCAAAGGCAATCCTTGAGAAGCGCTGCATGGCCCGGTGGGAATAAAAGGCCGGAATCCGGTCACGGTGATGTTCAGTATAGAGCTGGCTTTCCGAAAGGAGCAGATCGCCGGGCCGGGCGATCTGTTGCAGCCATTCATTCACGACGAAGGGATCGTCATTGCCTTCCTGAAAGCCGAGCATGGTGATCACTGCCGCCGGGGCACCGCTGCCGCGCCCCGGCCCAGCCACATCGCTGAGACGGAACTCTTCAAAGGAACAGGTGACGAATTGCAGCGGCGTTCCGGGCAGAAGCTCTTCCAGCGCCGTGCGCATATGCGCCACCGACATGGGGTTGATGTCCACGGCGATATAGCGCTCGATCCTGACCCCGAGGGCCTGAAGGGTTTTCACGATGACACCGGTTTTGACCGGTTCCGGCCCCAGTTCAACATAGATCAGGGGTTGTCCGGCGGCTTCTGAGGCAATCTTTGCGCAGATGCGGTCCAGCGCATCCTTGAAGGACATTCCCTGCGGACGCAACCGGCCGAGCGTGTCAGAGGCAACGCCCACCTCGTTCAACTCCCGCATGAGCTGGAAAACCTCGTCCAGGTGGCCGGTGTCTTCACCTGGCTCCCCATCGGCTGCATATTTGACCCGGTTGTCCTGAGTGACGATGCGGTCGAGGCTGAATTCGGTATGGGAGGCAAGGGACCGGTGCACCCTGGCTTCAAGCGACAATGTGGCTGCGGCCACACGCTCTGGTTCTGACTGACTGACAGGAAACGCAAGACTCATTTCGGGAACCCATTCTGATGGCGGGACTTCACGGTTTACGGGACTATGGCAGGTGCATAAAATTTATAATTGAACAACTTCATAATAGAACGTTATGCTCGCGACCAAGGCGATCACCCCTTGGGAAAACCCGCCAGATCTGATCAGGATCCGGCCTGAAAGCGGGATGACACAGAATGACAATCGGCCGTTTCAACATTGAGTTGCTGGAAGCCTTTGTCGCCGTAGCGGAAGCTGGCAATGTGACCCATGCAGGCGGGAAGTTGAACCGCACCCAGCCTTGTGTCAGCACCCAGCTTCGGCGCCTGGAAGAACGGGTCGGCAAGCCCCTGATTGAGCGCACTGCGCGCACCATGAACCTGACCCCCGCCGGACGAATTTTGTATCAGCATGCCACGGAAATCCTGAAATCACATGAGGAAGCCCGGCTACGCCTGTCCGCCCCCGAATTGACAGGCACGGTGCATGTCGGCCTGCCGGAATGGTTCGCAACCGGCCAGCTTCAATCGATTTTCTGCAACTTCGTGCGCATCCATCCCAACGTCAAACTGGAAATGACGGTGGCCGACAGCGCAACCCTGCACGAGATGCTGTCCCAGAACGAGATCAATCTGGCGATCGCCCTTGTGCCCCAGGGCAAACCGGAACCCGCCGGGATCGTGGAGGAGCAGCTCCATTGGGCCATCAGCGATGACTGCGCCCTGACGGACCCGCTGCCTCTGATCCTGTTTCCCGAGCCTTGCCCATTCCGTGAGCTTGCTTTCCGGGCCCTCGCCAGCTCCGGCCGCCACTGGTACGAGCGTATCACCACAACAAGCGTTGCCGCTGCCCAGGTGGCCGTCACTTCGGGTGCCGGTGTCTGCTGCCTGCCCTCCGGCGCCATTCTGGACGGCTTCCGGCTCCTGCGCGATCAGGACGGATTCCCGGCCCTGCCCTCTGCAGAGCTTGCCATCTACACCCCGTCCAAGGCCCGCTCGCCGATTGTCGATTATCTGGAAGAGCACCTGACCAAGCTTCTGGAAAGCGTCATCACGCCGCGCTCCGCCCTTGCCGGGAAAAATCAGCCGGATCTCCGGGTCATCTGAACCAGGCCTATAGCCCCGTGCGGTTCACCGGATTTGTGTTCCGCCGACTGAAATTCAGAGTGTTCAACGCAAAAGAAAAACCAGAGTGCCTCCATATGAAAGCCACAGGCATCAAAGCACTCGGGTAGACGCTAGTCTCTGACTGTTTTCCCGGCACAAGATGACGGCGATTGATCAACTTTTCGACTGGCCTTTTTGGAAGTCCCTTGGCAGCATTCTCTTGAAAACAACGAGAGAGAGTGGTGTCATGTGTGATCTTTGTGTTTTGAACTCTGTCAAAGAGCGGATGTTATCCTGGCGGGACTTTTTTAAAGCGGCTGCGGTCAGTGCCGGAGTTGCTGCCGGCGCGTCGGTCTCCGGGGCCCTGCCGGCCCTTGCCGAGGTTCCGTCAACAGTCACGGACATGACCCACGAGCTCCATGACGGCTTTCCGACCTTTGCTGGAGGGCAGCAATTCTTTGCCGAGCAGCTGACCGAATTTGCCAAGGACGGCTACAATCTGTTCGACATGCGGATCAATGAACATACGGGCACCCATCTGGATGCGCCGTTGCATTTTTCCGCTGATGGCCATTCGGTTGCCGAAATCCCGGTGGCCAACCTTGTCGCACCGCTCTGCATTGTCGACGTCAAGGCGAGAGCCGCCGAGAGCGCCGATGCGCAAGTGACCCCGGACGACCTGAAAGCCTGGATTGCCGCAAATGGCGACATTCCCAAGGGCGCCTGTGTGGCCATGAATTCCGGCTGGGACGCCCATGTGGCCACGGAGAAATTCCGCAATGCGGATGCGGACGGCGTGATGCATTTCCCCGGCTTTCATCTGGAAGCGGTGCAAATGCTGATGGATGAGGCGGATGTGGCCGGTATTGCCGTCGACAGCCTGTCGCTTGACTTCGGCAAGTCCGCCGATTTTGCAGTTCATTATGCCTGGCTTCCCAGCAACCGCTGGGGTCTGGAATGCATCGCCAATCTGGATCTTCTGCCTGCCAGCGGCGCCACGCTGATTGTCGGCGCCCCGAAAAACCGTGGCGGCACCGGCGGTCCTTCCCGCGTGATGGCACTGGTCTGACCCGCGTCTTTCACTCCCAAAGCACAGCCCCGGCCTTGCGCCAGGGGGCCTTTCTACGGCTGGAGACGGTCCCGGCGCGAGGCCGGGACGACAGATACGTGTACTACCAAGTGCAGTTGATCGTGACCCGTTTGACCGGGCCGGGGTCAGCCCATATCCCTGCCCAAAGCCCCGGCTCTGGCCCGGGCTCTGGCGCTGTCAACACAAGCCGCGTTGTATCGGCTTTGCCTGTCGCAGCCTGAAATCAACGATCTCAACGCGCAAGACACAACAGCCTGAAACCGGATGAATGCGGCGCGCTCTAATGCGCCTCGTCCCAATTGTCTGCTGCACGGGCATCGACCTGGAGCGGAACGGACAGTTTCAGAACCGGGTCGCAAGCATTTTCCATGACGTCCCGGACCACGGGCAGGGTCGCCTCGACCTCGGCGTCCGGCACCTCGAAAATCAGTTCGTCATGGACTTGCAGCAGCATCTGCGCGCTCAATCCGGCGGCAGAAAGACTCTCTTCCATGCGCACCATGGCCCGGCGCAGGATGTCGGCGGCCGAGCCCTGGATCGGCGCGTTGATCGCCGCCCGTTCATAAAAGGCACGCATGTTCGGGTTCTTGGTGTTCACTTCCGGATAATGGGCCTTGCGGCCGAAGATCGTGGTGACACAGCCATCCGCATGCACCTGTTTCTTGACCGCTTCCATATAATCCTTGATTCCCGGGAAGCGCTCGAAATAGGTCTTGATATAGTCGCCCGCCTCGCCACGCGAAATGCCGAGCTGGTTGGCAAGGCCGAAGGCGGAAATGCCATAGATGATGCCGAAATTGATCGCCTTGGCCTGGCGGCGCACCATCGGGTCCATGCCCTCTATCGGTGTGCCAAACATTTCGCTCGCCGTCATGGCATGAATGTCCAGCCCGTCTTCAAAGGCCTTTTGAAGCTGCGGAATATTGGCCATATGGGCCAGGACCCGCAATTCGATCTGGCTGTAATCGGCGGAGACAAGCTTGTGGCCCTTGTTGGCCACAAATGCCTGACGGATCTTGCGGCCTTCTTCCGTGCGCACCGGAATATTCTGCAGGTTCGGCTCGGACGAGGACAGGCGGCCGGTGGTGGTCGCCGCCAACGCATAGGATGTGTGCACACGGTTCGTTGACGGATTGAGATAGCCGGGCAGGGCGTCGGAATAGGTGGATTTCAGCTTGGAGAGCTGACGCCAGGCAACGATTTTCGACGGCAGGTCATGGCCTTCGGCGGCCAGATCCTCCAGCACCTGGGCCGAGGTGGACCAGGCGCCGGTCTTGGTTTTCTTGCCGCCGGGCAGGCCCATCTTCCCGAACAGGATATCACCGAGCTGTTTGGGCGAGCCGATATTGAAGGTCTCCCCGGCCAGCTCGTAGATTTCGGCTTCGCGCGCGGCCATGCCTTGGGCGAAATCTCCGGACAGACGCGACAGCATCTGCCGATCGACAGAAATGCCCCGCTGTTCCATGCGCGCCAGCACCGGCACCATCGGCCGTTCCAGCGTTTCATAGACAGTGGCCATATGTTCGCTGGCCAGGCGCGGCTTCAGGATCAGCCACAGGCGCAAAGTGACATCCGCATCTTCGGCGGCATAGGCGGTCGCCTTGTCGACCGGCACCTTGTCGAAGGTGATCATCGACTTGCCCGAACCGCAGACCTCCTTGAACGGGATCGGCTTGTGGCCGAGCCAGCGCTCGGACAATTCGTCCATGCCGTTGCCGCCCTTGCCCGCATCCACCGTGTAGGACAAGAGCATGGTGTCATCAGCCGGGCCGATATCGATGCCGTGGCGGGTCATGACCAGCCAGTCGTATTTCAAGTTCTGGGCGATCTTCAGAACCGCCCGGTCCTCCAGCATCGGTTTGAGCACCTCAAGCGCCTTGCTCAAGGGGATCTGGTCCGGCAGCAGACCGCCGCCGCCCAGAAGGTCGCCCTCCCCATCCACATGGGCCAGCGGCACATAACAAGCCTTGCCCGGTTCGGTGGCCAGGGACAGGCCGACCAGATCCGCCTGCATGGCATCCAGCGATGTGGTTTCCGTGTCAAAGGCGACATAGCCCTTCTCAGTGGCGGCAGCGCACCATTCCTTCAAACGCTCCACGGTGGTGACCGTCTCATAGGCGCCGGGCGCCACCGGCAGAGCGCCAATGGCCTGGGCCCGGCTTTCCGCAAGGCTTCCCGGTGTCATCAGGCCGTCCACGCCACCGCTTTCGCCACCGGCCGCCGCACCGCCCTGCACGCTTTGGGCCCGCTCGGCCATACGGCCCTTGTGATCGGGCACATCCCAGCCGGGAACCTCGAACTCCGTTGCGCCCACGCCCGCCAGATCCGCGCCGGTGGTCTCCGCCACCCGTTTGGTCAGGGTCGTGAAGCCCATGGCCTTCAAAAAGCCCACTGCCTTGGGGCCGTCCACCTCGGTCACCCCCAGGCTGCCGACAGGAATCTCCACCGGCACATCCTGCTTCAAGGTAACCAGTTGCTTGGACACCCGGGCCTGATCGGCAAATTCGATCAGGTTTTCCCGGCGCTTCTTCTGCTTGATGGTCTCTGCCTGGGCCAGCAGCGTTTCCAGATCGCCGAATTCGTTGATCAGCAGCGCGGCGGTCTTCAGGCCTATGCCCGGTACGCCAGGCACGTTGTCCACGCTGTCGCCCGCCAGCGACTGCACCTCGATCACCTTGTCCGGGCCGACGCCAAATTTCTCAAACACCTCCGGCTCGCCAAAGACCTTGTTTTTCATGGTGTCGATCATGCCGACCTTCGGCCCGATCAACTGCATCAGGTCCTTGTCGCCCGAGACAATCGTCACCCGTGAGCCCTGCTCCGCGGCCTGGCGGGCATAGGTTGCGATCAGATCATCGGCCTCAAAGCCTTCCTGCTCCACACAGGGCACGGAAAAGGCCCGGGTGGCCTCCCGGATCAAGCCGAATTGCGGCACCAGATCCTCCGGCGGTTCCGGACGCTGCGCCTTGTACTCGGGATAGATCTCACTGCGGAATGTTTTCGAGGAATGGTCGAAAATCACCGCGAAATGGGTCGGCTCGTCGCCTTCCTCCGGGGTCAGGCCCTCCTGCAGCAGCTTCCAGAGCATGTTGCAGAAACCGGAAACGGCCCCGACCGGCAGCCCGTCCGGCTTGCGCGTCAAGGGCGGCAGCGCGTGATAGGCCCGGAAAATGAAGGTGGAACCGTCAACCAGAATAAGATGGTCGTCAGCAGTGAGGGCAGGGAAGGAATCTTGCGTCGACATGGCGCGGATCATGCCTGCCCCACGCGTCTGAGAAAAGTCCTAAAGACAAAAATTCCGGACCGCTCAGCTCACTCAGCCGCCTGCGGCCGGCGCCGGCCGGAAAAGGTGCCGGTCAGATGGGCCCAGGCAGGCCGTTTGAACAGGAACCAGCCCAGGTTTGTCTTGCATATGATCCAGTAGAGGATCACCGGGCTGACCGTGGCGGTGACCGTGACAATCAGCGACACAGTGCCGGTGTCGAACACACCAAGCTTGAGGAGGATCACCCGGGCAAGGCCCATTGGAAAGAAAAACGCCAGATAGATAACAATGGAGTTCTCGCCGAAATGGCGCAGAAAGCCGAGCCTGCCCCAGTTCACAATCAGCGCGCTGGTCAGGATAATCGCACCTGCCCCGGCCACACCGAGGCCAAGGGCAAGCCCCGGAAGATGCGCCCAGCCAAGATAGACAAGGCCGCCATTGATCAGGCTCCAGCCGGACAGATAGGCAAGGCTCACGCCGATCCGCTCCCGCGCCCAGGCGGCCAGACGGAAGATCTGCGGGGCGAAAACATAGCCCGCATAGAAATAGACAAATCGCGCCGCGAATTCGTCGATCAGCAGGATCTGCGTTTCGATGGACGCGATTTGCAGGCAGGCGCCAAAGGCCAGCATGAGCTGCCAGGGAATGCGGGCGTCATGGGCAAGCTTCGTGACCACAAAAAACACCGGCAGCATGTAGATGAACCAGAGCGTGCCGAAGGGCTCCACGAAGCTGATCAGATAAAAGGCAAATGCGCCACCGGCACCCATGTCCTGGATGAAGACAGGCGCCTTGACCATGAACTGGATCGTCATCCAGAGCACATAAAAGTAAGCGAAATGCACGACCTTCCGGTCGAGATAAAGCTTCCAGTCCCGGGTGATGACATTGGACAGGAACAGGCCGGAAATCAGAAAGAAATCGGGCATGCGGAAAGGAGCTGCGAAGGCAACGATCACATGCATCCAGCCTGTGCTGCCTGCTGCGGCTTCCACCCCGAGCACCGAATGCATCATGACGACAAAGACAATGCAGATGCCCTTGGCCGTATCGACCCAGTCAACGCGCCCTGCACTCATGGCCCGCACCTTCCTCCTTGCACCAGACACTCCTTGCCGGGCGAAGCAAGAGCTTTAACCGAAGGCCGTAAATATACTGACTACGGGCGCCCTCACTTTTTAGTGACTGGCGCGGCGGTTTTTCTGCGGGTCCAGAAAGGATCGCAACATGCGGCATTGAAGGCTTCGGGCCGAAAGGCTTCAGGACGGCTCACCGCCGGCGCCATCCTTCCACGGGCTAATCCTGGACTGGCCCCGGGCCCGGTCCGTTGCGGCGGGCCCGTCCTGCTTTTCCGACCAGTCCTGCGCGTCCAGATCGACCACATGCTCGTCCGCCCGGTGGCGGCCCGGCCCCGGAGCACCGCCTGGAACAATCACCACGTTGGAGCGGGAAATGATGAAGCTGGCGAGGGCTGCCCGCACCGGCGGCACGAACAGAAGCAGGCCGACTGCATCGGTTACAAACCCCGGTATCAGCAGCAGAATGCTGGCCAGAACGATCATCGCCCCTTCCATGACCTCATTGCCCGGCGCATGTCCTGCATCCAGTTCGCGCTGCATGCGCATAAGCAGGGACAGGCCCTGCTGGCGCAGCATGACCGTACCTGCCATGGCGGTCAGCACCGTCAAAAGGATGGTCGGCAAAACACCGATCAGGCCCCCTACCCAGATGAACACAGCGATTTCAAGCAGGGGCAGGAAAATAAGGGCCGCAATGATATAAAGTCCCACGGGACCTCCAACGTCTGATAAGCTGATCCGTCATAAGCTGGGAGTCCAACCTAAACCCTGGGGACGGACCCATGATGAAGGTGATTTGGGTCGTCCGGACTGTTTTTGCCACCAAATCATCTTCATTTTTGTGTCCCTACTCTAGACAGTCACTGGCAGAAATGCGAGCAGCCACTTGCAGGAAAGACAACCATTGCGCAATTTTCAGTATTGCCCTCAGGTCTGGATGCTGGTTCAAGAACCTCCTAAATAAGGTGGTAACAGAAATAGGCTGCGGTCAGCGCGCAGCCGGATGTGCAAGGGGCGGCATAACCTGCCTCCAAGGGTAGCCGGAAGTTAAGATGAATGAGATTTTCGATCCACTGAACCTCCTCCTGATGGGACTGGCGGTTTTTATTCTGTTCAGGCTGAGATCCGTTCTGGGCAAACGCACCGGCAGCGAACGCCCGCCCTTCGACCCTTATTCCAAACCGGAGAAGCCGGGCAGCCAGACCCAGGGCCCCGACAATGTCATTCCGATGCCGAACCAGGGTGAGCAGCCGGCCGAGACCCCCATGTCCCCGGCCCCGAACGAGGATATTGTGATCGACAAGATGGCGCCTGAAGGCTCCGCCCTCAACAGCGCGCTGAAGCAGATCCTGTCCGTGGACCGCAGTTTCGAGCCGGAAGAGTTCCTGCAAGGGGCCCGGGCCGCCTATGAGATGATCGTCATGGCCTTTGCCGATGGGGACAAGAAGGCCTTGAAAAACCTGTTGTCTCCCGAGGTGTTTGACGGCTTCGTAGGCGCCATTGAAGACCGTGAGAAGCGCGGCGAGACGATTGACTCCACCTTTGTCGGCATCGACAAGGCCGAAATCGTGGAAGCTGCCCTGAAAGACGCAATGGCCCAGGTGACCGTGAAGATCCACAGCCAGCTGATTTCCGCAACCCGCGATAAGGCGGGCGATGTGGTCGACGGCGACCCGGCCAAGGTCACCGAAGTGGTCGATATCTGGACCTTTGCGCGGGACACAACTTCCCGCGATCCCAACTGGAAACTGGTTGCAACCGAATCCGCAGAATAGACATGCGCTTGAAGACCCGGATGCCGGGGCGGGCGGTCCTGCCCCTGATCCGGCAAAGCCTGAAAGGCGCGGTTCTGGCCGCGCCGCTTTTCTTTGCAGGACCTGTTTCAACCATGGCCTCAAGCGCCAAACTTCCCGACCGGTTTGAAAAAACAGCCTTTTCCGCCCTGCCGGGCTGGGAGAGCAGCGCGCCCCTGGCCGCCTTGACCAGTTTTCGGCGCTTTTGTCCGACCGGCACGGCTGGGACAAACGCGCCAGAGCTGCCCGGATATGGACCAAAGGGCATTGCCGAACTATGCGCGCATCTGCAAGGGGCCGCCCTCAAATCGGACGCAGACGCCCGCCGCTTTCTGGAAGCTTTTTTTCAGCCGTACCGGGTAAAACAGGCCGGGTTCGTCACCGGTTATTTCGAGCCGGAAGTGGCCGCCTCGCGCACCAGAACCGGGGCGTTTACGGTTCCCCTTTTGAAAAAACCGGCTGGCCTTGTGAGCGTTTCAAGCCGCAACCGGCCCCCGGGCTGGCCCGCAGAGCTGAGCCACGGGCGCCGCACCAAGGCGGGCCTTCAAGAAATGCCGGACCGGGCGGCGATCATGGATGGCGCCCTTGACGGCGAAGGGCTGGAGCTGGCCTGGCTTGCCGATCCAGTGGACGCCTATTTCATTCACGTTCAGGGCTCGGCACGCCTGCGGCTGACAGACGGGTCGGTGATGCGGGTCGGCTATGCGGGCAAGACCGGACACCCTTATACGGGCATCGCCCGGCTGCTGGTCAAACGCGGGGAAGGCACTGCGGAGGCGTTCACCATGGCCGGGCTGAAGGCCTGGCTGGCGGCACATCCGGACCGGCGGGACCCGCTGTTCAAGGAAAACCGGTCTTACATATTCTTTCGGGAAGTGACGGAGACCGGCCCGCAGGACGGGCCGGTTGGCGCTGCCGGGCTGCCGCTGACCGCAGGACGCAGCCTTGCGGTTGACAGCCGCTACATTCCCTATGGCGCCCTGGTCCATGTCTCGGCCGGGATATCCGGATTTGACACAAAGACCAAAGAGTTCTCCCGGTTGATGGTGGCCGATGATACCGGTTCGGCCATCAAGGGCCCGGCCCGCGGGGACATTTTCACCGGCTCGGGCAACGAGGCAGGTGCCCTGGCCGGGTCGATCCGCCATCAGGCGGTCTTCACCCTTTTGCTGCCCAAGGCCGCCCCTGCTGGCGGGGCCACGGACTAGGCAATGAGCAAGCGGGGCAAAAAGGGCAGCCTGTCTCCGGAAGACAGGGACCTGTGGGGCAAGGTCACCAAGACCCTGACCCCTCTTCATCCTGAGCGGGCCAAGCGCCTGGATGAGGAGCTGGCCCGGGCAACAGAGGCGTTGCCACCCAAAACAGACAAAGCCCCGAAAACGGAAACAGCCATTCAGGCTCCCAAGCCGAGACAGCAACCGCCCGCCTTGCCGCCCCTGCACCAGCTGGAAACCCGGTACCGCCGCAAGATCGTGCGCGGCGTCCAGGCCATTGACGCCCGCATTGACCTGCACGGCCTGACCCAGCATCAGGCCCATGACCGGCTGCGCGGCTTTGTTTATCAGGCCCAGGCCCGCGGCCATAAGGTGGTGCTGGTGATAACGGGCAAAGGGGCTGGCCCGGGCAACGCCTATATGGACGAACGCGGCGTTTTGCGCAGAATGGTGCCCCAGTGGCTGGCCATGCCGGACCTGCGGCCCGTGGTGCTTGGCTATGAGCAAGCGCATCAGAGCCATGGCGGGGCGGGGGCACTCTACGTCCGGATACGCAAAAGAAGGTAAGACCGTGACACCTCTTGGGGCAAAAATAAGGGAGTTGCGCGCAAAGCGCGGCGTGTCGCTGAAGGAAATGGCCACGGCCCTGTCGGTTTCCAGCGCCTATCTGTCCGCGCTGGAACATGGCAAACGGGGCAAGCCCACCTGGTTTCTCGTCCAGCGCATCATCACCTATTTCAACGTGATCTGGGACGAGGCGGAGGAAATCCAGCGTCTGGCGGAACTGTCCGACCCCAGAATCACCATCGACACGGCCGGGATGCACCCCAGGGCGACGGAACTGGCCAATCAGCTTTCGCTGAAGATCGGCGGCCTGTCGGAAGACTCCCTCACCGGCCTGCTGCACCAGCTCAGGGTCGCTGCCGCCAAGGATGATATCTAGGGGGTGTCGCGTTCAAATGCTTCCAAACCGCTTTGTCTTTTGCGTTGAAATCTCTGATTTCAGGCTGCGAAGGGCAAATCCGGTTCATCGCAACACGCTGCGGATGTGAGCGTTCATCCGGATGCCTGAACACCTTTCAAGGTAAAAGACGTCAGCAGCCGGGACGGCCTGCTCCCAAACGGTGTCCGATCTGCGAAAAATCCCTTGAAAACAGAACATATGTGATCTGATTTTCAATATGTGCCCGTGGCACCAGATAAAAGGCCCAGGCGTTTTTGCCCTCTTTCCGGCCGAATTCGGAATTGACGACCAGATAATGTCTTTTGGGAACCGTCAAGGAAGACCGGTTGCCGAATTGCGGGCGTGCCGCCTCAACCCAGCCGCTATCCGCCGCAAACGGTTTGCCGTCGATCATGTATCCGCTGGCGGTCAGGGAAAAGACCTGCCCCTCACTTGCCGTGACCCGGCGGATGTAGCGTGTCTCTTTCGCACCGGCTGTGAAAGTGACCACATCTGCGGGACAGATGGTTCCGGCCTTTTGACGCGCGTAAATTGTTCTGGTTTCCAGCCCCTTGACCGTGTGGTTGAAGTCCGTGGTCAATGGCTTGAACTGATACTGAAGCGCGGCGCACAAGACGATAAATCCCAGCCACGGGGACACGCCCATGACTGTCTGCCGGTTTATGTCCGGCCAATGTGTGGGAAGCAAGTTCAATTCAATACCTTTCGAGTTTTACGTTCTGTTTGGTTTTGTACAAAAACCCAAGATAGCCCGGAAGCTGAACCAAAATAAATATGAATACAAATACGTAATACATATCAAATCTTAAAATTACATCATTTCCGATCAGTATAGCTATAGCACCTTCCAGAAAATCTGTAGCATAACTTGCATAAATTGTGGCAAATATCAGAGCCGCGACACCTCCGAGCACACCCAGATAGCTGTTCACCAAACAAAAAAACGACATCAGCGCGTTGAAAATATAGAAAACCGGATAGTAATAGAGATAGCTTGCAACAATGAGGACTCGCATGTGCCGGTCGCCTGGCTTCAGACGCAGGGCTATCCTTGCGTATTTCCGGGCGGTTGCCAGTTTGCCCAGCAGCATGCTGTTCATGGCAAGCGACTTGTTAAGCTCAAGATCTTCCGGGAAATACGGATGGGCGGCTTCCATCAATGGCTGTGCCCGGTACATGCTTCCTGTTTTGTGATACAACATTCCGTGTTCACGCTTGTCGTTCATATCCAGAGCGTCTGCATCAAACCCATCCAGATATTTGTTCAGCTTGTCTGTCCGGCCCGCCAGCGCATCGAGCCCACCCTCCATGGAGTCGATGTAGTCATGGCAATCCGGAAAGTCGATCTTGAACTTTTCAACTGCTCTGCGGACAGCTTTCTTCCACCTGAGATGAAAGAGAGCGTCAATTTCCAGAAACCGCAATTCAATACTCTCCGGAAATTCAGGCAGTGCATTGCGGCAGATGCGAAGGGCTGCTTCATACTCTTCCGCCTCACACTCAATCTCAACCCGCAAGCACCAGCTTTCAAGATCGTAGGGTTCTGTTTCGAGCGCCTTGTTAACGAGCTTGCGCGCGCCTTCAAAGTTCTCTGCCTTCAGCAGAGCCCGCGCGGTGTTAAGGGAACGGGTCACGGCTTACCTCGCATATTTCTTCAAGAACGCGGTCAGATCGTCATACATGCCTCCGGCATTGGCATATTCGGCGAAATTGCGCGCCTGTCCGAGCCATTCCCCGACAGAGGACCTGACCTCAAGCAGCGCCTCCTGAAAGTGACCGTTTGACAGCGGAGACAGCGCACTGACGGAGGGGCTTTCTTCAATGGCAATATCGACGGCGGTCTCAACCAGCGCCGAAAGATCCGCTCCGGAAAACCCGGTGCAGGCCTCCACAACAGTCTCAAGATCCAGATCGTGGGCCACAGGGCGGTCCTGCAACAGCCCGCTCAGGATGAACTTGCGGGCGATCCGGTCCGGCGGCGGCACAAACAGGGTCCGGTCAAACCGGCCCGGGCGCCGGAACGCGGAATCAATCGACCACGGAACATTGGTTGCCCCCAGAAACAGGACCCCCTCATTGTCATTGAAGCCGTCCATCTCCGTCAGCAGCGCAGACACGGTCGTGTTGACCCGGGCGCTGCTCTCGAACTGGCGTTTTTGCGCCAGCGCCTCCACCTCGTCAAAAAACAGGACAACCGGCCGGGCGGCCCGTGCCTCCTGAAAAATCTCCGCAATCCGCTTTTCGGCATTGCCCACATACTGGTCGAGAATATCGGCAGCGCGCACATTCATAAATGTCGCCTTGCACTCAGTGGCCAATGCCCGCGCCAGCATGGTCTTGCCGCATCCGGGCGGGCCATACATCAGGACCCCGCCGCCCGCCTTGCGTTTGAACCTTTCAAACAAGGCTCTCTTGTTTTGAAACGGGTTGATGATCTTCCGGCGGATCTGCTTCTTGACGTGTTCCAGACCGCCAACGTCCTCAAAACTGATCTGCCCGGCCACCTCCGGCACAGGCAGGCTGGCTGAGGCCAGAGCGACAACATTTTTCGGCAGCCCGGGTTGCGGAGCCACTTGCCATTTGCCGGCAAGATCAAGCGCATCCGCCTTGCGCAGCAAGGTGGCCGCCCTGGCCTTCAGCTCCGCATTGGCGATCTGGTCCGGATCGATCTGCGCCAGCCCGTCGATGATGACGCTGCTGTCCGGCGCTTGCTCCAGAAGCACCAGAACGGCGCGTAAGACGCCGTCATTTTCCGGGCTCTGTGTCATCACATTAATAAGAGCCTGGATTTCACCGGAAATGTCAGCCTGCACGAGATCCCCCACCTGAAAATGTGCGCGAAAGTTGTTTCACTTCCAGCCTGCGTTGTTATTTTAAAATGATTTAATAAATGAAAGGCTTCAACTTAAAAGCGATCAATCCAGGAGTTTTTGTGCAGACGGCGGCGGGATGGTTCATATTTACCTGTCCTTATGCGCCTTCAGCTATATAACCGCCTTGACACTTGCCCGTTGAACGGACCCCCTGACACGCATGAAACCCAGCCAAGATGAATTGACCGGCCTGATCGATGCGGACGCTCTGCGCGCCCGGCTGACGGACATGACCCGCGAGACAGACGGCGACGGCTCTGGCCTTGAGATCAGATCCGCTGTCCTGACCAGCTTGAAAGCGCAGGTGAAAACGGCCCGGGATGCCGCCGAGGCCCGGTTGAATGCGGATGGCGGTGGTCTTTTATGCGCCCGCAGACTGTCTTTCATCCAGGACGAACTGATCCGGGTGATCTATGATTTTGCAGTCAATTACGTCTACCGGGTCACCAATCCGTCCGCCGCAGAGCGCATGTCGGTGGCTGCGGTCGGTGGCTATGGGCGCGGCACCCTTGCCCCCGGATCGGATATCGATCTTCTGTTCATCCTGCCCTACAAGCAAACCCCCTGGGGGGAGCAGGTGGTGGAATATATCCTCTACATGCTTTGGGATCTGGGCTTCAAGGTCGGTCATGCCACCCGTAATATCGACGAATGCGTGCGCCTCGCCCGCTCTGACATGACCATCCGCACTGCCGTTCTGGAGGCGCGCCACATCTGGGGGGACGCGCCCCTTTTTGAAGAACTGCTCGGCCGGTTCGGCCAGGAAGTGGTCAACGGCACCAGTTCCGAATTCATCGCCGCCAAGCTGCAGGAGCGGGACGACCGTCACCGGCGCCAGGGCACCTCGCGCTATCTGGTGGAACCCAATATCAAGGAAGGCAAAGGGGGCCTGCGCGACCTCAACACCCTGTTCTGGATCGCCAAATACCACTACCGGGTCGACAGGCAGTCGGATCTGGTCAAAAAAGGGGTGCTGACCCGAGCCGAATACAGCCGCTTTCTGAAGTCGGAGGACTTTCTGTGGGCCGTGCGCTGCCACCTGCATTTTCTCACCGGCCGCCCG
Organism: Roseibium sp. AWQ4_290; assembly: GCF_056160985.1. Lineage (NCBI taxonomy): Bacteria > Pseudomonadati > Pseudomonadota > Alphaproteobacteria > Hyphomicrobiales > Stappiaceae > Roseibium > Roseibium sp. AWQ4_290. The sequence continues at coordinate 82,577 of NZ_JBSWYG010000013.1, forward strand.
GAAGAACGGCTGGCGTTTGAATTTCAGCGCGAGATCGCAATCCGCCTCGGCTACACCCAGCATCCGGGCATGCGCGACGTCGAGCGCTTCATGAAACACTACTTCCTGGTTGCCAAGGATGTGGGAGACCTGACCCGTATCATCTGCGCAGCGCTGGAGGAAGAGCATGTCAAGGAGCCGCGCGGCAAGGGCCTGACCGGCATGATGCGGCGCCTGCGAACCGGCCGCATGAGCGACACGGCCAAACCCGTTCAGGGCGCCCCTGGTTTCGTGGTTGAGAACAACCGGCTCAATTGCACGAACGACACCCTGTTCGAGACCAGTCCGCTCAATCTTTTGAAAGTGTTCCAGCTGTCGGACAAGCATGACTACAACATGCATCCCCGGCTGACGCGGCTGATCCGGCATTCGCTGAAATTTGTCGACAATGACCTGCGCACCAATCCGGAAGCCAACCGGCTGTTCCTGTCGATCCTGACCTCGCGCAACGCACCGGAAAAGACCTTGCGCAAGATGAACGAAACCGGCGTGCTCGGCCGGTTCGTGCCGGAATTCGGCAAGGTCGTGGCGATGATGCAGTTCAACATGTATCACCACTACACGGTGGATGAGCACCTGATCCGCTCCGTTGGCGTTCTGGCGGAGATCGAGCGCGGTGAGTCCGGCGAGGACCATCCGCTGTCCACCGACCTGATCCTGACCCTCCAAAATCGCAAACTGCTTTATGTGGCCATGTTCCTGCATGACATTGCCAAGGGGCGGCCGGAAGACCATTCCGTTGCCGGGGAAAAGGTGGCCCGCAAGCTCTGCCCCCGGTTCGGCCTGAACGAAGCGGAAACGGAGACCGTGGCCTGGCTGATCCGCCACCATCTGGACATGAGCACGATTGCCCAGTCGCGGGATCTGAGCGACCGCAAGACAATCACCGACTTCGCTCACACCGTGCAGTCCCTGGAGCGATTGAAGCTGCTGTTGATCCTGACCGTTGCGGATATCCGGGCCGTCGGGCCCGGTGTTTTCAACGGCTGGAAGGGTCAGTTGCTGCGCACCCTTTATTACGCTACCGAACCGCACCTGTCCGGCGGCCATACCAAGATGTCGCACAAACAAACGATTGCAGCGGCAAAGGAAGATCTGGCTGGCAATCTCGGCCACTGGAGCATTGAGGACAGAGCCGGATATATGGACCGGCATTATCCGGCCTATTGGCTGCGCACCGAACCGGAGCGGCTGCTGACCCATGCGGAGCTGCTGCACACCGCCGCGCAGGCGGGCAAACAGCTGGCCTTCAAGGTCATTCCGCGCGCCTTTGAAGGGGTGACGGAACTGAACATCATGGCACCGGATCACCCGCGCCTTTTGTCCATTATTGCCGGGGCCTGTTTTTCCACCGGGGCCAATATTGTGGACGCCCAGATCGACACGACCACAGATGGTTTTGCCATCGACACGATCTTTATCGGCCGCGAATTGCCCGACGATGACGACGAACGGCGGCGGGGTGAGCGCATCACCCATTTGATCCGCTCCACCTTGCGCGGCGAAGAGCGCCTGCCCGAACCCGTTGCCAAGAAAAGCGCCATGAAGGGCCGGGTGAAAGCCTTCAAGGTCGCGACCGAAATCCTGGTCAACAATACCCTGTCAGACGACTACACGGTTCTGGAGATTTCCGGACTGGACCGGCCCGGCCTGCTCTATGACCTGACCCGATCGATTGCAACGCTTAACCTGAATATCGGCTCCGCCCATATCTCCACCTTCGGGGAAAAGGTGGTCGATGTCTTTTATGTCACCGATCTGACGGGGCAGAAAATCGCCAATATCGGCCGCCAGGACATTATCCGCGAGCGGCTGGCAAGGGCCGTGGAGGGCAAGGTAGAGCTCGACCCGGCCGCGCCGGTGGCCCGCAAAGCGCAGCGGCAGGCCTCCTGAATGGCGTCCCCGTCCACTGAAGCGCCCGCGCCCGCCGCTGATGTCTGCTCCATCCCGGCCGGGATGCCCAGGCCATGAGCCTTGTGCGCAACTTCACCACGGTTGGCGGCGCAACCATGCTCAGCCGCCTTTTGGGATTTGTGCGCGACGTGCTTCTGGCTGCCGCCGTCGGCACGGGCCCGGTGGCCGACGCCTTTGCCGTGGCCTTCCGCCTGCCCAACCTGTTCCGGCGGCTGTTTGCCGAAGGGGCGTTCAATTCCGCCTTCGTGCCGCTGTTCGCCCGGGCGGTGGAAGAAGACGGCGAGGAGGGTGCCCGCCGCTTTGCCGGGGAAATCGGTGCGGCTCTGCTGTTCTGCCTGCTGGCCCTGACCGCCGCCGCCCAGATTTTCATGCCGCTTATTGTCTGGGGTCTGGCCCCCGGCTTTCAGGCCGATCCGGACAAGTTCGACCTTACGGTTCTGATGGCGCGGATTACTTTCCCCTATCTGGTGTTCATGTCCCTGCTGGCCTTTGCCGCCGGCATCCTGAACACCTATCAAAGGTTTGCGGCCGCCGCCTTTGCCCCGGTCATGCTGAATGTGGTTATGAGCATCGTTCTGGGCGGCGTGCTTGTGGCCGGGATCCGGGACAATCAGACACTCGGGATTGTCCTCAGTGCCGGGGTCGCCGTCAGCGGCATTGTCCAGCTTGTGGTGGTGGTGGCCGATCTGCGACGGCTCGGCTTCAGCCTGCCCATCTACCGGCCCCGCTACACCGCTTCGGCAAAGCGGCTGCTTGTGCTCGGCATCCCGGGCGTCATTGCGGGCGGCGTCACCCAGTTGAATATCGCCGTTGGCACCATCATCGCCTCCCTTCAGGACGGCGCCAATGCCATGCTTTATTTTGCCGACCGGCTCTACCAGCTGCCGCTTGGGGTCATCGGTATTGCCATTGGTGTCGTGCTTCTGCCCAGCCTGACCCGGCAATTGCGTTCCGGCGAAACACAGGCCTATCAAAGCAGCCTCAACCGGGCGCTGGAGATCTCGCTGGTCCTGACCCTGCCCTCCGCCGCCGCCCTGGCCGTGGTCCCGGACGAGATTGTCTCCGTCCTGTTCCAGCGGCAGCGCTTTGATGCGGCCGCTGTCGAAGGCACGGCAGCAGCGCTGATGGCCTTTTCCTTCGGCCTTCCCGCCTTTGTGCTCAACAAAGTGTTCTCGCCAGGCTATTTCGCCCGGGAAGATACCAAGACCCCGATGCAATTTGCAGCCGTCGGCATGGTGGTGAATGTGGTACTGTCTGTCGCCCTGTTTCCGGTTCTCGCCCATGTGGGCATTGCCCTGGCAACCACGATCGCCGGATGGGTCAATACGGGCCTGCTGGTTGCCGTCCTGTGGCGGCGGGGCCATTTCGTGCCGGATCTGGAGCTTTTGCGCCGGTTGTCGCTGGTGCTTCTGGCCAGCCTTATCATGGGGGTGGTGATTCATTTCGCCGCTTCAGCCCTGGCGCCGCTTCTGGCCAGCCACTGGCTGCTGGTACGGATTTCCGGTCTTCTGGCGCTTGTCCTGACCGGGATCGTCTCCTTTGCAGTCTGCGCCCAGGTCAGCGGCGGGGCCGATCTGCTCGCCATGGTGAAGGCGTTGACCCGGCGCAACAACTAAGGCCGAAATGCCACACATCCCGCATTCTTGCTTGCATCCCGGGCGCCCGGAGCTTAAACCCGGCGCGCCCAAAGTTTCACAGCGCCCTTCCAACCGGCCGCATCAATAAAGGGATCGAAAATGACGGCGTTCCAGCCCCGTGTCTTTTCCGGCGTTCAGCCGACCGGCAACCTTCATCTTGGCAACTATCTGGGGGCCGTGTCCCGCTGGGTCCCGCTTCAGGACCAGATGCCGACCATTTTCTGCGTCGTGGACAGCCACGCGATCACGGCCGGTTTTCCCGACCCGCAGGAGCTGACCAACGCGACCCGGGAAGTGACCGCCGCCTATATGGCCGCCGGCATTGATCCGAAGAAGTCAATCATATTCAACCAGTCCCAGGTTCGCGAACATGCGGAACTGGCCTGGATCTTCAACTGCGTGGCGCGGATGGGCTGGCTCAGCCGCATGACCCAGTTCAAGGAAAAGGCCGGCAAGAACCGTGAAAACGCCTCTGTCGGCCTGTTTGCCTATCCGAACCTGATGGCCGCCGACATTCTGGCCTATCGCGCAACCCATGTGCCTGTGGGGGACGACCAGAAGCAGCATCTGGAACTGACGCGCGACATTGCGGCCAAGTTCAACAATGATTTTGGTGGCCGGATCAAGGAACTGGGCGTCGGTGTGCCCAATCCGGATCCGTCGCCGGAACTGCCCGAAGAGCTGTATTTTCCGATGACCGAACCGATGATCGCCGGACCGGCCACCCGGATCATGTCGCTGCGCGACGGCACCAAGAAGATGTCGAAATCCGATCCTTCCGACCTGTCCCGCATCAACCTGACCGACGATGCAGACGCGATTGCCAAGAAGGTCCGCAAGGCCAAGACCGATCCGGACGCACTGCCCTCCGAGGTGGACGGTCTTGACGGGCGCCCGGAAGCGGACAATCTGGTCGGCATCTACGCGGCGCTGAGTGGCGCCACCAAGGAAGCCGTGCTCAAGGAGTTCGGCGGACAGCAGTTCTCCGGGTTCAAACCGGCCCTGGCCGAGCTGGCCGTCACCAAACTGTCACCGATGACAGACGAGATGCGCCGGTTGATGGAAGACCAGACCCAGATTGATGCGGTGCTGAAGGAAGGCGCTGAAAAAGCGTCCTCCATTGCCGAACCGGTCTTGAAAGATGTGCGCCGGATCATCGGCTTTCTGGACGTGCGCTGACCGGCCGGGTGCGTTCTCATCCCCGGACCTGCAGCGCTCCCGGTCTCCTGACATCTGACCCGGTCAAATTCGCCCCGGCGCTTGTTTGTCCGTGCCGCGGGTCAACACCTTTTGGCCTTGCGTCCCTGTCCGGGACACATGGCTTTTTTTGTGTGAAACGGTTTCTAAAAGTTTAAGCGGCACTCTCACGCCAAACAGGTGATTAGAGAGCAGTCATGTCCAATCGAAGCGGAGAGCAAGCCTACGGCCCTGATCCCGAAGGGGACGAACGCGAAACCGGTTGGCGGCAGGAGCGGCTGGAAACAGCCCCGGTCGACGCCCGGATTTCTGACGCGGACGCCGCATTTCTTGCAGATCGCGGCCGCAGGGTCACGGACCGGCCCGTTTCCAAGGCCGCCAAGCGTCTTCAGCATGTGGCCACCGCCGGGCTGTTGATTGCGCTTGCCGCTGCCCTGTTTCTGGTGACCTTGGACGGCCTAAACCGCTTTCTTGGCCTCGGTCTTGTGTTTTTTGCCGGCGGGCTTGCCGTCTGGCGGCTGATGGCGGATGAAATGCAGCAGGCGCAGGAAGCCCTTCTGGTCAAGGACCGGAAAATCCGCCGCCTGACCAGCCGTTGCGAGGAGCTGGAAGACCGGGCCTGGGAGCTTGGCGAATCCGACGAACGGCATGCCAGCATTCTGGCGACCCTTGGCGATGTTGTGGTGCGCAGAGACACGGATGGCCTGATCACCTATGTCAATTCTGCCGCCGAAAACATCTTCGGTCAGACCCATGACCTTACCCCGGGCAGACCCCTGCATCTGCCGCTGGTCGCCGGGGATTTGCCTCAGGACCAGGGCAACACGCCGCATCCCGCCAGCCCTTCGGCCAGAGGGTTTCAGGACCTTCACATTCAAACGGCGGCCGGGCCGCGGTGGTTTTCCCGCATTGACGTGCCCGTGCGCGACACCGGGTCGGACCGGCAACTGGTCCAGACGGTACTGCGGGACGTGACCGACCGGCGGCTGATCGAAGAAGAGCTTCTGGCTGCCCGGCATTCGGCCGAAACCTCGAATGAAGCCAAATCCCGCTTTCTGGCCACGGTCAGCCATGAGATCCGCACCCCCCTGAACGGCATTCTGGGCATGGCCTCTCTGCTGAAGGACACTCGCGTGACCAAGGAGCAGGGCGCCTATATCGATGCGCTGGAAACCTCCGGAGAGACCCTGCTTCTCCTGATTGACGAGGTGCTCGACTTTTCCAAGGTGGAGGCGGGCAAGCTGGACATTCAGCTGGCGCCAGTGAAAGCCGGGGCGCTGGCAGAACATGTGGTGGAGCTGCTGGCCCCGAAAGCCCATGCCAAGGGCTTGGAAATTGGCATGATGCTGGACCCGTGCCTGCCCGAAGAGCTGACCCTGGATGCAACCCGGGTTCGTCAGATCCTGTTCAACCTGATCGGCAATGGGATCAAATTTACAGATGAGGGCGGCGTGGCAGTTGAACTGACCGGCCAGCCCAATCCCGTGGGCGGCAGTTTTCTGGCCATTGATGTGCGTGATACCGGCATCGGTTTTGACGAGGCCGAGGCGGAACGGTTGTTCAAGGAATTCGAACAGGTGGATCACGGCCCGGCGCGCAAATTCGGCGGCACCGGACTGGGGCTGGCCATTGCCCAGCGTCTGGTCCGGCTGATGGGCGGCCAGATCACCGCCCGGCCCGGCGCAGAGGGCGGCGGTCATTTCCGGGTCACCCTGCCTATTCCCGAAGTCCTGAACGAAAGCGAAGATCCGCGTCTGGCGGCTCTTTCGGGCCGCAGCATCGTCTTTGTCACCAACAGCCGGATCGAATGCCCGCTGCTGGCCAGGCGTCTGGAGCGCCACCGGGCGGATGTTTCCATTCAAGTGCCCGGCAGCCCGACCCTGGAAAAGGCGCTTGCGGGCGCAGATCTTCTGGTGGTCGACAATGCGGCCCTGTCGGACAGCGGCGGCTGGCTGGCCTCCGCCCGGCTGGCCGGGTGCCCGGTTCCCGCCATAGTGCTGATTTCACCGGGCGAACGGGACCGGCTCGCGGATCTGCGCTCGGCCGGCTATGCCGCCTATCTGATCCGCCCAGTGCGGATCGAGACCCTGGTTCAGGTGTTTTCCGGCCTCTTGAGTGGCTCCGCCCAGGACCATGCCTGGGAGGCCGGAGCCGATCCTGTCAGCACGGAAGCGTCCGCGCGCCGCCCTGCGGCGCCCGCCCGGCCTCTGCGCCTGCTTGTGGCTGAAGACAACGATATCAACCGGCTGCTCAGCGAAGCCATGCTGCGCAAGCTCGGCCATGTACCGGTGATGGTGGTCGATGGGGAGGCAGCGGTCGCAGAGGCGTCCTCCGGCGGCTTTGATGCCATCTTGATGGACCTGCACATGCCCGGTCTCGACGGGTTTGAAGCGATCCGCAAGATCCGCGAAGAAGAGATGGCCCATGGGCGTCCTCCCGTACCGGTGCTGATCGTCACTGCCGATGTGATGCAGGATGCCCGCGACAAGGCCGTAGAGATGGGGGCTGCCGGATATCTGACCAAGCCCCTGTCCGCGGACGCCATTTCAGCGGCCCTCGACAGCATCGCCCGCTAAAGGATCTTGCTTTTGAACCTGAGGGCCACCACGGCCGGAGCAGATCCGGGTCTGGGGCCGGGGTTTGGTCTGACTGCGGCAATGTTCCAGTTTTCACTTATCCAATGCTCATATACACTTCCGCGATGGGATATCCGGAAATCAACCCGGCTGTCATCCAGCTGTAGGAAAGATGTGTTCTAGGACGCGTTTAAAGCATGTGGGCCCGCGCCGGAGATCCTGTACCGGCGAACGTAAAAAGACACGTGAAACAGCTTGCAAGCTGTGAAACGGACCACGTGCCGCTGAAGGAATGCAAGAGGGTAGACTGTCCATGATGCGTGAAGGACTTTTTTCTCCGAAGAAACTGGTGCGCAAATTTTCGCCAGCTCTGCGCGCTGACGCTGCGGCCTCAACGCATATGCGCCCGGGAGCGCCAGTCCACACACCGGGCGAGACGCTCGGCCGCATCGGCTCGCTGGAAGTGCGTCTGGCGCGCAATTTCAAGGAAGTGAAAAAGGCGCAACGGCTGCGCTATCAGGTCTTTTATGAAGAAATGTCCGCCATTGCCGATGCCCATACCCAGGCAACCCGGCGCGATGCGGACCCGTTTGACACCTATTGCGACCATCTTCTTGTCGTGGATCACGCATCCTTGAAACGCAACAAACTGGGCCGGTTGAAACCGCAGATCGTCGGCACCTACCGGGTGCTGCGCCAGGAGATTGCCGATCGCCATGGCGGCTTCTACACCTCTGCCGAATATGATATCCAGCGCCTGATCGATGCCAATCCGGGCAAGCGGTTTATGGAACTGGGCCGGTCCTGCGTGCTCAAGCCCTACCGCAACAAAAAAACGGTTGAACTGCTGTGGCACGGCATCTGGTCCTATGTGCTGCGGCACAAGATCGACGTCATGCTTGGGTGTGCTTCCATTGAAGGCACCCAGCCCGATGCACTGGCAGAGCAGCTCTCCTTCCTGCATCACGCCTCACGCGCGCCAGAAGAATGGCGTGCACGGGCCGTTCAGGACCGCTATGTGGAAATGAACCGCCTCGCCTCTGAAGACATCAACCAGAAAGCCGCCCTGCGCGCCCTGCCGCCTCTGGTCAAGGGCTACCTGCGGCTCGGGGCCTTTATCGGCGACGGCGCGGTGATCGACCACCAGTTCGGAACCACCGACATTCTCATCATCATGCCGGTCAGCGAACTCAACACCCGCTACGTGAATTACTACGGCGCCGACGCAAGCCGTTACGCAAGCTGATGCCGGTGTGGTGGACTTGAAATACGCCTGATTTTTGCAACGCGCGCCGTCGCGTATTTCAGTTCCGAAAACCTCATTAGAAACATAGGTTTGCTGGTCACCTTCTTTACTCTGAAGTTCGTTCGGAGCGTGCCGGGAAATGAGACGAGCTTCAGATTCAGGTGGCTCGTAAAAACTGCCATCAGCAAAGCGACGGATCTGCCCGCCGGAATCTGGCACTATGGAATTGCACGGGAAGGGCGAAGCCTTAACGCCCCCTTAAATTGCCGCATTCTATCTTCATCACCGGGGACCGGTTTTCAACCGGACATGATGACGGGACGAATGAGCGATGGCGCCTCGGGCGAAACGCCAGGCACGGATTGAGCCGACCTTCGGGGAAACGGACAGCACTCTGCTTGACCTGCGCCTTGGGCCGCAGGACCGCCCAACTGCACCCGCCTCCAAATCCGGTGCCAAACCCAAACGCAAGACTGCCGGCGCCCGCACCCGCAAGAAAGCACCAGCCAAAAAGACGGGAAAACCCTCCAAACCGAAAGCCGCAACCGGCAGATCCCGGGGCACAAAACCCCGGCAGAGCAAAGGCCGGGGCAGTCGGTCCGGAGCAAAGCGGCGCAGCAGTGTGCGCGGCTTCCGTTTGCGCATTCCCCCGGTGGTCGGCAGGCTGTTCAAGCGCAGTCTTTACTGGAGCGCGGTTCTTGGCATCTGGGGCGTGATCGCCGTGGTCTGCGTAGTCGGCTACTATGCCGCCTATCTGCCGCCGACCTCCGAGTGGCAAGTGCCGGCCCGGCCCCCCAATGTGAAAATTGTGGCTGGAAACGGAGATCTGATTGCCAACCGCGGCGACACGGGCGGCGAGGCGGTACGGCTGGAACAGCTGCCCCCCTATCTGCCCAATGCGGTCATTGCCATTGAGGACCGCCGCTACCGCTCCCATTTCGGCGTCGACCCGGTGGGCCTGCTGCGGGCCGTCTACACCAACCTGACTGCCGGGCGTGTGTCCCAGGGCGGCTCGACCCTGACCCAGCAGCTGGCCAAGAATCTGTTTCTGGAACCGGACCGCACCGTGAAGCGCAAGATCCAGGAACTGGTGCTCGCCTTCTGGCTGGAAGCGGAATATTCCAAGGACGAGATCCTCGAAATGTATCTGAACCGGGTCTATCTCGGCTCCGGTGCCTATGGGGTGGATGCCGCCGCCCGGCGCTATTTCGGCAAGTCGGCGCGCCTATTGACGATCGCGGAAGCTGCGACCATCGCCGGTCTGTTGAAAGCCCCCTCCCGCTATTCCCCTGCGCGCAATCCGGATCTGGCCGAGGACCGGGCGCAGCTCGTACTGGCTGCCATGCATGACGAGGGCTACATTACTGCAGATGAAGCCAAAAACGCCCTGGCCGCTCCGGCCAAGGTGGTCCGCCGCTACACGTCAGCAAGCGAGAACTATGTGGCCGACTACGTGATGGACGTGCTGCCGCATTTTGTCGGCTCAATCGAAAAGGACATTGTGGTCGACACGACCATCGATCCGGCCATGCAGCAGTCCGCCGAAACAGCCCTGCGCGCTGCGCTTAAGGAAAACGGCAAGACCCTCAGGGTGTCTCAGGGTGCGATTGTCACGCTGGATACGGCCGGGGCGATCAAGGCCATGGTCGGCGGTGCCGACTATGCCAGAAGCCAGTACAACCGGGCAGCCTATGCCAAGCGCCAGCCTGGCTCAGCTTTCAAACCCTTTGTCTATCTGTCGGCTCTGGAAAACGGTATGACGCCGGACACCATCCGTCAGGATCAGCCGACCACCATCGGCAAATGGTCGCCGAAGAACTACACCAAGCAATATTACGGGCCGGTCTCCCTCACCCGGGCGCTCAGCCTGTCCCTGAACACCATTGCCGCGCAACTGGCCAACCAGGTCGGACCCGGAACCATCGCCAGCACAGCCAAGCGGCTTGGCATCACCTCGCCCCTGAAGGCGAACCTGTCGCTGGCCCTGGGCACATCGGAAGTCTCGCCGCTGGAAATCGCGTCGGCCTATGTGCCCTTTTCCAATGGCGGCTATGGGGTCCTGCCGCATATCATCCGCCGGATCCGCACCGTTGACGGCAAAACCCTTTATTCCAGATCCGGCGACGGCCGGGGCCGGGTGATCCAGCGCCAGCAAGTCGCGGACATGAACCGGATGATGGCCGAAACCCTGCTCACCGGTACGGGCCACAAGGCCCGTCTTGACAGCGGGCGGCCAGCAGGCGGCAAGACCGGCACCACACAGGATTTCCGCGATGCCTGGTTCATCGGCTATACGGGCAATCTGACCACAGCGGTCTGGTTCGGCAATGACGACAATTCGCCGACCCGCAAGGCAACCGGCGGCAGCCTGCCAGCTGCCACCTGGAAAGCCGTGATGGATTCGGATCACAAAGGCCTGCCGGTGGCCGATCTACCCGGCGTTCCAAACCTTCCGGCCACGATTGCCGCGCCGCGCAAACCCCGGACCCAGCGGCCAGCCACTGTCAGTTCCGGCAGTGCGCCAATCCCACCCGCTCCAATTGGCGGCGAAGGCGGCGATGGCGAACGGCGCGGCCCGCTCAATCTCCTGCGCAATATTTTCGGCGGCGGGTAGCGCCCCCCTGTCGCGCGTTATAAAAGCCGGTGACCTGCGAACTCAGTAGGCTAGGCCCGTGGATCCAAACTCACTTGACAAGGACCCATCCGACCGGGTTTTGGCATGTGGTATTAGCCGTAGCCGTGCAGGTGAAGACCGTTTTCCTTAAGCCAGACGCGGGCCCGCGGGGTTTGCGGCGCAAGATGTTCGCACAGGCGCCAGAACCGGCTTGAATGGTTCATTTCCTGCAAATGGGCAACCTCATGGGCGGCCACATAGTCCAGAATATCGGGCGGGGCCAGGATCAGGCGCCAGGAAAAGGATAGCCTGCCATTGGAGGCACAGGAGCCCCAGCGGCTTTTGGTGTCGCGGATGCTAATGGCGGCGATTTTCTTGCCCAGGACCCTGGCGTGATGATGGGCCCGCTCCGTCAAGTCCCGCCGCGCCTCTTCCTTCAGCCAGGATATCGCCTTGCGCGGAATATGATCGTCTGCGCCGGGCACCAGCAGGGCCGGCATTCCGTCTTCCGCCCGGCCCACCGTGACCAGCCCGCGCAGTGTGCCGGTTGGAACGATGACATGCTCTTGCCCGCGCAGAGGAACGATGTCCCCGGCGCGGAACGCCACATGGTCCGGCCGGTCCTGCAGCCGGTCGATCAGCCAGTCGATATGCTGGCGGGCAAACCGTTCGGCGCGGGAGAGATCGCCACCCTTGGGCACCGTTAGAACGGGGCCGGACCGGTCTGCCGGCAGACGGAGCAGATAGCGCTGTGCTCTGGGATTGGCCCGCAGACGGATGCGCACAGCCGCCGTCTCCGTTTCAATCTCGATATGGTCCGGCAGCTTGGAAGGCGTGCGGCGCAGGCGCATGGTCAGGGGTCCGGTCGAATCACTTGCAGGGAGTTTAAAGCAAATCGCGTTTCATGGGTTTTGCCTTTCGCTGCCTGACATCAGAAACGTTAACGCAAAAGACAAACCGGTTTCCCCACAGGAACATGGCGCTCCGGGATCGGGAGCCCAAACACTATTTTTAAGGAATGAAAATGACGAAAGCGGCGCTTTGGGCGCCGCCTTCGGTCAGGCCGTCCGCAGACGGGTCCAGGACAATCCGTTTCAGGAGGCGGGCGCCTCGCCGCCAGTTGAACGGCCCCGTTTGGCCATGAAGCGGTCGAATTCTTCCTGGTCGCGGGCCCGGTGCAACTCCCGCAGAAATTCGTCGAAATCCGCCCGCATCGCGTCCAGCTTCGCGCGCTCTTCTTCCAGTCGTTTCAGCTCACGCTCACGGTAATCGTCGAATGCCACGTTTCCGGTCCGTGCATAGGCAGGTGTGTTTGACATCTGGTCGAAAGCTCCCTTCAGCGGGCTGCCCCGCCAGTGATCTCTTGCATCGCGGGCCATGGCCTCGAACCGGTCACCCCACAAGATATAGGCGAGCATGGCGAGGCCAAGCGGCCAGAACACCACGAACCCCAGCACCATCAGGCCGATGGTCGCAGGCGTCCAGGCAGGTTTGATCATGCAACTTTTGGTCGTCGTCATCGTCCTATCCATTAAAGACATCCACCCCAAAAAGGTGGGCATTGCCCGCCGCCGCTTCAAGGATTTGTGATGCGCGTCGCATCGGTAGACTAGACACGCGCCCCAGAAAGCGCATTGTCTAAAGGAATGACAACTCTTTGGCTTTGTTTACGGAATCCGCCGCTTCGGAAAGTAGAACCGGCGCAGGAATTCAACGAAAAGAAAATGAAGAAAAATTCATTTGCCTGCGCGGGACAGGGTCAAACCAGCTTTTGACCGTGCAACACCCCGGTTGCGGGCACCGTCCGGCATCGCCCCGGCCCCGGTGCCCGATCCATCTCTTGTCAACTGACAGCTTCCGAGAGCTGGCGGGCCTGCTCGATCCAGTTGTCCCGCGCAATGCGGCCCCGGAAGTCGAGTTTGCTGTCCAGCGCCTCGATTTGGTCGCCGGTGAGCCCGGCAATCTGCCAGTAATGGAAAATACCGGCCTCATTCAAAGCCGTTTCCAGCTTCGGCCCGACACCGCTGATCGCTTTCAGGTCGTCCGCCGCCCCATCGGGCTTGGCCAGCAGGATGTCTGCCAGCGGCCCGGGTTTCCTGGCAGGTTTCCTGGCAGAGACCGTTCCGGTCTTGGCCACCGGCTTGGCTTCGGTTTTGGATTTGGCGGCCGGTTTCGTCACCGCTTTAGCGGCGGATTTGACGGCTGCGACCACTTTTGCCTGGGTAGAGGTTTTCTTTGCTGCAGCAGGGCGCCGGGAGACACCCGGCCGGTGACTGCGGATGAAGTCCATCACACGCGGAGCAATTTCTGACCGCCAGCGGGAGCCGTTGAAAACGCCATAATGGCCCACATTGGGCTGCTCGTAATGGGCCTTCATGTCGTCCGGCAGGCTGGTGCACAGGTCATGGGCCGCCCGTGTCTGGCCCCGGCCGGTGATATCGTCCTTCTCGCCTTCCACCGTCAGCAGCGCCGTGCGTTTGATCTGAGTGCAATCGATCGGCGTGCCGTTATGCTCCATCTTGCCCTTGGGCAGGGAATGATCGATGAATACGGATTCCACAGTCTGCAGGTAGAATTCGGCCGTCAGGTCCATGACGGCCAGATATTCATCATAAAAATCCCGGTGTTTTTCCGCACTGTCTCCGTCTCCGGCGACCAGATGCTGGAAGAAATCCCGATGCGCCGTGACATGGCGGTCCAGATTCATGCTCATGAAACCGGACAGCTGCAAAAAGCCCGGATAGACATCGCGCATGAACCCCGGATGCGGGAACGGCACTTTCATGATGACGTTGTTCTTGAACCAGTCGATGCCCTTGGAAACTGCCAGATCATTCACTGCTGTCGGGGCAACGCGGGTATCGATCGGACCACCCATCAGCGTCATGGTCGCCGGGACATATGGGTCTTCCCGGGCTTCCATCACCGCCGTTGCCGCAAGAACCGGAACCGACGGCTGGCACACGCCGAGCACATGGGAATCCGGCCCCAGGAAATGGAGCATGGAAATGATGTAGTCGATATAGTCGTCCAGATCGAACTTGCCGTCCTGGACCGGTACCATGCGCGCATCGATCCAGTCGGTGATGTAGACATCCGCGTTGGGCAGCAGCGCTTCCACCGTTCCGCGCAGCAAGGTCGCGTAGTGGCCGGACATCGGCGCGACGATCAGCACCTTGGGATCGTTGCGGTGGGTTGCGGTGCCCCGCTCAAAACGGATCAGATCGCAAAAGGGCCGGCTCCAGACAATGTCTTCGCGCACGGGCACCCGCACACCGCCCACCGTGGTTTCGCGCAGGCCAAATTCGGGTTTTCCGTAGCGCCGGGTCGTGCGTTCCAGCACCTCGCAGCCAGCCGCCACCTGGCGGCCATAGCTGGTATGGGTCCAGGGATTGAGCGGATTTTGAAAGCAGAGCCGGGTCATGTCGGCGACCGCGCGCAGCGGTGCCATGGCAGCATGGTTCAGCTCGTACAGATGATAAAATGGCAAAGGCGCGTCTCCTTTGTTTGCGAAGCCGCGCGCCTCATTGATGAAATTGAACATCTTTTGTCGCGGCCCGCTTGTTATGGCACCATCTATTGCATTGCAGCACAATAGCTAGGCAGGCAGCCTGCGGCAATACTGCTATTTGCTACGCTGCAAGACCTGTAAATGGTCTGTGCTATTGGCAAACTTGCTTCGGCACCGAAACGCTTTGCAGCGCAAAAGGCAGATTGGGTATTTAAATCAACTTGGTAGATTTATGTGCCGTATGGGCAAATCGCGACGGTCAGGCTGCCAGATCGGCGACCACCGCGTCGAGCACAAAAAATCCGTCCGGCGTCGCCCGGACCCGGTTTTCCCCGATTTCTTCCACCATGCCGTGTTCCAGAAGCGCTTTCAATCGCATTGGATCAATGGCTCTGTGCGCAAACGCTTCATAGCGCTTCAGATCAATGCCTTCGGTCAAGCGCAAGCCCATGAGCAGGTATTCATCCCCCTGCTCCTCTTCATTCAGGCCCGCCTGTTCCACCAGCCCATGGCCATGGTTTTCGACCGTTTCCAGCCAGGTTTCCGGGTGGGATTCCGTGGATGTTGCCAGCCGGTTCGCCCCCACCGTCAGGCGTCCATGGGCTCCCGGGCCCACACCGGCATAGTCGCCATAGCGCCAATAGACCAGATTGTGCCTGCATTCGGCGCCGGGCCGGGCATGGTTCGACACTTCATAGGCAGGCAAGCCCGCCTCTGCCGCAATATCCTGGGTCAGCCCGTAAAAATCGGCCCCCAGTTCCGGTTCCGGGGTCTTCAGCTTGCCCGCCTGATGCAGCGCGAAGAAGGGCGTTCCCGGCTCAATGGTCAACTGGTAGAGGGACAGGTGATCGGCCGCGAGCGAAATAGCGTCTTTCAGCTCCGCCTCCCACGCGCCAAGAGTCTGGTCGGGCCGGGCATAGATCAGATCAAAGGACAGGCGCGGGAAGGTGGCCCGGGCGGTTTCAATGGCCGCACGCGCGGTAGCTGCATCATGCAGGCGGCCCAGAAGCTTCAGATCCTGATCATGGAGGGACTGCACCCCGAGGGAAACCCGGTTCACGCCGGCCGCCCGGTACCCCTTGAAGCGGGTCGCCTCGACAGAGGTCGGATTGGCTTCCAGCGTGATCTCGATCTTCTCGTCCATGCTCCAGCAATCGGAGACCGCCACCAGCACCCGTTCCACTGTCGCCGGGTCCATGAGCGACGGGGTCCCACCACCCAGAAACACGGACTGGACGGTTTTTGGGCCCGTCAGCCCGGCAAGATAGGTCATTTCCCGGACAAGAGCGTCCGCGAACCGCTCCTGGTCGACCGGCTGGTGGCGGACATGGGAATTGAAGTCGCAATACGGGCATTTGGCCGCGCAGAACGGCCAGTGGATATAAACGCCGAAACCGCCTTCTGCCGCCTCTTGACCGGTCACCGTGTCGCCCCCTCCAGGCAGCCTCGAGCAAAGGCCGTGAATGCACGGGCGCGGTGGGACAGCGGCTCTGCTCCGGCTTCCAGGCCATGTTTTTCCTCTGACGTCATTTCGCCAAAGGTGCGCGTATGCCCGTCCGGTCTGAACATGGGATCATATCCAAAGCCCTGGCTGCCACGCGGCGGCCACACAAGGTCGCCTGCAACCTCGCCCCGGAAAAACTCCTTGTGGCCATCGGGCCAGGCAAGGCACAGCACTGCTACAAAGGAGCCCCTGCGGTTGCCGGGTGCGCCGCCTTCAAGCGTCTGCAGCTTTTCCTCAATGGTGCGCATGGCCATGGCAAAATCCTTGTCCGGCCCCGCCCAACGCGCGGAATAAATGCCCGGATCTCCCTTCAGCGCTTCAACGCAGAACCCGCTGTCATCGGCGAGCGAAGGGAGGCCGGACGCCTCTGCTGCCGCCTCAGCCTTGATCGCAGCATTGTCCTCAAATGTAAGCCCGTCCTCAACCGGTTCCGGCAGGTCCAGATCCCCGGCAGAGACCACCTCGAACCCGTATGGCCCCAGGAGTTCATTGATTTCCCGGATCTTGCCCTTGTTGTGGCTGGCAACAACGAGTTTGCCGGGGATGAGTTTGCGGTGGCTCATGATGCTATGTTCCCGGGCCGGCTCAACCTGGTCAAGCCAGCCCCCTCTTGGCGGGCCTCACCAGCGGGAGACCGGCACACTGATTTAGAGAATGGCCATTTTCTGAAGATCGACCAGACGGGTGATCCCTGCCTTGGCCAGTCCCAGAAGCTGGTTGAATTCGTCCTCGGAGAAGGGCGCGCCCTCTGCCGTGCCCTGAATTTCGACAATGCCGCCCGATCCGGTCATCACGAAATTGGCGTCCGTTTCCGCCGTGCTGTCTTCCGCATAGTCCAGATCCAGCACCGGGCTGCCCTCATGAATGCCGCAGGAAATGGCGGCAATATGGTCTTTGAGAACCGTACCAGACACCATGTCCCGGGAACGCATCCATTCCACGCAGTCGCGCAAGGCCACCCAGGCGCCGGTAATGGCGGCCGTCCGGGTGCCACCATCGGCCTGGATCACATCGCAGTCTACGGAGATCTGCACTTCGCCCAGCGCTTGCAGATCAACAACCGCCCGCAGGGACCGGCCGATCAGACGCTGGATTTCCTGGGTCCGGCCGGACTGTTTGCCTGCGCTGGCCTCACGGCGCATGCGCTCACCGGTTGCCCGCGGCAGCATGCCGTATTCCGCCGTCACCCAACCACGGTTCTGACCGCGGAGCCAGGGCGGCACCCGCTCTTCCAGGCTGGCGGTGCACAGGACATGGGTGTCGCCGAACTTGACCAGGCACGATCCTTCCGCATGTTTGGATACTCCCCGCTCAAGGGTCACAGCCCTGAGCTCGTCAGCTGCGCGTTTAGACGGACGCATGAAACTTCCTTTCGACTTTCGCCATGAAACGGAACAGTCCAGTGCAACACCGCTGTTTCCTTCAAATCCCGTGCGCCTTGTAGACCTCATTTTCGTGCAAGGTAAAGGGCCTGCTTCACGCCGGACCCATTTTGCGCCTATATCTTGGGTATCAGCGCCAAAACCCGGTGCAAAACATGGTCAGTCATACGGAGAACGCCCTTTGAGCCTCAGCGACCTCGACAAGAGATCCCGCGAGATTTTCCGCTCCATCGTGGAAAGCTATCTGGAGACCGGCGAGCCGGTCGGCTCCCGCAATGTCTCGCGTTCCCTGTCCATGTCCCTGTCGCCGGCTTCCGTGCGCAATGTGATGTCCGATCTGGAACATCTTGGCCTGCTGCACTCGCCCCATACCAGCGCAGGCCGGCTGCCGACGGAGGTCGGGCTGCGGTTTTTTGTCGACGCCCTGCTGGAAGTGGGCGACCTGACCGAAGACGAGCGCCGCCAGATCGACGTTCAGGTGCGCGCCTCCCAGGAAGCCACCTCAAGCGAACAGGTGCTGACAGAGGCCAGCCAGATGCTCTCGGGGCTGTCCATGGGCGCGGGGGTCGTGCTGACCCACAAATCCGATACCCGGCTGAAACATGTCGAATTCGTGCGCATTGAACCGCAAAAGGCGCTGGTCATTCTGGTGAGCGAAGACGGGTCCGTGGAAAACCGGGTTGTCGACCTTCCGGCCAACCTGCCGTCTTCCGCCCTGGTAGAAGCCAGCAACTATCTCAACGCCCAGATCCAGGGCCGGACGCTTTCAGACATCCGTACAGAGCTGGAGCGGGTGCGCGATGCGGACCAGGCCGAACTCGACCAGCTCAGCCAGAAGGTAATTGATGCGGGTCTGGCCGTGTGGAGCGGCGACACGGCCACCGACCCGGGCACCCTGATCGTGCGGGGCCGGTCCAACCTGCTGACCGACCTGGACGCAGCAGAGGATCTGGAGCGCATCCGGCTTCTTTTTGACGATCTGGAAAACAAGAAGGATCTGATCCAGCTTCTCGGCCTTGCGGAAAAGGGCGACGGGGTGCGGATCTTCATCGGCTCTGAGAACAATCTTTTTTCCCTGTCCGGCTCGTCCCTTGTCGTCTCGCCCTACAGGGACAGCAACCAGCGCATTGTCGGCGTGCTCGGCGTGATCGGCCCCACGCGCCTGAATTATGCGCGGGTCATTCCCATGGTCGACTACACGGCCCGCCTTGTCAGCCGCATCTTGAAATAACCCCCTTCCGTTTCGCAGGACCCCAGATGCTTTCCTCCGCAGAACTTGAACGCTACGCCCGCCACATCGTCATGCATGAGATTGGCGGGGCCGGGCAGCAGAAACTGAAAGCGGCCAAGGTGCTGGTGATTGGCGCTGGCGGCCTTGGGGCACCGGTCCTGCAATATCTGGCGGCCGCCGGAGTTGGCACCCTCGGCATTGTTGATGACGACACGGTGTCGCTGTCCAATCTGCAGAGGCAAGTCATTCACGATACCGACCAGCTTGGCGAGCCGAAAGTTGCCAGTGCCGCAGAGGCCATCGCCCGGCTGAACCCAAATGTGCAGGTCACGCCCTATCCAACCCGCATAGCCGGGCACAATGCGCTCGCCCTTGTGTCCGGCTATGATCTGGTTGTGGACGGCTCCGACAATTTCGACACCCGCTATCTGGTTTCTGACGCCTGCTTCTTTGCCAAGAAGCCGCTGGTGACAGCGGCGGTCGGCCAGTTCGACGGCTCCATCACCACCTTGAGGCCCTTTGAAACCGGTGCGGATGGTGCCCCCAACCCCACCTACCGGTGCCTGTTTCCGAAAAAACCCCGTGCCGGGCTGCTGCCAAGCTGCGCGGAGGCCGGAGTTCTGGGGGCCTTGACCGGGATCCTCGGCGCCATGCAAGCCATGGAGGTGATCAAGGAGATCACCGGAACCGGCGAGGGGCTCACCGGGCGCATGGTGATGTTCGACGCGCGCAGCTTCCGGATGGAAACGGTCCGCTACAAACGCTCCCCCAAAAACCCGCTGAACGGGGAGGCGCCAAAAAGCTGGGCGGCGCTTCTGGAAGAGGCCTGAGCCCACCACCAAGCTCACGAGGAGGATAGCCATGGCTACGGTGCGGCTGATTTCAGATCAGGAGGCAGAAGACCTGCCGGACGTCAAAGCGGTCTTTGACGATATCCGGCACACCCGCGGCTCCGATTTCATCAACAATGTCTGGCGGGCGCTCGCCAATGACCCTGCCGGCCTGAAACGCACCTGGGAACAGGTGAAGACGGTGATGGCCACGCCCGGCGCGCTCGACCCGAAAACCCGCGAGATGATCTATATCGCCGTGTCGGCTGCCAATGGCTGCAGCTACTGTGTGCATTCCCATACCGCATCCGCCAGGGCGAAAGGCATGAGCGATGAGGAACATGGCGAACTGGTGCAGATCATCGGTCTCGCCTCCATGACCAACGCCCTGGTGACCACGCTTCAGGTTCCCGTCGATCCAGAATTTGAAGCCCAATAGAGCCAATCCCGTTTCATCGGATTGACTGGGGATGGCCAGGGAACATTCTTACACGTCACTCTCTAGAATGACGCACAGAGGGTCCCTGTCCGTTGAAATTGGTCTTCAATGCAAAACCCCGCGCCGGAGACCGGCACGGGGTTTGAGCGCCTACCTAAAGGCTGAACCTTGAAGCTGAATGCGCCTGGTGCGCGTCAGTTCGGCTTCTGGTCGCCAGCCTGCTGGGCCATGTTCTGGCGGTAGAGCTGGGCAAAGTCGATCGGATCGAGCATCAGCGGCGGGAAGCTGCCATTGCGGGTTGCTTCGGCCAGAATGTTGCGGGCGAAGGGGAAGATCATGCGCGGGCATTCGATCATCACAAACGGATGCATGTGCTCCTGCGGCACACCGGTGATCTTGAAGAGACCGGCATAGACCAGCTCGACATTGAACATGACCATGTCGGGACGGGCAGCCTTGGCCGTCAGGGTCAGAACAACCTCGAACTGGTCCTCACCCATCTGCTGGGCGCCGACATTCACATTGATGTCAAGCTTCGGCTGAACTTCGC
This sequence comes from Roseibium sp. AWQ4_290, assembly GCF_056160985.1. Lineage (NCBI taxonomy): Bacteria > Pseudomonadati > Pseudomonadota > Alphaproteobacteria > Hyphomicrobiales > Stappiaceae > Roseibium > Roseibium sp. AWQ4_290. The sequence goes on from NZ_JBSWYG010000013.1 coordinate 103,247, forward strand.
CCTGCTGGAGGGAGCGCGGCGCGTTCGGGTTTTCAAACGACAGATCCTTGATGTACTGACCCAGGATATGCATGCCCGGTGCAGCAGCACCTTCCGTCTGCGGCTGTGCGCCGCCGTCATTTGTGTCGGTCATCGTATTTCATTCCGTTTCGCGGTGCTGATCTGAAATGAAGAGTACTGAAATCCCTCCGGCTGGCCGCCGGCCCGCGTGATCCGGACAGCCGTGTTAGCGGCTGGCTAACATCTACCAACGGCGGGCACAAGGGCCATGACCTTGCCAGCAAGCCGATTCCATTTCAAAAGAAGGTCATGACGGATCAACCTGCGTCGATGATCACGCTGCCGCACAGGCGGCTGAAGCTCGACACCCTGGTCAGGCTGCGCTGGCTTGCGGTGGGCGGTCAAACAGCAGCCCTTCTTCTGGTGCATGTCGGCCTGGGCTATGGCCTGCCCGCCGGCCCCGCCTTTGCCATGGTCGCCCTGTCCGCCTGGCTCAACATCTTTTTGAAGATCCGCTGGCCCTCCGCCATGCGCCTGTCGGAACGGGCCGCCGCGCTGCAGCTGGCCTATGACATTATCCAGATGAGCGTGCTCCTGTTTTTGACCGGCGGCCTCGGCAATCCGTTCGCCTTTCTCCTGATGGCCCCGGTCATGGTCTCCGCCACAGGCCTGTCGGCGCGCTATACGGTCATGCTGGGGGTTCTGGCCACGGCCAGCGCCAGTTTTCTGGCGGTCTTCCACTTTCCGCTGCCCTGGCCAGATACGGAGAATTTCGCCCTGCCGGTGGTATATTCCGCCGGGATCTGGATCGCCCTGGTGCTGACACTCGGTTTCATGGCGGTCTATGCGTTCCGGGTGGCCGAAGAAGCCCGCCAGCTGGCCGATGCCCTGGCGGCCACCGAACTGGTTCTGGCCCGGGAACAGCATCTCAATGCCCTGGACGGGCTGGCCACCGCTGCCGCGCATGAGCTTGGCACGCCGCTGGCCACCATCTATCTCGCCGCGAAGGAGCTGGACAGCGAGTTCGAAACCGGAGACGCCAGGGGCGAAGACGTCGCCCTGATCCGCTCCCAGGCGGAACGGTGCCGGGAGATTCTGAAACAGCTCACCAGCCTGTCCAGCGAAGAGGACCGGACCTACCAGCGGATGCCGGTGTCACAACTGCTCGAGGATGTGATCGACCCGCACCGGGGCACTGGCGTTGCCATTCATGCCACCTGGACCGGGGAGGGCGCAGAACCGGTCGGCACCCGCAATGCCGCCATCCGCTACGGGCTCGGCAATCTGGTGGAGAATGCGGTCGATTTCGCAAGATCACGGGTGGATGTGACCGCCACCTGGGACGAGACCACCCTGTCGATCGTTATTCTGGATGACGGGCCCGGCTTTTCAATCGATATTCTGGGCCGGATCGGAGACCCCTATGTCTCCGTGCGCGGCAGCAGATCCGCACATGGTGGTTCTGGCGGCACAGGCGGAGGGCTCGGGCTGGGCATCTTCATTGCCAAGACCCTGCTGGAGCGCACCGGGGCAAAGCTGGTTCTGGACAATCAGCCACCGCCCAAAAACAGTGCGCAGATCCGCATCAGCTGGCCACGCGTAATCTTTGAGAGCAGCAATGGAGTGGACGAAACATCGTTTTCGCCCCATAACGGCTGAAATTGACTGTACAGGCGGGTGATGCTTCTGATGGATCGGGCGCCTGACGAAAGAATGGAAGACCAGACGGTAAGACGCCATGACGGACCACATGATCCCTTCAACCGGCTCCGGAGACACAAGTCTCCTCATCGTCGATGATGACAAGCCGTTTCAGCAACGGCTTGCACGCGCCATGGAAAAACGCGGCTTTGCCGCTGAAACAGCCGATGGTGTCCAGGATGCCACAGTGAAGATCGCCCAGAACGCTCCGGCTTATGCAATTGTCGATATGCGGCTGGAAGACGGCAACGGGCTGGATGTCATCGAGAAAATCCACGCCAAGCGCCCGGATGCGCGCGCCATCGTGCTGACAGGCTATGGCAACATTGCCACGGCAGTCACGGCGGTGAAGCTCGGGGCCATTGACTACCTCGCGAAACCGGCCGACCCGGACGACATTGTCGCCGCCCTGGCGCGCAAGCCGGAAGACAAGGCCCAGCCGCCGGAAAACCCCATGTCGGCGGACCGGGTGCGCTGGGAACACATCCAGCGAGTCTATGAGCTGTGCGACCGTAATGTCTCCGAAACGGCACGCCGCCTCAACATGCACCGGCGCACCTTGCAGCGTATCCTAGCAAAACGGGCACCACGCTGACGGTTTCAGCCCGCTTTCCCGCGGGCGGGCCGCATGGAGGCTTGCCCTTCCAACGCCATTTTGCCTAATTAGGTCCTATCGGGAATTCACGCGTGTGAGGCGATTCGGCCTGGCACCGGCGGAACGGAAGCACCAGCCGGGGCCCAAGCCCAACTCACACGAAAAACTGGTCTTGCCCGGCCCTGAACGCCGCGCCCGGACCTGTCGAGATGGCAGGCGGTGCGCAGCTTGTTGAGGCCGGCGCTCCGACGGAGATTGCTCATGCGGCTTCTGGCTGCCCGCAATGAAACTGCGCTGTTCCTCAAATCCGGCCTGTTTGCGGCCTGCGGTCTGGCTGTTCTGTCGCTGGGCGCCCACGCCCAATCCGTCCCGGAAACCTTGCGCATCAATGTGGATCCGCCGGAACCGGGCATTCGTTCCATCACCGTCGACAAAAAATACCGGGCCATCATCAGCCGGGACGACAAGGGGGTGGTCATCGACACGATGGGCAGCGACAACACGCTGCCGCCCTGTGATGTGAAACTGGAAGTGACCCTGGAAAACAGCCGGGTTCTGCACCGGGACGCCAATCTGTGCAGTGGCGGTACCCTGGTGGTGGACGTGTCCAGCGACGGCAAGCCAGGCGCAGCCGCCCGGGTTGTGGGCACGGAAGCCGGTGTTGCCGCTGGGCCCTCAAGCTCGGCACCTGCACAGACACGGCCGGCCGAACTGCCCAAACCGGCGTCCGAGCCGACAGAGACGGCGAAAGAAGCCACCAAGACGTCACCGTCTGTCGTTGAGGTGAAGCCGCCTGAAGATCCCGGCTCCCTGAAACCGCTTGAACAGGTCAACACACCGATTTCAACCCCGGGCCCGAACACGGCCGTGACCGGTGCTGCGTCCGGACCGGGCACTGGCCAGGCACGTCTTGTTGCCCCGTCCGACAGCCGCAGCTGGGTGACCGATCCGGGCAACCAGGCAGGCTCGCTCTCCCTGATCCAGCATGCCGTGCCGCAGACAGATGACCGGGACTTCCGTGCCGACTGCACCACGCAGTCCGGCTTTGCCCGCATCCTGTTCCAGCAGGCCCCGGCCGCGCTGCAAGAGGGCATGCCCCAGACGGTTCAGATCACCGCAGGAACCTATGCGGCCACGTTCAACGCCTTCGGCTCGTCCAGCGCCAATGAAGCGGGCGTCTCGCTGCCGGAAGTCAATGTGGAGATGACGGATCCCCTTTGGGAAGCCATGATCCGGGAATCCGAATTGTCCATTTCGGTGGAGGGCCTACCGCCTTATTCGGTTTCGCTGAAGGGCAGCGCCAACCCGGTGCGCCTGTTTGTGGCCACCTGCGCCCTGCCGCAGCAAATTGTCGGCGAAGAGGGCCTTGGCGGCACCGGTGAGGACCCCGGCTCGGATCTGTCCTGCGCCGAACTCGGCCGCGTCCGTTCCATTGAGGCCGTGCAACCGGGACAGATCGTGTTCCGCAATTCCAGCCAGGAGCCGATCGAAGTTCACTGGGTGGACTACCGCGGCGGGGAACGCCCCTATGCCCGTCTGGAACCCGGCCAGATCCTGGAACAGCAGACGTATGTCTCCCATGCCTGGACCGTGCGCGGCGCAAATGGGCAGTGCCGGGGGATCTATGTGACCCAGTCACCTTACCGGGAAGTGGTCATTACAGGCGGCGGCGCAGGCGGGTTCGCCCCGCAGGGCGGGTTCCCGGGCGGTGCGCAAAATGGTGTCTTTCCGGGCAACAACCAGGGCAGTTTTCAGGGCGGAGACCAGTTCAACCAGGGCGGCCAGGGCGGGCCAGTGCCTCCAGGCAGCGTTGGCGGCGGCGGGCAACCCGCCGTCCAGCAACGGAACGCCCAGGCCAGTGTGGCCGACTACCTGTGCACTGCAGGAATTGACCTCAATGTGGTCTTTTCGCCTGACGGGCAGAGCGCAACGGTTGCGGAGATGGGCTATGGCACTGTAACCCTGCAACGTCTCGGCAGCCCGAATACCTTCCACTATGAGGCGCAGGGCCACGTCCTGAAGGGCCAGATCCAGAATGCGACCTGGTCGCGGCCCGGTCTCAGGGATGTGTTTTGCGCAAGGCGATAATCCGATTAAATTTAGATGATTACAAAAAATACTTTAGGTATTTTTTCCAAGGGTAGTTTTTATTCTTTTTCATAAGATTGAATTGTGTTGATTTCCTAGAGATCTTTAAGAATTTGATCAATCATTACAGCGTTATATCCCCCGACTGCAACCCTTGGGGGAATCACTTAGCCATGTCTTTTTCACGCTGGCCAATAACTTGGAAAATCACCTTACCCATCGCAACGATCCTCGTGTTCACGGTCGCCATCTGTGCCCTCAGCCTGAACAATCTTTACGCCGCCATGTTCGCAGAGCGGATCACCAAAATTGAGAACATCTCAAACAGCGCTGTCGCCATTGCCGCCCATTTCTACAAGAAGGAGCAGATGGGTGAGATGACCCGGGAAGAGGCCCAGGCACGGGCCAAGGACGCCATCGGCGCAATCCGCTTTGAAGGCAATAACTATGTCTTTGCCTATGAGTTCAGCGGCATCAATCTGGTTCACCCGAAAACGGCGCTGAACGGCACCAACATGATCGGCCTGAAGGACAAGACCGGCAAGGAAATGGTCCGGGAGCTGATCAACAAGGCACAGACCGGCGGCGGTGCGGTGCTTTATTTCTGGCCCCGCGCCAACAGCGATATTGCCATTTCCAAATATGGCTGGGGCGCCGGGTTCGCCCCCTGGAACTGGATGGTTGGCACAGGCGTTTATGTGGATGATCTGGATGCGGCCTATTGGAGCACCGCAGCCAAGATCATTGCGCTGGCGGTTGCCGGAGCGCTGGTTGCCATCGCCATTGCCATTGTTGCCCTGCGCCAGACCGTGCGCCCCCTCAGAGCCCTTACCGAGAACATGAGCACGCTGGCGAACGGCAACACGGACATTACCATTGAAGGGTCAGACCGGGGCGATGAGATCGGCCAGATGGCCGCCGCCATGGAGGTTTTCGTCAAGAACGAATCCGAACGGCGCAGCCTGGAAGAGCAGCAAACCGCAACCCAGGAAGATGCCGCCCGAAAAGGCGCCGAGATCCAGACCCTGAGCGGCGATTTCGACCGGCAAATCATGGAGATGCTCAACATTATCGACGGCTCCGTCCAGCACCTCCAGTCGGCCTCCTCGGACATGACCGGCGTTGCGGCACGCACCAATGAACAGAGCGGGCTGGTGTCCCATGCCTCCTCTCAAGCGGCTCACAATGTGGAAACGGTGGCCGCAGCAGCTGAAGAGCTGTCTGCCTCTGTCAATGAGATCCGCCGTCAAGTGCAGACCTCCAGCGAGATCGCGGCCAAAGCCTCTGAAGAAGCTGGAGCCACCAATCAGCGCATGAACGGCCTGTCGGAAGCCGCCAGCCGGATCGGGGAAGTGGTCACGCTCATTCAGGCGATTGCCGAACAGACCAATCTTCTTGCCCTCAACGCGACCATCGAGGCGGCACGGGCAGGGGAAGCCGGCAAGGGCTTTGCCGTTGTCGCGGCCGAGGTGAAGGAACTGGCCACCCAGACCTCCAAGGCAACGGAAGAGATCTCCAGCCAGATCAGCGCGATCCAGGAAGAAACCAGCCATGCGGCCAGCGCGATTTCTTCAGTCACCGAGATCATCAACAACATGAACGAGATCGCCTCGTCGATCACGGCCTCTGTCGATGAACAGGGTGTTGCAACCCAGGAGATCGCTTCCAACGCAACAGAAGCGTCGCGCAGCACGGTTGATGTGACCACCAATATTGAAAGTGTTGCGGAAGCTGCGGAAAACACCCGCGACACGGCGGAAAAGGTTGATGCTTCGGCCCAGGAGCTGCGGGCCAACGCCTCCCAGCTGCGTGGCCAGGTGGCGCATTTCCTGGAAGAGGTGCGCAAGCGCTCCGCCGCATAAAGCAAACAAACCAGGGGCCGGTTTCCCAAAAGGAGACTGGCCTCTTTTCCTCGCCAAAGAGGCGGCAAGCCGAATGGTTTGCAAAACCCTCAATGGGAATGGCTGAGGTCCCGCACTGCAATTCAAGTCTTTTTTGAACCGTCAGACCCGGCGCAGAGCCACCTTGGAAATCCGGTGGCTGGCATTCTTCGTGAGAATAAGATCTGCGCGCGGCCGGGTGGGCAGAATGTTTTCACGCAGATTGATCAGATTGATCTCCGACCAGATCCGGGTGGCGGTTGCCACTGCTTCCTCATCCGAGATCCGGGAATATTTGTGAAAGTAAGACCCTGGATCCCGGAAGGCGGTTTCTCGAAGACGCATGAACCGGTCCACATACCAATGGTGCAACAGGTCTTCATCCGCATCGATATAGACAGAAAAGTCAAAGAAATCGGAGACAAACGGCACCGCGCGCCCATCCTTGGGCAGCTCGCGAGCCTGCAGCACGTTCAAGCCTTCGACAATCAGGATATCCGGCCGGTCAACTGCAACCGTGTGACCGGGCATGACGTCGTAATAGAAGTGCGAATAGACCGGCGCGCGCACATGGCGCTTGCCTGCCTTGATATCCGACAGGAACGTGAGCAGACGGGGCCGGTCAAAGCTTTCCGGAAAGCCCTTTTTTGACATCAGGCCTTCGGCTTCCAGAACCGCGTTCGGGTAGAGAAACCCGTCGGTCGTAATCAGATCCACCTTCGGGCTGGCGGGCCATCGGGCCAGAAGTTCGCGCAACACGCGGGAGGTGGTGGATTTGCCGACGGAGACGGATCCGGCAACCCCAATGATAAAGGGGGTCTTGCCGTCCCGATGGCCGAGAAAGGTCTGGGTGGCCCGGTAAATGCTGATCGTGGCTTCCGCATAGAACGCCAGCAGGCGGGACAGGGGCAGATAGATAGTTTCCACCTGCTCCATGGAGACCGGCGCATTCAGGCCCTGAAGCTGCTCAACCTCGTGCTCGCGCAAGGTCATGGGCGTGTCGGCACGCAAACGGGACCACTGGCGCTCGGTGAACACCCGGTAAGGGGACAAATCCATGTCCAGGGCCGTTGCGACTTTCTGATCCATCGTCTTGCGTGTTCCGCAGAGTTTCTTCCCGTCCAGCGCCCGATTGCTACTCCTGAGGCCGGGACGCCTTTTCCTCAAGTCCGGTCTGTCCCGTACGCCGCCCGAGTTCGGCCATGACATCTTTCAGAGGTACATTGCATACCTTCAGAACAACCAACAAATGATAAAGGACATCAGCGGCTTCCGCCGTCAGGTCTTGCCGGTCGTTCTGAACGGCGGCGATCGCCGCCTCGACCGCCTCTTCCCCCAGTTTCTGGGCGCATTTGGCAACACCCTGGCCCACCAGTTTGCGCGTATAGGACTTTTCGTCGCTGCTTTGCGCTCTGAGTGCGATAATGGCATCCAGATCATCCAGAGTGAACTTGGTCATTTGGCTATGTCCTTCCGGCAGGCGTCAGGCATCAAGACGCATGGGAATACCCGCGCCGGCCATATGTGTCTTGGCATCCTGGATGGTGTATTCCCCAAAGTGGAAAATCGAGGCGGCCAGAACAGCTGTTGCATGGCCGTCGCGCACGCCCTCGACCATGTGGTCAAGCGTGCCGACTCCGCCGGACGCGATCACCGGCACGCGCACCGCATCGGCAATTGCCCGGGTGAGTGCGATATTGTAGCCCGCCTTGGTGCCGTCCCGATCCATGGAAGTGACCAGCAATTCACCCGCGCCCAGCTCGACCACCTTCATGGCAAACCCAATGGCATCAATCCCGGTCGGATTGCGGCCGCCATGGGTGAAGATCTCGAATTTTTCCGGTGTGCCCGGAGCGTTGACCTGCTTGGCATCAATGGACACCACGATGCACTGGGCGCCGAATTTTTCCGCTGCCTCGCGCACAAAATCCGGATTTTTCACCGCTGCCGTGTTGATGGACGCCTTGTCCGCCCCGGCAATCAGCAACTTGCGGATATCCTCCACCGTGCGAACCCCGCCGCCCACAGTGACCGGCATGAAGCAGGCCTCCGCCGTGCGCCGGACAACATCATAGATCGTGTCGCGGCCCTCATGGCTGGCGGTAATGTCCAGAAAGCAGAGCTCGTCAGCCCCGGCAGCATCATAGGCCTTGGCCGCTTCCACCGGATCACCGGCATCCACCAGATCCACAAAATTGACGCCCTTGACGACACGGCCGTCTTTCACGTCGAGGCAGGGAATGACACGGGCTTTCAGGGTCATGACGCAGCGCTCCGGGACGCCAGAATAAGATCCATCGCTTCCTTCGGATCGAGGCGCCCGTCATAGAGCGCCCGGCCCGAAATCGCGCCTTCCAGAATGGCGCAGTCCGGTTCCAGCAGGCGGTGAATATCGTCAATCGAAGCCAGGCCGCCGGAGGCGATCACCGGGATGGAGACTGCTTGGGCCAGCTCCAGCGTCGACGGGATGTTGAGGCCCTTCAGGACCCCGTCCCGGTTGATATCCGTATAGATGATTGCCGAAACGCCAGCGTCCTCGAATTGTTTCGCAAGATCGACGGCTGTCAGCTCGGAGGTTTCCGCCCAGCCTTCCACGGCGACCTTGCCGCCCCGTGCATCGATCCCGACCGCGATCTTGCCCGGAAATTTTTTGCAGGCGTCTTTGACCAGCTGCGGATCGCGCACGGCCACTGTGCCGAGGATCACGCGCGTGATGCCCTTTGACAGCCAGGTCTCGATATGCTCCAGGGTCCGGATCCCGCCGCCGAGCTGAACCGGGTTGCCGGTCGATGCCAGGATGGCATCCACAGCCGCGCCATTGACGCTTTCCCCGGCAAAGGCACCGTTCAGATCGACCACATGCAGCCATTCAAAGCCTTGGGTTTCAAAGGCTTTGGCCTGGGCGCCGGGATCATCATTAAAAACGGTCGCCTGGTCCATGTCGCCCAGTTTCAGGCGCACACATTGGCCATCCTTCAGATCGATGGCGGGAAACAGGATCATGTTAGTCCATTCCTTCCACGATGACGATTTCGCCATCGGCAACTTTCTGGCGGATTTTTACTGCGTCCTGATATTCGGGGGAGTTATAGCAATCGACTGCAGCCTGGAAGCTCGGAAATTCAATCACCACATTGCGGGCCCGGCCCGGGCCTTCAATGGCATTGGTCTTGCCGCCGCGCACCAGGAACCTGGCGCCAAACCGCTCGAAAGCCGGTTTGGCCGTTGACACATATTGCGGATAGCTGTCCGCATCATGCACATCCACCCGCGCAATCCAGTAGCCCTTGCTCATAAACGTCTCTCCACGGTTTGGTATTAAGGCGCCCAGTTTAGAAAATTCGCGATCAGTTCCAGGCCCAGCCGCTGGGACTTTTCCGGGTGGAACTGGGTGCCGATCATGTTGTCTTTCGCCACCATGGCCGTGAAGGTGCCGGCATAGTCAAAGGTGGCCAGCCGGTCGTCCTCGCGGGCACAGGCAAAGTGGTAGGAATGCACAAAATAGGCGTGCAAGCCGTCTGGCCCGGTTTTCAGCCCCTTGAACACTTCGTGGCTTTCCGGCCGGACATCAATGGTGTTCCAGCCCATATGGGGAATTTTCAAGGACGCATCCGCCGGTTTCATGGCCGAAACGTCGCCGCTGATCCAGCCAAGCCCCTCGACAGTCTCGAATTCCAGCCCCCGTTCGGCCATCAGCTGCATGCCGACGCAGATGCCGAAAAAGGGTTTGCCCTGCTGCCGCACCACCTCGTTGAGGGCATCCGGCATTCCGTCAACCGCCCAAAGGCCACGCTTGCAATCAGCAAAGGCGCCCACTCCGGGCAACACGACCCGGTCGGCCTTGCGCACCCGGTCCGGGTCTGCGGTCACGATCACGTCGGGAGACTTCGCGTGGGCACGGGCCGCACGCTCAAACGCCTTTTCGGCCGAGCGCAGATTGCCCGAGCCGTAGTCGATAATCGCGATGGTCATTGATTTGTCTCCGGACCAAGGGTCAGGCCCACCACCCGTTCCGAGCCCACGCGCGGGACAATCGGCTCACGGACCCGGCGGGGCTGCCGGTCTTCTTGTTGCTCTGCCGGCGCATCCTGTCCGGCTTCTTTGTTGAGGAAGCGCAATTCGGCTTCCGCCCGGTTCGCCCCATCGACAATTCCGATCACCCGCCAGCCCTTGCGCTCCAGGGACCAGCGGCGCAGGGCCTGGGCCTCAAACCCGAACAGCAGCGACACGAAAAACGCCGTGACCGCGCTCGCCTCCGGGTTCAGCGACAGCGCCAGCAGCTCCAGCCCGACGGTTACCGCCAGATAGGCAAGAAAGACCACCCACATGCGGTGGACCAGCAGCCAGATGAACGAGAACAGAAAGGCCAGAAAGGAAAACGTGTCCGGCACAAACACAATCCGGTCGCTTTCGCGCGGATCTCCAGCCAGAGTGTCAAACTCCGGCGGAGCCATGACAACATAGGTGCTCATGTGTCCATCGCCTTTCAGCCGCCCAACTGGCCCTTTGTGGTCGGAACCCGGTCCGCCTGGCGCGGATCGATTTCAATGGCCTTGCGCAAGGTGCGGGCCACCGCCTTGAAACAGGTTTCCGCAATATGGTGGCAATTGGACCCGTAAAGCGTGGCGATATGAAGTGTGATGCCCGCATTCATGGCAAAGGCGCGGAAAAACTCCTCAAAGAGTTCCGTATCGAAATCGCCGACCTTGTCCCGGTCAAAGGCCACATCCCAGACCAGAAACGGGCGGCCGGACACATCCAGCGCGCAGCGGGTCAATGCTTCATCCATGGCAAGATGGGTGTCGGCATAGCGGGTGATGCCCGCCATCCCGCCCAGCGCCTTTGAGACCGCCTGACCCAGCGCAATGCCGGTGTCTTCCACCGTATGATGGAAATCAATATGGGTGTCGCCCTCGGCGCGGATCTTCATGTCGATCAGGGAATGGCGCGCGAGCTGCTCCAGCATGTGATCGAAAAACCCGACGCCTGTCTGGACGTCATAGGCCCCGGTTCCATCGAGATTGATCTCGAGGGAGATACGGGTCTCCTTGGTGTCGCGCGATACACTCGCTGTGCGCATGGGATGCTGTCCTTGCTGAAACTTGCGGAACGGCGGTGTTGTAGCAGCCTGAACCTGCTAATGAAATAGCAACATAAAGCACCGGGTGAGAACAGCGCTCCAAACGGGGCTGAATTTGCCTGACCCCGGGGCCAGGCGTATCATGGCCGGTGGCCACAATGGCAAGGGAGGCAGGGCAGATGTATCGTCAAGCAGTTGCACAAGGGGGACTGGCGGTGGTGACCGGAGCCGCGAGCGGGGTCGGATTGGCCGCCGCAACCCGGTTTGCCGAAGCAGGGCTCGGCGTGATCCTTGCGGATCTGCCCGGCGACGCGCTGGAGAGCGCAGCGAAGACGGTTCGCGAGGCCGCCAGGACAGACGTCCCCGTTCTGGCCGTTGCAGCCGATGTCTCCGACACGGACCAGGTCAACGCCCTTGCCGAACGCGCCTTTGAGACCGGTCCGGTTGCGGTGCTGATGAACAATGCAGGCATCGGACAAGCCTCCACCTGCCTGGACGGGTTTGACGCCTGGGCCCGCCTGATGGATGTCAATTTCTTCGGGGTCCTGCGCGGCGTTCAGGCCTTTGCCCCGCGCATGCGCGCCGCCGGGCGCCCCTCCGTCATCATCAACACCGGTTCGAAACAGGGCATCACCACCCCGCCCGGCAATCCGGGCTATAATGTCTCCAAGGCCGCCGTGAAAGTGCTCAGCGAACAGCTGGCCCATGAATTGCGCGAGGCCGGTGCCCCCATCTCCGTGCATCTGTTTGTGCCCGGCTTCACCTATACCGGCATGACCGCCGCGCATTTTGCCGAAAAACCCGCCGCCGCCTGGACCAGTGAGCAGACCGTCGACTATTTTATCGGCCGGATGGCGGAGGGAGATTTCTATATCCTGTGCCCGGACAATGATGTCGACAGCACCCGGGACCGGCGCCGGGCGGAATGGGCCATCGGCGACATCATTGAAAACCGGCCCGCCCTGTCCCGCTGGCATCCGGACCACAAGGACGCCTTTGCGGTCTTTGAAAAAACCGGGGCCTCCTGATCCGGCCTGCTCTGGCCACGACGCAGGCAGGATGATATGCAAAGGGCGCCTTCCGAACATCCTGACAAGGAGCCTGCTCCCTCATGCCGACCAGCCCGTTTGCCCCGAAAACCGCGCGGGACCGCCTCATGCTGCCTGTCGATGTTCCGACCCTGAAGGAGGCCGAGCAGCTTGTCCGCCAGACGGAGGGCAAGGTGGGCGTCTACAAGATCGGCATGGAACTGCAATTTGCAGGCGGACTGGAATTTGCCCGGGATCTGGCCGCCGACGGCAAGAAGATCTTTCTGGACGTCAAACTGCACGATATCGACAACACGATTGCCAAGGCCGTCCGGAACGTGGCCAGGATGGGCATGACCTTCATGACCCTGCACGGCTATCCGAAAACCATGCGGGCCGCCGTCCGGGGGCTGGCGGAAGAGGGCAATCCCGGCCTGTGCCTTTTAGGCGTCACGGTGCTGACCTCCATGGATGAAGATGACCTCGCGGCCGCAGGCTATCGCGGCCCGCTGGCCGATCTGGTCGAGGCGAGGGCCCGGGATGCCCGCGCCGCCGGCATGGGCGGCATCGTCTGTGCCGCGACGGAAGCCACCAGGATGCGCACGGTCCTGGGGGAGGATCTGGTCATCGTCACGCCCGGCATCCGCCCTTCAGGCAGCGCGGCAGACGACCAGCGCCGGGTCATGACCCCGGAAAAGGCCATCCGCGCCGGCAGCGACTATCTGGTGGTCGGCCGCCCGATCAGCCAGGCGGCAGACCCGGGTGCAGCGGCGGATGCTGTGGTGGCGGAAATCGAAGCGGCACTGGCATAAGGCGCATAGCGTCTGCGGCGCGTTTGTTTCCCGTTCAGATCTTTTTTGAGCCTGCCGGTTTTTCGGCGTATTTTGGGTGGTTTCCGCTAGCGGGCAGGATCGTCTCTCAAGTCTTGGAATTTCTGCCTTGCGGAAGATGTTTCCTTCGAGCCCTTCCTTCGGTGCCAGCTTCCGGCTAGGTCTGTGGCTCTCAGCCCTTAGGAGAAGTCCAACGAAGTAGTCGATACTGCGTCGCAGCTTCTCCAGAGCGGACATTGACCTACCAATTCATACGCATTGTGGCACTATCGGAGCGAATGCCGAGGGTTCTTCATGCAGCTATTAATCGTCTTCCTTGTTTTTCTCGCGACTTCGTTGGCCTCGGTTTTCTTGTTGTCAAAGCGCTCGGATCGATTTTGGGAGGTTACAGAGTACATACTTTTGTCAGTTGCATTGGTCGGTATTGCTGCAGCGGTTGCCGACATAACTGCATCCCGGAAGCAACAGGCGATTTCTGACGCTGCAGCTGCTTCCCTGTCCGCCAAGTCCAGTCTCAACTATCGCACGGAATGGGTGATGAATTCCTGCGGGGTTTGGTGGGATGACGTTTTGAACCAAACCAATGATACGCCGCCAGCGTGTTTTCGAACTCATCCAACGATAGTCGGCACAACCTGCGAGTCTTCGTGTCGCGCAGCTCACTTTGTCGGCCAACATAGAATGCAAACGTATTCTCCGACCGAAGAGCATGAGGCTGCCTCAGGTCTATATATGAACATCTGCTACGATGGTGCGGAAGATATTGGCATGTGCTCCAACTTGGCTTCCTATCTCGAACTGGCTGCCAAGCATGCCGAACTGAGCAACTCAAAAACTCTCTACGACTACTTTTTTGGCGGCCAAGCGTCCTTTTGGATCCAAGTTTTGTTTGCCCTGACACTTGGGATTCAAGCAGGAAAGATCAGAAGAGACACAACGAGCAGAAAAGCTTGATTTGGAACGGCCCCAACCTGCCGTACGGGCGAAATAGTTCTGGTGACCGCTCTCGGCCCGTAGCTGCCTTTCATCACGTTATCGAAATGCTACGATGCTCCCTGTTATAGCTGCCGTTCGCAGCGAGTGGGAAATCTATGTTTCTACAGCGCCAAGTCAGTGGGATTTGAGAACTCGTTTGCGATATGGCACTCAACTTTGGTGACTGTTCATGCTTGCGCTGTCGCCATGAAGGATCATCTGGACCATATATAGCGTTCCGTTTAACATACCCCCTGACAATTTTTAGTGGTGTTGCTGTGGCTAAACCTCTTTCACGGTCAGCCGTAAGAATTTACGGCGCTCTTTCCGCTCTAGGCGATGGTTCGTCGGATGTTTTGACAAGGCTTTTGCCTTTCTTCGAACCCGTGCTTAGCGAATGTAACGGGAAACGATTTGATCCTGAGGAATTTGCGTCCTCTGTGCGGGCTGCATACAAATGGAACTTCAACACTGATGTAGTCGAAGTTTTTGTTCCAAGGTTAGAAGAAGCCGGTTGGCTAACTGCCTCGGAGCCCCAAGGGCAATCTCAATCCTATGTAGTTTCAATACCAGAAGAAATTCCAGAAACTGAAAGCGAGAAGACAGCAAGCGAACATCTCAGAGAAATTGCCGAACGCTTTCGTAGTTTTGCAAAGGAGCTTTCTCCACTTACGGCAATACCGCTCGAAGTCGAAGAATATGAAGACATGCTCATCGAGTGGCTCATCTACGTCGAAGCCTACAGTGAGGATAGTATTGATTTTAGACAGTCTGTTAGGACTGACGGTTCCGGTACGTTGCGGCAAATCGTGGAGGTGCCAAACACAACATCCCTGGATGACGAGCAAAAGTTTCTTTGTGCAAGGTTCGTTCAACATGAAATTGAGCAAGGTGGTACGGCTGCAGAAACGTTGGCGGGTATCGCATCAATCGGTTTGCTAACAGAGGTTGTACAAGACTTTGTGCGGCCGTCCGATGCCGTCGATGAAACTGACCTTGTTGTCTATTTGGACGCGCCGATCGCAATGGAGATGTTGGGGGTCTCCGGTCGAGCAGCCCGGGAAAACACTGTTCCAGTAATCCAAGAACTTCAACGCATTGGTGGGAAAACAAGGATTTTTTCGCAGAGTCTGGATGAAATGGGTGCTGCTTTAAAGGCTGTGCTTCAGAACCCACGACCTACAGGACCTACTGCGCAAGCACTCGCTCGGGGTGAAGTTCTCAGGGATTTCGTTGCGCAAGTAGCTGCAAATCCGGCACCGTTTCTAGAAGAACAAGGTGTTGTAGTGGTCTATAGAACACTTGAACAGACTCCTTCTGAACATCGGCATTTCACAGCGGAGCAGCGGGAAGAGATTTTTGCGGCGCAAAATTTTCAACAAAACATGAATGCTCGCGCTCATGACGCTGACATCACAACCTTCGTAATGCGCCAGCGTCTCGGAAGGTTCGATAGCGACATATTCCGCTCTCGATTTGTTGTGATGACGCGAAACGGTCTATTGGCACAGGTTGTGCGCCGAGTTTGTCTAGATATGGGGCTTGTTGGACGAACTCAAGTACCGCCCGTTGTCCATCGCCGGGTCTTGGCGGCGGCAATGTGGCTGAGAACGGGCCTCGGCGCAAGTGAACTGGAAATACCAAAGCGGATGCTTCTAGCAAATTGCGAACGTGTGCTTGCGGTCCGAGGAGGAGTTGTAGAAGCGGTCAAGAGGCTTACTGACGCTCTACATGACGAAGAAAAGGTGCGTCAGTTGGACATACTTATTCAGCAAGACAGAAGCACACAGATGCTGATGGATAAGACACTTGGGGCCGCGAGCGTAGTTACGGAGCAAAACCTGTCTGTTCTGTTGACGGAGATGCTGCATCCGCATCTTGAGGAAGAACGCGAAAAAGCACAACAGGCAGTCCTAGAAGAGAAACAGCGTGGAGGCGAAAAGGCGAAAAAGCTTCGCGGCCAATTAGAAATAGCTCAAAGCGAAGCAAAGTCGGTGGAAGAGAAACTGCGGAAGAGTCTTGCAGAAGATCGCGCCGCCGTAGTCGCTCTCGCAAAGGATGTTGCTAAGGACCTTGTCTCCAAAAACAATTGGCGGCGAATATTAGCCTCATTACTTGCCTTAGCTTCATGTGTGCCTGTGGCATTATCCCAAACGCCTCTTAGTATTGGAATTGCAGTGGCGGTGACCGGTCCGTTGGCTTACCTAACGATAACTGGAAGCGGTTTGATTGGAGTAACGACTGAGCCCAAGAAAGCACTTGCAGCGCTAAGGAGCGAAGCCAGACGGCGCATGTTGGATGCAAAAGTCAATCGCTTTTCGGTCACATGGAAGGGAGACCGTTTTGGTGTGGAAGAGGTTGCTGATGCGTCCGCCGAGGATCTACTGACTAATGTTGACGACAATCTTCATAATTGACGAAAGTGATTGTTTTGGCTGGGACATTGCAAATGTCCGCTTTCGCGTTGCCCACAGGTTCTTGCCGCACGGCAGCGAATTCACACTCCCCGCCCGATTGAGACCTTTGGCACTTTAAAGTGAATGTCTCGAATCTCCGCTTAGCGGACCTTTGCCGTATCAGGTGAACGAGTGATTGTTAGCGGCAAATTCCGCGCCGGCAAAATCAAGGACTTGCAAGACGACACTCTGTGGAGCCTCAACTGGGACACTGCGAGGGGCGGATTGTGCCGTGTGCTGGACACGGCCGTCAGGCTGCCCGGTCATCCCCATTGGCGGCAGAGCGCAGGACCATGCCGTAAAGATCGCGCGGGTCGTCCGGGTCTGCCAGAAGGTCCAGCTTTTCAAAATGGCCCGTTTGCGGCAGAAGATCGCGGATGTAGCGCAGGGCCGCAAAATCCTCGATGGCAAAGCCGACACTGTCGAAGAGGGTGATCTGGTCCCTGGAGCTGCGGCCCGGGGCCTTGCCCGCATAGACCTGCCACAGCTCTGTCACCGGATGATCCGGGGCAAGCTGCTGCAACTCGCCTTCAATGCGCGTCTGCTCGGGAAATTCAACAAAAAGGGCGGACCGCAGCAGAATGTCCCGGTGCAGTTCCGTCTTGCCGGGGCAATCCCCGCCGACTGCGTTGATATGAACCCCGGCGCCGACCATGTTGTCGCTCAAGATGGTGGCGCATTTTTTGTCGGCGGTCACCGTGGTGATCACCTCCGCACCTTCAATGGCATCTTCCGGGGTCTTGCAGATGGTGAGGTTCAGGCCGGACCGGGCCAGATTGCGCGACAGGCGCAGGCTCGCCTCCGGGTCAATGTCATAGGCCCGGATCTCGGTGATCCCCAGAACCTCCTTGAAGGCCAGGCACTGGAAGTCGGACTGGGCGCCATTGCCGATGATGGCCATGGTCTTCGCGCCCTTCGGCGCCAGGTATTTTGCCGCCAGAGCCGATGTCGCCGCCGTGCGCAGGGCCGTCAGAATGGTCATTTCGGTAAAAAGCACCGGATAGCCGGTGGCAAGCTCCGACAGGACCCCGAACCCGGTCACGGTCTGGCGCCCGTCGCGGGTGTTTTGCGGGTGGCCATTCACATATTTGAAGCCGAAGGTTTCCCCGTCATCGGTCGGCATCAGCTCGATCACCCCCTGGGGCGCATGGGCGGGAATGCGCGGCTTCTTGTCGAACCGCTCCCAGCGCAGGAAATCCTGCTCGATATAACCGGCAAGGCCGACCAGCATCTTTTCAATGCCCACCGTGCGGATGGTGCGCATCATGTTGTCGACGCTGACAAAGGGCACATAGGCCAGATCCGAGGGCTCTGCGTTAAACCGGGCAATCGTCATGTGCCTTCCTCCTTTAGAAACTGTGTGTGGGGCGGTCGAACACCCGGCGGCCGAACAGGCTGCCGGTGAGATCCACCATCAGCCGGGCGGTCTTGCCGCGCTCATCGAGAAACGGATTGAGTTCGACCAGATCCAGCGACGTGACCAGCGCGCTGTCATGGAGCATTTCCATGACCAGATGGGCCTCGCGGAAACTGGCGCCGCCTGGCACCGTGGTGCCCACGGCCGGGGCAATTTCGGGATCGAGAAAATCCACATCCAGACTGACATGAAGCAGGCCGCCGGCCGCCGCCACCCGGGCAAGGAACGGCGCGAGCAGGGCGGCAATGCCGCTTTCGTCAATCCGGCGCATGTCGCTGACGCCAACCCCGTGGCCCAGCAGCAAGTCCCGTTCGGCCGCATCAATGGACCGGACCCCGAATATCTCCACATTCTGCGGCGCGACCGGTGTTTCCAGCCGGGCGCCAAGCACGGTTTCAAACCCGGGCAGACCGCAGGCAAAGGCGAGGGGAGTGCCGTGCAGATTGCCGCTGCCGGTGCTGTCAAATGTGTGAAAATCCGAATGGGCGTCCAGCCAGAGCACGAAGAGCGGGCGGCCCAGACTTGCGGCCGCCCGGGCGTGGCCGGACACTGTTCCGGCGGCCATGGCGTGATCGCCGCCCAGATAGATTGGAAAGACCGGCCGTGTGCCCAGCTCTGCCGCCTTGGCATGGAGCGTGCGGGCCCAGCCCGCATAGGCCTTGAAATTCTTCAGGCCCGGCCTTGGCGCTTCAAGGCTGCCCACATCGGCCGGCCGCAGATTGCCGAGATCCTCAACCCTGTGGCCAAGGGCCTCAAGCTGGGTGGCAAGGCCCGCCGTGCGGACCGCATCGGGGCCCATCAGGCAGCCTTTCTGGCCTGCCCCTTCATCCACCGGCGCCCCGACCAGCACGATCTGTTGTGTCTGTGGTGCCATTGCCTGCTCCGCCCGCTGTCACCTGTTTCAAGCGTGCCGGACCGGCGCGGCGGAGTAAATCCGGCCACTTGATCAAATGTGCAGCTCTTTTTATCATTTTGATATGTTGAATTTGGCAAAATGAGACAATGGACGATCTGGACCTGCGATTAATCGCGCTTCTGCGCCATGACGGGCGGCGGTCCGTTTCCGATTTGGCAACTGACCTCTCCGTCTCCCGCGCCACCGTGCGTGCGCGCATGGAAAAGCTGAGCGAGACTGGCGAGATTCTCGGCTTTACCGCCGTCTTACGGGACGATTGGCGGGACCTGCCTATCCGGGCCATCACGCTGGTGGTGGTGGCCGGGCACAACACGGACCCGGTCATCCGCGCCTTGAGCGCCATGACCGAGGTGCGCGCCATCCATTCCACCAATGGCAAGTGGGATCTTGTTCTGGAGATTGCGACCCGCGACCTGACCGCTTTTGACGATGCGCTGAACCGCCTGCGGCTGATTGACGGCATCACCGGATCGGAAACCAATCTTCTGCTTACGACCCGCAAGGGCCCGGCGGTGGTTCCCAACGCTTGAGGGCAGGGACCTTTGCCTCGCAAAACGGGTCGCCTGGTCCGCCGAGAGCGCCTAGACTTGGCCAACACGAACACAAGGTGGCCCAAATGACAAAGGCACTGGATCTAATACCAACCTCACTAGATAGAAACCCATCTGATGGCGCTGGTCCGGATTGGCCGGCAAGGCGCGTTGCGCAGGACGGCCTTTTTGGCCGTTCAAGCGGCGCAACGCAGTCCGGCGGGCCGGAGCAGGCCACCGAGGCCGTGTTTGAGGTTGGTATTAGCCGTCTCACCAGCCCGCCGGAACCGGTTGCTGTTGGCACGGAGGCCGCGGAAAACTACGACATTGTCCGGAAAACCCTGCAGCGGATCACCGGCGACTGGCGGGCGCAGCCTTCCTTGGAGGAACTGGCGCGGGACGCCGGATTGCAGCCCATCCAGCTGCAGCGGGTCTTTGCCCGCTGGGCCGGGCTGACGCCGAAACAGTTTCTGCAGGCCATCACGCTGGATCATGCCAAGGCCCTGCTGCGCGACACCGCCAGCGTTCTGGACACCTCCTATGAGGTGGGGCTGTCCGGGTCCTCACGCCTGCATGATCTCTTCCTCACCCATGAAGCGATGACACCGGGGGACTACCGCGCCCGGGGCAAGGGGCTCAGGATTGCCTATGGGTTTCACCCGTCTCCCTTTGGCCAGGTGCTGATCATGGCAACAGACAAGGGGCTCGCCGGTCTCGGCTTTGCCGATCCGGGGGAAGAAGACCAGGCGCTGGCCGATATGTGTGGCCGCTGGCCTGCGGCCGGGTTTGAAGAGGACCCTGCGGCAACCGCCGCCTATGCAAGCCGGGTGTTTGACCCGGGCCAATGGCGGCAGGACCAGCCCTTGAACATTGTCATGATCGGCACGGATTTTGAGATCCGGGTCTGGCGGACCTTGCTGAAGATCCCCATGGGTCAAGCGGCAACCTACTCTCAGGTCGCCGCCTCGCTTGGCAACCCGAAAGCCTCCCGGGCCGTAGGCTCGGCGGTGGGCCGCAACCCGATCTCCTTCGTCGTGCCCTGCCACCGGGTGCTGGCCAAGGGCGGCACCCTCGGCGGCTACCACTGGGGTCTCACCCGCAAACGCGCCATCCTCGGCTGGGAAACCGGTCTCACCGGTCCGGTGCTGGAGAGCCTTTAGAGGCTCTGGCGCAACGCTGCCAGGAAAACAGACGCTCATCCGGAAACGGCTATGCCGTTTACCCCCATCCCTAACCCTTCCGCCCGCAGCCAGGTTTCGCGCACCCGGCGGCGGGTTTCATGGGACGGTTCTGAAGGAATGTCCCCATCGATTTTAATGACCCGTCTTCTGGAAAAAAATTGCAAAGTCAACGACCTAGGGGCCGAAAGCCGCTTGGCTGCGGACATGAAGACCTTCAGGCTCACCCGTTGCCAGACCGGATCAATGCACCGGCCCTTCGGGCATGGGAAAGTCGCCGGTAATGTCCCAGCCGAAGGAAGCCAGCCGCTCGGCGGCCATGGGGGTCAGATCGCCCGTAATCAGGAAATCGACCCCGGTCGGCGGAAAGGGCAGCCCCCCCATGCCTTCATGGAGAGATGAAAAGGTTTGGGCGGCGGTTTCCGTCCAGGCCACCAGATCCAGCGGCAGTACAATGGCGGCCAGGCCATCCCGGCGCAGGGCCACCGGAATGCCATTGACCTCCCGGATCTGGGACAGGCCGGCAATCGTGCGGTGATAGGTTTCCAGAAGCACCACCCGGCGCAGCTGGAAATAGGCCAGATCCCGGCTTTGGGCCTCCGCCGCCTTGGAGGCGATCAGATCCAGATCCTGGACGTTGGTCATGGCCTGAAGCTGATAGGCAATCGCCGCTTTTTCCGAGGCCGTATAGTTGGGATTGGCCGCAAGCCGGGCAATGGTCGCCTCCGAAACTCCGGCCGCACGGAAGGCTGCCGCCGTGCGCTCCTTGAGTTCCGCAGGTGTGCTGTCGACGATCACGGTTCTGAAATTATCCGCCTGTCGGGCGGCAGAGACAATCATGCCCCCGGGCAAAAGCGCAGTGATGGCACTGACCGTCCAGTTTCCGGCCGTTGTCACGCTGGCGGTTTCGTTCAGCTTGTCCGACAGGGGTTTATAGAAGGTGTAAGGATCGACACCGAGATCAAAGGCCAGCTCCCGTTCGGCCCGGGCCTGACCAGTGATCGATTTGGCCAGCTGCGCCGGAGAGCCCGCTTTGCCGGAGACCGCCTCTTCCACGCCCTTGGTCAGACGGCCAAACATGCGCCCAACTCCGGAGACGGTGCTTTTCGCCGTGCCGACCGGATCGGTCACCGTGCTTTCCACGAATTCCACAGGCTTCATGGCCGCCTGCTTGAGCCCATCGACGAAGCTGGCGTCATTTTTAAGGCTTTCCAGAGCGATCAGAACCTTGAGTTCGGACAGCCTGAGCTTCAAAAGACCATCGCCTTCCACCTGCTGGACGCCCTGGTCGGTCTGAAGCTGGTAGATGCGCAAGAACCCATCGCTGCGCACCGGTGAAAGCACCGCATAGCCGGGGCCGTTTTCCTTGCCTTCCAACACGACTGCCGGGTCCTGTTCCGGCGGCGTTTCATATTGTTCTGACAGGGAAAAGGCCGGTGCGGCGGAGAAGACCAAAGCGGCCTGAAAGGCGGTTGCGGTCAGAAAAACGGTGCATTTGCTACGCATCAACTGGGCTCCTGAGACTGGTCCCGGCGGCAGCGTCAGTCCGGCGGCGTTCCGTTCCGGGCCAGGGCTTCGCCGGCAAGATAAAGCGAGCCGCAAATCAGAATTCTGGGCGGCTCCCCATCCTTGAGCGCACAAGCTGCCACATCTGCCAGCGCCGCGTCCAGTGAGGGAAAGGGGGTTGCTTCCAGGCCTGCGCAGCGGGCGAGATCAGCCAGCTCTTCCGGCGTTCTCGCGGTCGCCGTGGATGAGATCGGTACCGTGCCCACATGGCGCACGAGACCGTCAAACGGGCGGAAAAAACCAACCGGGTCCTTGGTGGTCAGCATGCCGGACACCAGATAGAGCGGACGCGGCGAGCGCTCCTCCTGCTCGCCCATGAACCGGGCAATCGACACCCCCGCCCCCGGATTGTGACCGCCGTCAATCCAGATTTCAGCCCCTTTCGGGCACATCTCCACCAGCGGCCCTTGAATGACGGGATGGAGCCGCCCGGGCCAGTTGACCGCTTTCAGGCCTTTGGCAATCACGTCGTCCTCCGGCAGCAGGCCGACGGTTTTCAGGGCTGCCAGAGCCAGACCCGCATTGGCAAACTGGTGATTGCCGCCAAGGCTGGGGGCCGGAAGGTCGATCAGGCCGTCCTCATCCTGAAACACCATCCGGCCGAGATCGGGCAGGGCCACAAAATCCTGACCAAATGTGGTCATGGGCGCCCGGCAGCGCGCCGCCTGGCGCTCAATCGCCGCAAGAGCCTCGTCAGCCTGCTCGGCCGACAGCACCGGCACACCCTGCTTGATGATGCCAGCCTTTTCCGCCGCAATCGCCGCCAGATCATCGCCCAGGAATTTTTCATGATCCATGGACACCGGCGTGATCACCGCCGCCAGCGGCCGGTCAATGACATTGGTCGCATCCAGGCGCCCGCCAAGCCCCACTTCCAGAAGCAGGATATCCGCCGGATGCTCGGCGAAGATCAGGAAGGCGGCTGCCGTGGTGATTTCAAAGAAGGTGATCTCCGCACCCGCATTGGCTTCCTCGCAGCGCTGGAGCGCGTCGAACAGAACCGGGTCCGTGACGAACCGCCCATCCGTGCCCAGACGGATGCGCTCGTTGAAGGACACCAGATGCGGAGATGTATAGACGTGGCAGCGCTTTCCGGAGGCTTCCAGCACCGCGCGCAAGGTGGCCGTGACCGAGCCCTTGCCATTGGTTCCGGCAATGTGGAGGACTGGCGGCAGCTTCCTTTCCGGATTGCCGAGTGCGCCAAGCAATCGGTGCATCCGGCCAAGGGACAGGTCGATTTCCTTGGGATGCAGCGCAAGCAGCCTGTCCAGGATTTTCGTGACTTGATCCAAAGCGCCCTCCGAAGGGTCCTTTGTCCTGTAAGTTTAAACGTGCCTGCGGCGGGCACCGCCATCAACTCTGATGGCTGCCCGTTCCTCCCTCTATCGCCTTAGGGGATGACCGCCTGCTTGACAAGCCGCTCTGCCGGATTTCTCCCGCTTATGCCGCAAATAGGACAGTCGGCAGACTGGTGCAGAGGCCGTGCGGCCTGCTCAGCTGACCGGGTCCGCGTCCTTTTTGCCTTCTGCCTCGGCGGCGCCATCCCCGCCGGATCCGTCCGATGCCTCGGCTTCTTCTGCCGGTTGCGGTTTCGGCGCTTCCAGCTTCGGCAGTTCCACGTCCCGTTTCAGCAGAATTCCACAGATCCGGGCGATGGTTTCCTTCATCTCCTGACGCGGCACAACCATGTCGACCATGCCATGCTCAAGCAGATATTCTGCGGTCTGGAAATCTTCCGGCAGCTTTTCACGGACGGTCTGCTCGATCACCCGGCGCCCGGCAAAACCGATCTGCGCGCCCGGTTCGGCAATATGCACGTCGCCAAGCATGGCATAGGACGCTGACACGCCGCCGGTGGTCGGATTGGTCAGGACAACGATATAGGGCAGGCCCGCCTCGCGCAGCATCTGCACACCGACTGTGGTGCGCGGCATCTGCATCAACGAGAGGATGCCTTCCTGCATGCGCGCGCCGCCGGAAGAGGTGAACATGACAAAGGGGGTCTTGTCTTCAACCGCCTTCAGCATGCCTGCCAGAATGGCTTCCCCGGCGGCCATACCGAGCGATCCGGCAATGAAGTCGAAATTCTGCACGCCAATAGTCATGTCCATGCCATTGACCTTGCCTTTGGCGACGATGACCGCTTCCTCTTCACCGGATTTTGCCCGGGCTTCGCGCAGCCGGTCCGTATACCGCTTGGAATCACGGAATTTGTGCGGGTCGGCCTGAACGCCCGGGGTCTCGATATCGGTATAGGACCCGTTGTCGAAAAAGGCTTCCACGCGTTTGCGCGCCGGAATGCGCATATGATAGCCGGAATTCGGGATCACCCAGAGATTGGCTTCCAGATCCCGGTGAAACACCATTTCCCCGGTTTCAGGGTCCTTGATCCAGAGGTTCTCAGGAACCTCGCGCTTTTTCCAAAGGTCGCGGATCTTGGGGCGTACGATAGAGTTGATCCAGTTCACGTCTAACGTGTCCGTCTTTTCGAGTTATGACCAGGGTGAGGGCTCTCAATCCGGCCCGGTGTTCCTTCGCGGAAACAAATAGGTGTCCGCTGCAAATCCTTTAATTCAAACCGTCCGGGTCAGCCCGTCCGGGCCCGTGCACAGCCTGCGGCCAGATCTGCCACAACGCCGCTCACCGCTTTCACGGTCTTGTCCGTCGCCCGGCCTGCCTCGTCCAGGCTGTCCTTGATGGCATTAACCAGAACCGATCCGACAACCACGCCGTCCGCATCCTTGCCGATCTCGGCGGCCTGTTCGGCGGTCTTCACACCAAATCCGACCGCCACCGGCAGATCCGTATGGCTCTTGATGCGGGTGACCGCTTCTGCGACCCGGCCGGTATCGGCGATCTTGGCACCAGTAATGCCGGTTACGGAGACGTAATAGACGAAACCGGACGTGTTGGCCAGAACCGCCGGCAGACGCTTGTCATCGGTGGTCGGAGTGGCCAGGCGGATGAAATTGAGACCGGCTTCGAGGGCGGGCAGGCAGAGCTCGTCGTCAGCTTCGGCCGGAATGTCGACAATGATGAACCCGTCAACGCCCGCATCCCGGGCAATCTCCACGAACTGCTTTGGATCGCGCACATAGATCGGATTGTAATAGCCCATCAAAATGACCGGGGTGTCCTGATCCTGGTCGCGGAACCGGCGCACCATTTCCAGCGTCTTGTCCATGGTCTGGCCTGCGGCCAGAGCCCGCTGGTTGGCGAGCTGGATCGGAATGCCTTCGGCCATCGGATCGGAAAACGGCATGCCGAGCTCGATCACATCAGCCCCGGCTGCGGGAAGCGCGTTCAAAACCGCCTGGGAGGTCTCAAGGTCGGGATCCCCCGCCGTGACGAAGGTCACCAGAGCCGGCCGGCCAGCCTCGGCACAAGCCTTGAAGCGGCGGTCGATACGCGTTTCCGTCATTCAGTATCACCCTTGCCGCAGTGAAGGCGGCCCTTGCGTTTCCAGTTCAAACCCTGTGCGATGTAGGGGAGCGGGCCAGCTTATGTCAATCAAGAACCTCCAAAAGCCCTCCTTTTGCCAAGGACGTGCCGTGCCTTGGACGCATACCAGTCTTATCAGACAGACACCCGTCTTACCGGTTTGGAGGTTTATCGGCACGGTCAGACCCCGGCAAAAGGGCAATGCAATGACGGACTAGCAGACCTGCAAAAATATAGGCTGGAAAAGCGCACAAGGTGCGTCTATGTTAGCTCCCACACACACAAGGAGCTGTAAATGGCCCATTCACTTTTTGAACCTACGCCCCCTCCGCTGCATGAGCAGATCTGGCGGCGGGTGCAAGACATCAAGACCAGCATGTCCCAGCAGGTCGCCGGCAATCGCCCCATCGATCACACCGAACCTGCCCTGCTGCAACAAGCCAGACAGCTGGATGCGCGCGGGCGCTACCAGTTGCTTCAGGCCGTTTTGACGGCCAAACCAATCGCACCCCGCAATCCGGAAAGGCGTTAGAGCCTTCCAGCAAGCACACGCCACGTTCTCATGACTGCGGATCGTTTTGTCTTTTGCGGTGTCCTCTTTGTTATCGGGAAGCGAGAGGCAACTCAGGTGAAACGCGGCCTGCCTTAAAGTGGATACCGGTCTGGCCGGTGCATCAAAAAAGCCGCGTGCCAAGAGCATGCGGCTTTTTCAAGCAAACTGCTGAAACCAACAGGGTTTCTACATGTCAAAGCCCAGCATTTCGCCAACGGCAAACACGTCCTTGTCGCCACGGCCGCACAGGTTCATGACCAGGATCTGATCCTTGTCCATCTGCGGAGCCAGCTTGACCACATGAGCAAGGGCGTGGGCTGGTTCGAGCGCCGGGATAATGCCTTCAACACGGGTCAGCAGCTGGAACGCGTCCAGCGCTTCACTGTCCATCACCGGCACATACTCCACCCGGCCGATCTCCTTGAGCCAGGAATGCTCCGGCCCGATGCCGGGATAGTCGAGGCCGGCGGAAATCGAATGGCCTTCGAAAATCTGGCCATCATCATCCTGAAGCAGATAGGTGCGGTTGCCGTGAAGCACGCCCGGCTTTCCAGCCGTCAGCGAGGCGCAATGTTCTTCACCCACAAGCCCGCGGCCACCAGCTTCTACACCATAGATCTTGACGTCCTTGTCATCCAGGAACGGGTGGAACAGGCCTATGGCATTGGACCCCCCGCCCACAGCAGCCACCAGAGCATCCGGCAGGCGGCCTTCGGCTTCCAGCATCTGCTCACGCAATTCCTTGCCGATCACAGATTGAAAATCGCGAACCATTTCAGGATAGGGATGGGGACCAGCGGCTGTGCCGATCAGGTAATAGGTGTCCTCCACATTGGTCACCCAGTCCCGCAGTGCCTCGTTCATGGCATCCTTCAAGGTGCCCGCCCCGGCTGTTACCGGCACGATTTCGGCGCCCAGCAGCTTCATGCGGAACACATTCGGCTTTTGCCGTTCCACATCGGTCGCGCCCATATAGACAACGCAGGGCAGGCCGAAACGGGCGCAGACGGTGGCCGTTGCCACCCCGTGCTGCCCGGCGCCGGTCTCCGCAATGATGCGGGTCTTGCCCATGCGCTTGGCCAGAAGGATCTGGCCGAGACAGTTGTTGATCTTGTGGGACCCCGTGTGGTTCAGCTCGTCCCGCTTGAAGTAGATCTTCGCACCGCCCAGCTCTTCCGTCAGGCGTTCGGCGAAATAGAGCGGCGAGGGACGGCCGGTATAATGCGTGTTCAACGTCTCGATCTCGGCCTGAAAGGCCGGATCGTGCTTGGCGTCCTTATAATGCTGTTCCAGGTCGAGGATCAGCGGCATCAGGGTTTCGGCCACATAACGGCCGCCGAAAATGCCAAAATGGCCACGGTCGTCCGGTCCGGTCCGGATACTGTTCGCCATATCGTTCACGCGTTTACTCCTTCACCCGGTCCCGCCGGAAATCAGGCGCTTTTGGCAGCTGCCACAAAAGCGCGAATTCGCTCTGCGTCCTTGACGCCCTTGTCCCGCTCCACGCCCGAGGAGACATCGACGGCCCGGGCGCCGCTCTGGCGGATTGCCTCGCCAACATTGTCCGGGTCGAGCCCGCCGGATAGCAGGAACGGTTTTTTCAAATTCAAGGTTTTAAGAAGTGTCCAATCATAGCACACGCCGTTGCCCCCCGGAAGCTCCGACCCTTTGGGCGGTTTGGCATCAAACAGCAGCCAGTCCGCCACAATGGAATAATATTCGGCCCGTTCCAGATCTTCCTGCTCGCCGACGGAGAGCGCCTTGATGACCTTCTTGCCATGCATGACCTTGGCGGCCGCCAGCGCTTCCGGGGCTTCCTCTCCATGGAACTGGAAACTGTCCGGATCGACAAGCTCGCGGATGCGCGACAGGCCGTCAGGATCCATGTTGACCGTCACCGCCACGATCTCCGCCTTGCCGCGCGCCATATCGGCCAGCTTGCAGGCCTGGGTCAGCGACACATGCCGGGGGCTCTTGGGAAAGAACATCAGCCCGACCATGTCCGCGCCGGCCTCGAGTGCGGCTTCCATGGTCTCCTCGGTCGACAGACCGCAGATCTTGACGTGAATATCAGACATGGGATCGAGGTATCGCCGCTGGGAAGCGGTTTGTCAAAAGGCGATTTGCCGCCTGATCCAGCAAATTTCCCTTATGCCACTTTAAAGCGTGGTTCCACAGGTCACATGCCGATCTCTTGCCGCCCATCCCCGCGAGGGCGTTCGCCGGTTTCAAAGCCTGCGGCCAGCACAGCGCAAGGGACTTTAAACGAGGCTTTGAGGCTGAAGGCTGCTGCCCTGCCTACGGTTCGAACCCTATGCGAAGCGGATCTGGTTCCGGCCTGCTTCTTTTGCCGCATACATTCTGGCATCGGCCAGGGCGAAAACGGCATCCGGGTCACCATTGACCTCACGCATCATGGCAACTCCGATGGACACCGTCATGCCAATCCTGACCCCCCCGGAGACAAGCGGGTTATCTTCAACCGTGTTCTTGATGGCTTCCGCCACCTGAAGCGCTTCGGCATGGTCGTCCCGGTCCAGAAGGATAGCGAATTCCTCACCGCCAAACCGGCAGACCGTATCGGCTTCCCCCATCTCAGAGCGGATCAAAGACGCCACATGATAGAGGGCCTGATCGCCGACCTGGTGGCCAAACGTGTCGTTCAGCTTCTTGAAATTGTCGAGATCGACTATCAGAAGCGCCATGTCCCGGCCCCCCGAGACATACTGTTCAGCGCTGCGGGTCAGGACATTGCCAAAATAGCGCCGGTTATGGGCGTTGGTCAGTGGATCGAAGACGGCCGCATCATACATTTCCTCCAAGAATGCGATTTCCGTGGAGGACAGCCAGGAAAAGCGCAAGGTCAAATCACCGCCAAGCCGAATGATATCACCATGCTTGATATAGCAGCGCTGAACCCGGCTTTCATTCACAAAGACCCCGTTGCGGGACCGGAGATCGACAATCTGCACGCCGTTCATCGACAGGTCGAACAGGGCATGGCGCCGGCTGACATCCTTTTCCTGTACCCTGATCTCGCAGCGTGATGCGCGGCCGATCACCGTATGCGGCCGGTCAAGAACAAAGGACTGCCCGGCATCCTGCCCGTTGACAAAAACAATACCTGGGCGCCGGCTGAGGTCCGGTGACCGGTTCCCCTCTTCGTCGTCAGCGACCAATGTCTGGTCGCCATCAATAGTAATGTCATCTGCTATCATGAAGCCTGCTATCTCGCTTGTCCCTGACACCGCGTCCGGGGAGCCGCTTCCCTGGGCCGAACTCGAATCCCTCTTCGTCAGCAACAAAACGCCCCCTGTCTCAACTTTCCCAAGCTTCCCGCTTCGCCTCGACAATTATGACATTGTAACTTACCAAATCCTATAAAGAACCGTCATTTCCAGATATTAGTAGTAAATAATAAGTCTGATAGGCTAGACGCCCCGCAATGGGATTACGAAATTTTAACCCTGATCTAGTTTCTTTTCATTTGGAATGGTTGATATTTATGACATGTTTTGATAGTCATAAGTTGATAGAATCACCAATATAGATCAGGAGTTGAGAATGTCGTCTACTTCAGATGAAAACCCCGTATACAAACAAGATATCCTGATTGTTTTTGGGGAGGATTATTATCACATTCCGGCGGCTACTTGGAAATCAATGGAAAAATATAAGGTGAGCGAAAATGATCGCGTTAAACACCTTGTTGTAAATGGTGCTGCAGCTGCGAGCATTCCTGAAGTCCCAGGCGAAACAGACCTTACCATCATGCCGCCCGCCACATGCTTTCTGCTGAATCTCGACGTCATGAAAGGCGGCTACTAAGTTTCCATCATGACGCTCTCCTCCCACCAGGATGAGCTTGACGGCCCTGGCCGGGATCCTTCCCAAGGACCCCGGCTTTTTGATCTAGGCTCACAGGACACCGGCAAAGTCCATACGCGGGGCACCCACCGGCTGATTGCCCCGGAAGAGACCGTTGAGAAAATCCGGCCGCACCTTAAACGCTTTGGCATCACCCGGGTTGCCAATATAACCGGGCTGGACACGATCGGGCTTCCGGTGATCGCGGTTTACCGGCCCAATTCTAGATCTCTTTCCGTATCGCAGGGCAAGGGGCTGGACCTGGCCGCCGCAAAGGCGTCCGGCTTGATGGAGTCAATTGAAGGCTATCATGCCGAACATGTGAAACTGCCCTTGCGTCTTGCCCATCTCAACGAAATGCGCGACGTCGGGCCGGTCGCCGATGTCGCCAGGTTGCCGCAGGTTTCCAGTACCCGGTTCGATCCCCAGCGGCCCGTCTTGTGGTGCGAGGGGGAAGATCTCCTCTCCGGTGAGCGCATCTGGGTGCCCTATGAGATGGTGCACACGAACTATTCCTTTCCCCTGCCCCAGGCGAGCGGCGCGCTGCAGATGAATTCCAACGGGCTCGCCAGCGGCAATCACCCACTGGAAGCGGCCAGCCATGCGATCTGCGAACTGGTCGAGCGGGACGCGATCACGCTGTGGATGGTCAGTGGCGGCTCCGGCAATCCGGCACGGGGCATCGATCTGACCACGATTGATGACGATCTTTGCCGCAATGCGCTTGCCTTGCTTGAGGACGCCCAGCAGCATGTCGGTGTCTGGTCGATTGCCAGCGACATCGGATTGCCCGTGTTTTATTGTCTCATAGCCGACAAGACCCCCAATCATCTGGGGGCCGTCTATTCCAGCATCGGCAGCGGCTGCCATGCGTCGAAAGAAATTGCCCTGCTGCGCGCCCTGACCGAGGCGGCGCAAACCCGCCTGACCTATATTGCCGGGGCCCGGGACGATGCGCACCGGGATTTCTTCAAGGCCGCCCGCAATCCCGAGCTTGTGCGCCGCCATCAGAACCACATCCTGCAGCTGGCCGAAACACCGTGCCAAAGCTTCCAGGATGTGGAAACATTCCAGACGACCAGTCTGGCCAGCGACGTGGAGCTGCAGGTCAGCCTTTTGAAAAAGGCCGGGATAGACCAAGCCGTCGCGGTCAATCTCGGCGGACTGGTGCCGGGCATTGAGGTTGTGCGCATGGTGGTGCCCGGTCTGGAAGGCATTCATGAAGCGCCCGGTGCCATGCCCGGCGCGCGGGCACGGGCGGAACTGCAACGGATCAAGGCGGCAGCACAGGCATGAAACCGGTCATTTTTCTAGGCCCGACCTTGCCGGTGGCAACAGCCGCCAAAGAGCTGGCGGCGCAGTATCTGCCGCCGGTCTCTCAAGGGGATCTCTACCGTGCCGTTGAAAACGGTGCCCGGATCATTGGCATCATTGACGGGCATTTCGAGCAGGTGCCTGCGGTCTGGCACAAGGAAATCCTTTATGCCATGAGCCAGGGTGTGCATGTGTTCGGCGCGGCCAGCATGGGCGCCCTGCGGGCTGCTGAACTCGCTGATTTCGGTATGACCGGGATCGGAACCTGTTTTGAGTGGTTCCGTGATGAGCTGCTGGAGGATGACGACGAAGTTGCCATCGTCCATGGCCCAGCGGATGTGGGGTATCCGGTGCTGTCCGAAGCAATGGTCAATATCAGGGCCACACTGGACCGAGCCGTTCAGGACACGGTCATCCCGGCTGAGCTGAAGAACGGGCTGATCCAGGCGATGAAAGCCCTGCATTTCTCCAAAAGGTCTTACCGGGCCGTGGTGGCCGCCGCCCAGCACCTTGCCGATGCGGACACGGTAAACCGCCTGCGTGACTGGCTCTCCACCGGTGCCGTTGATCTCAAACGGCAGGATGCACTGGACCTGCTCAAAGAGGTGGCTGCCTTTGCGGTGGGAGACGTCCGGCCGAAAACGGTTACCTATGCCTTTGAACACACGGACACCTGGGAGCGGATGATCCGCCAGGCGAACCCACCCGCTGGGGAGGAGCTTGCACCAGAACATCTGCTTGAAGAACTCCGGCTCAATCCGCCCGTTTTCGAACAGATTTCAAAATTGGCCATGGCCCGGGCCTTGGCCCTGCGCGCCAGCCGCCGGGGCGGGTCTTCGGACACAGGCCGGTCCTTTGACGCGGTGCTGAACACCTATTTCCTGAAGCGAAATCTGGCCGCCCCAGACGCCATTCAGGCCTGGATGGCGGCGCAGGAACTCGACACGGACGGCCTGACCGCCTTCATGAAACGCGAGCACGCAAGTGAAAGCGTGCGCTTGGAAACACAAAATGAAATCGAAGCTGCCCTTCCCGACGTGCTGCGGGACCTTGGCCAATATGGTGCCATTGCGGCACGGGCCCGCCAGAAGGCCCGCTGGCTCAAGGATACGGGCCGCGAGGCCGCAGATCCGGCCTCAACAGGCTTGAGCGATCAGGAACTGGTGGCCTGGTTCTTCAAGAAGCGCCTCCAGATGGACGCCCCGGCCCATCTCGACAGCCTGCTCAGAGGACTTGGTCTCGGCAGCCGTCAGGCATTTTTGCAAACGCTTGCCCGGGAATATCATTTCGTGATGTCAGCAGCTCAATCTTGAGCCGCTGACATTCCGAGCATGCACCGCGTTCATCGCAGCTTGCTTTTGTCCTCAGGACTTTGACAGGTCTGCAGCGAGCTGCTCCAGAAAACCGCTCAACGGGCGCGGCGCAAAGTCCAGGATCTCCCGGGCATCGCTGTCGTCGATCACGCAGCCGTCTTCCGAACAGACAAGCATGAGCCCGGCAAAGGTGCTCAGGAGCGGGTCACCGGACGCAGCCATATCTTCAAGCGCTGCGCGCGGTGTGTCTTCGCGCTCCAGAGACCGCCCGGCCAGATGTTCGCACCGCGCGATGATATCGGACTGGCTGACGGCCTCATCGCCGCCGATCTGCAGGATCTTGTTGTAAGCCGCCGGCCGGTCAACGGATGCGCAGACCGCATCACGCACGTCTTCCAGAGCGATCCAGGAAATCGCGCCCGCGCCGCCGCCACAGGTTTTCAAGGCACCGGTTTCCGGATTGACACCCAGCGGGGCCGTCAACCAGCCTTCGCGGAAATGCGGCGGTTGCAGAACCGTGTGGGCCAGGCTGGACGCTTCAAGCCGGGCTTCCACCGCACGCTTGGCCGTCTGCAGTGGAAAATCACCGGCAAACGGTGGGAAGGACAGGTAGATGAACTGAGTGGCGTCGGCCTGTTCCGCCGCCTCAATCAGGTCCAGCTGCCCCTGGCGGTCGACCGTTTCAAAACTGTCGCTTTCCTTGCGCATCCCAACGGACGTTGCCGTGGAAATGACCGCCTTGACGCCTTTGCAGGCCGCCGCCAGCGATCCCTTGTCAGTGAGGTCTCCCAGCACGGTCTCCACACCGAGCTTGGACAAAGCCGCAACCGTCTCCGGATTGCTGTCCGGCCGGACCAAGGCCCGCACCGGTTTTCCGGATGCGGCAAGTTTCTTGCAAATCTCCCAGCCCAACACTCCGGTTGCGCCAACTACCAGGATCATTCCAGTTTCTCCAGTTCAAAAAGGTGGAAACACGTTACAGAAATCCAAGCTCTTCAGCCGCCCGCAGCGCCTCTTGCGCGTGCCGGATCACGTCCTGATCCTGCAAGGCTTCATGAGCTGCAACGGCGTCTGTGAGCGCATCGTTGATGCGGTCCGGCAATTTCATCTGCACCGGGTGCAATAGCTGCTCCGCCGTTTTGGCCGCCTCAGACGGATCTTTGCCGGACACCGCCAGATGAAGGCCGGTCAATAGGCCGGTCCACTGCATGGAATAAATGAAGGACAGGCTGTCCCAGCACGCCTGGGCATCCCGCGTCTTTTTGCGGGCCCCTTCCAGGTCCCCGCGTTTGAGCGCGGCCCAGCCCGAAAGCGCATGGGAAATCCCGACATAATCGGTCATCCGGTCCGCCCTGGCCCGGTCTTCCAGTTCGCGGGCAAGGGTTTCAACCTCCGCAACCCGCTTCATGCGGCGGAACAGAATGGTCTGATAGCAAAGCGCCCGGGTTTCCCCGCTTGCTTCACCGATGGCCCGGTACATGGTCAAGGCAGACTGTAATTCGGGCTCCGCTGCCTCTAGCTCCCCGGCAAAGAGCAGCAGAAAGCCAAGCTCGAACTGGGCAAAGGCAATATCCGCTTCCCCTTGAGCCTCCATGGCAGCCGCCAGCAAATTGGTGCCAAGCTGAACCGTTTCAGAATCCACCTGATAGCGCTGGCGGCGCAACCGGCTCAAGATCTGGGAAAAGTAGAAGCCATAGCGATGGGCCGGACGGCCATGCTCTTCGATCAGAAGGCGCGTTTCGGCAAGTTCTGCATCGACCGCTTCCGCCTTTGCGGACCAGTAATGAACCCAGAGCCGCCGCAGCTTGATGTCGATCTTCTCGTCCATCCATGCGGCATCCGGCTTCTCGCTGGCAACCAGCAAGGCTTCTGCGTCCGAATAGGTGGCCAGTGCCTTGTCATGCTCGTGGGCATCTTCAAAGGTCTTGCCGGTCATCCGGGTCAAACGGACCCTAGTGAGGGCTGGCAGGCCGGGCTCTGCGAGAGCTTCTTCCAGAGCCGCGCGGGCATCTGCGTGCCGCCGTTTCAGCATCAGGAGATCAGCCAGCTTTTCATTCAGCGCGATCAGCTGATCCCGGAAGAAAGCCGGCCGGGTGGCCCGGTCCGGCGCCGCCCGGGAGATTTCCGCAAGCGCTGCCTGCAGATATTGTGTCGCTTCCTCAACCGCATGGTAGCGATGGGCCTCTTCCCCGGCGCGGCGCAAATGATGGACCGCCTTGTCCGAAATTCCGGCGCCTGACCAATGGCGGCCAAGGCGCCCATCCAGAAGCTCGCGGGTGCCCAGCTCGCCTGCCCCGCTGTCAAGCGTCTCGGCGATCCGTTTGTGCCAGCTGCGCCGGATATCCGCTTTGAGAAGGCCGTCGGCCACTTCGCGGATCTTATCATGCAGAAACCGGAAGCCGGTGTTTTCGTCTGGTTCCAAAACCTGCCGGCCAACCAGCTCATCGATCACATCGGCCATGGCTTCCTCATCATAGCCGGTCACCTGGCTGATCAGGCCGATCTCGAACTGGCGCCCAGCCAGGGCTGCGCAATCGGCCGCCTGCCGCGCCTTTTCGCTCAGGCCTGCCAGACGCATGTCGATAAGATCCCGGATGGACTCCGGCAGCGGCAGCGCCTCGTAGCGGGTTTCCAGCTCCCGGTCGGTTCCGGCAAACACCCACTTGCCTTTGGGGCTGCGGGTCAGAACCTGTTCGGCCACGGCGCTGCGCAGATATTCCGCGATGAAAAACGGATTGCCATTGCTGCGAATCATCAGAAAATCGGCAAAAGACTGGGGCAGGGCAGGCACGGCCAGCATACCTTCTGCGAGGGCTTCGGTTTCCGGCCGTGCCATGCGGCTCAGCACAATCTCGCACACCGCAGGCGCTTCCAGAAGCGTGTCCAAAGGCGCGTTGCGTTCTTCGGATCGGAAACTGCCAAGGATCAGAACCGGAACCGCGTCCAGACCGGTCTGGGCCACATGGGATAAAAAGCCCATGGTCAACTCATCCGCCCATTGCAGATCATCCAGGATCAGAAGCAGCGGCTGCTCCTGGGCATAGGCGGCAACAACATCCTTCAAGGCCCTGAAAAGCCGGTTGCGCGCATCTTCGATCGGCAGTTCCGGCACCGCCGGCCAGACCGCCGTCAGGGGACAGGCTTTGATGTTGTCGGAATAGTCCTCCAGCACCCGGCAATGGCCCCCGAGAATGGCCCTGAAGCGGGCGACACCGCCTTCGGTGCAATAATCGGCAATCTGATCCAGCAGCGGCAAAAGCGGGGACAGGGGTTTTGCGGCGGCATAACCGGTCACGCCCGGGAGGCCCTGGGGCAGGCATTGTCCGCTTGCCGTGGCCATCTCGCTGCGCAAGGCGGCTTTCGCCGATTCAACCAGCTGCCGGGTTTTGCCTGCACCACTTTCGCCGGACAGCAGCAAAACCTGCCCGGCCGCGGAGCGGGCCGCTTCCAAGCCTTGGGTGATGCGCCCGCGGGCCCTGGCCCGGTCCACATAGGACGCGCGGTAGAGATAGGGTTTGATCTTGGCAGCAGCGGTCTCCGCACAGGGCCGGGCGCCAAGCTCCTCCAGTACAAGCGCGACATTTTCCGCATAGCCAAGCCGCTTGTCGCGCGTCTTTTCAAGCAGGCTCAAAATAAGCTCTTCAAGGGCTTCCGGGACACCGGCCACCAGATCGGACGGCCTGACCGGGACCCGGTTCAAATGGCCGTCCAGGATCTGCTGCCGCGTACCAGAGAACGGGGTCAGCCCGGTGACCATGAGATAGAGAATACAGCCCAGCGCATAAAGGTCACAGCGGGCATCCAGGGCGTCGCCACGGATCTGTTCGGGCGCCATGAAGGCGGGCGATCCGCCGAACTTGTCCGTCTGATCAATAGACTCCCGGGCAGTGCCCCCATGGGTGTCACTGACCAGGCCGAAATCCACCAGAACAGGCTGGTTGCCACCTTTCAAGAAGATGTTTGAGGGCTTCAAGTCCCGGTGAACAATCCCTTCTCCGTGAATAAAAGAACAGGTCTGGCTGATATGGTGGACAATCTGAAGCGCGTCTGCCAGCCGGCCGGCTGCCGCCTGGGGCCGCTGCAGCCTCGGGGCCATCCCGGCCGGTAACAGGTTCGCGGCGGCCACGAACCCTGGTCCGGTCTCCAGCATCATTGTCTGATCGACGCCTTCGGTTTCCAGTGTGGGGTCTTCATCGTCTTCTGAGGGTGCCGCCGGCTCCGCCTCCCCCCAAAGATGTTTGATCACATCGGCAAGCGTTGTGCCGCTGAGCTGCTCCATTGCATACCAGGGGCCGCCCTCATAGATCCCGTGATCGAGGATCTTGACGACACCTGGATGGTCGAGCCGGGCGAGCGCCCTGGTCTCGCGCCGGATCTGGGCAAGTTTCGAAACTTCCGGGGATGTAACGGTTTTGACTGCGACAGGCCGGCCCGTGTCCTTATGGTGGCCTGCATAGACAATTCCCATATTCCCGCGGCCCATCTCACTCAAAAGGTGATACGGCCCGATCCGGGGCAAGGTCTCCTGGCGCATGAAGTTCAACTCCGCTGCGGACAATGGACCCATCGGACGCAACCAATCCGGACTAAGCCCCCGCGTTCTCCACCTTCCTGTTTATTGGCAAAAGTGACCAATTGCCAGCTCGTCGCGACAAGTTTCGAACGATTTTTACAGAAGCAAACGCAGCTTTCAGCCTCTCTTCCCAAGAGACAGCAAATGGATACCGTAAGAGACGCTCCCGGGAAAGGCGAACGGCCTCTGGAAGCTCCCCGTTCCCGGCACAGTCCGGGCCGGGAACGGGGCTCCAGAGGTCCTTTGACCTTGGAAAGATCAGGAAACGTTGAAGGCCGCGATGGCGGCCATATTGACGATCTCACTGTCCTTGGCGCCGATGGGAACGATCTGGATGGATTTGTCGAACCCGGTCAGAAGCGGGCCGATCACCGTTGCCCCGCCCAGCTCCTGCAGCATCTTCGTAGCAATCGACGCGGAGTGGAACGCCGGCATGACCAGGACATTGGCCGGACCGGACAGGCGGCAGAACGGATAGGCGGCCATGCGGTCCATGTTCAGGGCCACATCGGCAGCCATGTCGCCATCATATTCAAAATCGACCCGGCGCCGGTCGAGGATCTTGACAGCCTCGATCACCTTTTCCGAGCGCTCGCCGCGCGGATGGCCGAATGTGGAATAGGCCAGCATGGCAACCCGGGGCTCATAGCCGAGCTTGCGCGCCACATGAGCGGCCTCTTCAGCAATATCGGCCAGCTCTTCGGACGTGGGCATGTCGATGACCGCCGTATCTGCAATCAGGACCGTGCGCCCGCGCACCAAGGCGAGAGAGACACCGATGACCCTGTGGCCGGGTTTGGGATCAATGGTTGCCTTGACCGTATCCAGAGCCACCGAATAGTTCCGGGTCAGGCCCGTGACCATCGCATCCGCATCCCCACGGGCGACCATGATGGCGCCCCAGTAGTTGCGGTCATTATTGACCATGCGCTGGCAATCGCGCAGCAGATAGCCCCGGCGCTGCAGGCGGCCATAAAGATATTGCGCGTAGTCCGCGTTGCGGTCGGACAGGCGCGCATTCTGGATCGAGATGCCCGGCCGGTCGATATCGACCCCGGCCTGATGAGCCATGGATTGGATCTCATCTTCCCGGCCGATCAGGATCGCCTCGCCCAGCCCCTGGGAGACAAAGGCCGCCGCCGCGCGGATCACCGGTTCTTCTTCGCCTTCGGCAAAGACGACCCGCTTGGGCTGCTGGCGCACCTTTGAGAAGATCCGCTGCAGCGTTCCGGCAATCGGATCGCGCCGGGCCGACAACTGGTGCCGGTAGG
The DNA here is from genome assembly GCF_056160985.1 of Roseibium sp. AWQ4_290. NCBI lineage: Bacteria > Pseudomonadati > Pseudomonadota > Alphaproteobacteria > Hyphomicrobiales > Stappiaceae > Roseibium > Roseibium sp. AWQ4_290. The sequence goes on from NZ_JBSWYG010000013.1 coordinate 141,819, forward strand.
CCTCCATGTCTACTATCGGGTGTTTGGCGACACCTGAATCCATCGCCGCCTGGGCGACCGCCGGCGGAATGGTGGAAATCAGGCGCGGATCAAAGGGTACCGGGATAATATATTCCGGCCCGAATTTCGGCCGGTTGCCCCGGTATGCGGCAGCCACTTCATCGGGCACTTCCTCCCGGGCCAGCTGGGCCAGGGCCCGGGCGCAGGCCACCTTCATGTCGTCATTGATGGTGGTGGCATGCACATCCAACGCGCCCCGGAAAATATAGGGAAAGCCGAGCACATTGTTGACCTGGTTGGGATAGTCGGACCGGCCGGTGGCCACAATGGCATCATCACGCACGGCGGCGGCCTCTTCCGGCGTGATTTCCGGATCCGGATTGGCCATGGCGAAGATGATCGGATTGGGCGCCATGACCCGCAGCATATCCGGAGTCAACGCCCCCTTCGCCGAAACACCGAAAAAGACGTCCGCGCCTTTCATGGCGTCATAAAGCGAACGGTCACCAGTTTCGATGGCATGGGCAGACTTCCACTGGTTCATGCCTTCCGGGCGGCCCTTGTAGATCACACCTTTGGTGTCGCAAAGGGTTACATTCTCATGGGGCACGCCCATGGCCTTGACCAGTTCGATACAGGCAATCCCCGCCGCACCGGCCCCGTTGCACACCACCTTGGTGGTTTTCATGTCCCGCCCGGTCAGGTGCAGGGCATTGAAAAGCCCTGCTGCGGCGATGATCGCCGTGCCGTGCTGATCGTCGTGGAAGACTGGAATATCCATCAATTCACGCAGGCGTTGCTCGATGATGAAACAGTCCGGCGCCTTGATGTCCTCCAGATTGATGCCGCCAAAGGACGGGCCGAGATAACGCACCGAATTGATGAATTCCTCAACGTCCTGCGTGTCGACTTCCAGATCGATGGAATCCACATCCGCAAAGCGCTTGAACAGGACCGACTTTCCTTCCATCACAGGCTTGGAGGCGAGTGCCCCCAGATTGCCGAGCCCCAAAATGGCCGAGCCATTGGAAATCACCGCCACCAGATTGCCCTTGGTGGTGTAGTCATAGGCCCGGCTTGGATCATCCGCTATCGCCAGCACCGGCACTGCCACCCCCGGCGAATAGGCGAGCGACAGATCCCTCTGGGTGGCCATGGGCTTTGTGGGGGTGACTTCCAGCTTGCCGGGACGGCCCTGCTGGTGGAATTGCAGCGCTTCGGAATCTGTGAAGCTGACGCTGGTTTTGGATGAAGATTTGTCGGCGGACATGGTGCGGGCGTTTCCTCTTGATCGCGCCACTTAACGGGGCTGGACTTCGACCATATAGACTTGAAAAGAAAGCTCAAGCCGTCCCGAAGCCCGTTTCTCCCCTTCCTGCAGGCTGCCGTTTGCAATCAGTCAGGTCTGGTGGAAAGCGGGAACAAGCACATTTCCCTTTGGATCGATCCCCTTATTCCGTCCCGAGCGCTTTCCCTTGAATCCCCGTTGATCTACCAATCAGGCATGAGTGGACAAAGCGCGCAAAAACAAGCCCCGGCCGACCAGAAGGTCACGCCGATGATGGCCCAGTTTCTTGAAATCAAGACCGCCAATCCGGACAGTCTCCTGTTCTACCGGATGGGCGATTTCTACGAGTTGTTCTTTGAAGATGCGGAAGTGGCGTCCAAGGCCCTTGGCATCACCTTGACCAAACGCGGTAAGCACCAGGGCGATGACATTCCCATGTGCGGCGTGCCGGTGCATGCTGCCGACGATTACCTGCAAAAGCTGATCGCCAAGGGACATCGCGTCTCGGTCTGCGAGCAGACGGAAGATCCGGCCGAAGCCAAAAAGCGCGGCTCCAAATCCGTGGTCCGGCGGGACGTGGTCAGGCTGGTGACCCCCGGCACCCTGACAGAAGAACGCCTTCTGGATGCGGGCGCGAACAACTATCTGATGGCGCTGGCCCGGTTGAAGGGCGGGTCTTTGACCGGCGATGCGGTCTATGGGCTGGCCTGGATCGACATGTCGACCGGCTCGTTCCAGGTCGCGGAAACCGACCACCAGCGGCTGGCTGCCGATCTGGCCCAGGTGGCCCCGCGCGAACTGATCCTGGCGGACAGCCTGCTTCAGGAGGCCGAGCTGCGCCTGACCGCCGAACAGTCCGGCGGGGCTTTGTCCCCGGTTCCACGGGCCTTTTTCGACAGCGCCACCGCTGCCGACCGGCTGGCCCACTATTTCGGCGTCAAGACGCTGGACGGGTTTGGCACGTTCAGCCGGGCGGAACTGGCGGCTGCCGCCGGCATCCTGTCTTATGTGGAACGGACCCAGCTGGGCGAGCGCCCGCCGCTTGACCCGCCCGTGCGCGAGGCCGGGGCCGGGCGCATGCTGATTGACCCGGCCACCCGGGCCAATCTGGAACTGTCCCGCACACTTTCGGGCGAAAAGCAGGGGTCCCTGCTGGCGACCATCGACCGCACGGTGACCGGCGGTGGCTCAAGACTGCTGGCAAGCCGTCTTGCCGGACCACTGGTCAATGTGGAGGCCATCCAGCACCGCCATGATTCCGTGGCGTTTTTCCTCGACCAGGAGCTGATGCGCGAAGGCTTGCGCCAGACCTTGAAAGGCGCTCCGGACATGGCCCGGGCCTTGGCAAGGATCGCGCTCAACCGGGGCGGGCCCCGCGATATTCTGTCCATCGCCCAAGGTCTGGCGGCCGCACGCGCCGTGCTTGACCAGACAGACCATGATGCCATTCCGGCCGAAATTGCGGCTGCGCGGGCAAGCCTTGATCAGGCCCCCCATGATCTGGGCGCAGAGCTTGTTGCCGCCATCAAGGACGAGCCACCGCTCTTAAAACGTGATGGCGGGTTCATTGCAGGCGGCTACCACGCCGATCTTGACGAATTGCGGGCCCTGCGCGACGAAAGCCGCAAGGTGATTGCCAAATTGCAGGCGGATTATTCCGAAGAACTCGGCCTGCGCTCCTTGAAGATCAAACATAACAATGTGCTGGGCTGGTTCATCGAAGCACCGACAGCCCAGACCGACAAACTGACCGCCGATCCCGCCCGGTTCATTCACCGCCAGACCATGGCAGGCGCCATGCGCTTCACGACCACCGAGCTTGCGGATCTGGAGTCCAAGATCGCAAGTGCGGGGGAACGGGCCCTCGCCATCGAGCTGGAGATTTTTGACCGGCTGGCCCAGGCAATCATCGAAGCGGGCGAGGCCATCAAGGCCGCAGCCCAGGGCCTGAGCCTTCTCGATGTCTCTGCCGCGCTTGCAAAGCTTGCCCAGGAAGAAAGCTATGCGCGGCCCCAGGTGGATGACAGCCGGGCCTTTGACATCAAGGGCGGCCGTCATCCCGTGGTCGAACACGCCCTGAAACGCTCCGGCGGCGACAGTTTTGTGGCCAATGATGCGGAGCTTGGTCCGAAAACCGGGCAGGATACCGGCTGTATCTGGCTGATCACCGGCCCGAACATGGCCGGTAAATCCACCTTCCTGCGCCAGAACGCGCTGATTGCCGTCCTTGCCCAGATGGGCTCGTTCGTCCCGGCCCAGTCTGCCCATATCGGTGTGGTCGACCGGCTGTTTTCCCGGGTCGGGGCCGCCGACGATCTGGCCCGCGGCCGCTCCACCTTCATGGTGGAAATGGTCGAGACCGCCGCCATTCTCAATCAGGCGGGGGACCGCTCCCTGGTCATTCTGGACGAGATCGGACGGGGCACCGCCACCTTTGACGGGCTCTCCATCGCCTGGGCCACGATTGAACATCTGCACGAGGTCAACCGGTCGCGCGCCCTTTTTGCGACCCACTATCACGAGCTGACGGCGCTTTCGGCCAAGCTGAAGCGGCTGTCCAATGCCACGGTATCGGTCAAGGAATGGAACGGGGAGGTGATTTTCCTCCATGAAATCGTGCCCGGCGCGGCTGATAGGTCCTACGGTATTCAGGTGGCCAAACTGGCCGGGCTTCCGGCCACGGTCGTCGCACGGTCCCAGCAGGTCCTCAGCCAGCTGGAAGAGCAGGACCGGCGCGCACCGGCCGAAACACTGATTGATGAATTGCCCCTCTTTGCCAGCCTCGCCCCGCCGCCACCCGGCGCAGGGCCAAGCGCGCCGGACCCGGTGCGGGAGGCCCTGTCAGAGATTGATCCGGATGACCTGACCCCCAGAGAAGCCCTTGATACGCTCTACCGGCTGAAGACACTGAAGACTGCGGAGTAGAGCAGGTCAAATCCAGCCTGAGGCTGAAAACAAAAAAGGCGGCCCGTGAGCCCAGCCCCGACCCTAAGTGTGGTTGCAAGCAAAGCGGCTCCGGCGGCGTTTAGCGACGCAGACATTTGCGCCAGAGAGGTTCGTAAACGCTTCCCGGCCCAACGGGAGGGTCGATCAGTCTGCGGCGAAAGTCTGCTTGGAGCCCAAATTGACCAGCAGTGCTGCGGAGCGTTCGAACGTGAGCTTTGCGCCCCAAAGGGGCCATTGGTGAATAACAGCTCATCCCTTGCTAGCAACCGCTCCATAAACGGAGGTCAAGGGTAAGGAAACAGACCCCGCTGTTGCCGAATGCCCGACTTCGATGTGAAAGGCCTTCGTTACCTTCTCTAAGGACAGGGACCGGAGGGTCGCTTCAGATATCGTCCGGGTGTCGTCCCGAAGTGCTCTCGAAACAAATCGATAAATGAGCTGACCGTTTCGTAACCAAGATCAAACGCGACTGTAGTGACAGGTCGCCCCTCAATTAACATTTCCACCGATCTCAGCAGGAGCGACCGCTGACGCCAGGCCGTGAATGTGAGGCCGGTCTCCAGAACAAAACGCCGACTGAGCGTGCGTGGCGCTACACCCGCCCACGCCGCCCACGCTTTCATAGGCCGCCGTTCGGAGGGATCGTCCGCCAGAGCGCGAGCAATTTTCTGTAACCGGGGATCCAACGGCATCGGCAAGCTGAACGGCTCTTCCGGCGTCGAGGCGATCTCGTCCAGTATGACGCCCGTAATATGCCCCTGTGCTTGAGTTGACGGGGGGGCTTTCCAAGTGGCCGCGCGCGCTACCGCCTCCTGAAGGAGTCCCGAAGGACTTATGACGCGTACGGAGTTTGACAGTGTTGCGCACGCCTCCTTTGCCACATAGACGCTCCAGCCGCGAAACGCGCCAGAAGACGTAAGCCAATGCTCAGCATGCGGAGGAAGCCAGACAGCGTTGACGGGAGGAACAATCCAATGGCCTTGATCCGTGCCCACGCTTATCACGCCCCGCAGGGTGCCCAGCAGTTGGCCCTGCTCATGGCTGTGTCTGTCAGTCTGTCGCCGATCCGCCTGCTCCTGTCGAACGGCCAGTATGACTGGACCTCCACAAGAGGTGAACTGAGAAAGCGCTGAAAGAACGTCAAACATGGCCTCGAAACCGTATTGAATGGCTTTGTTACGTTAGTGGCGCAACAATCAGAAGGCTAATGTCATCTTACACTGGAAACACAGCTTATAATGGTGACCCCATGACGACCGATAAAGCAATGACGCCGAGCGAAGCATACGATCTTTTGCAACGAGTGTTCGCAGTATTCATGAATCCAAAAACCAAGCAGGATGATCTTGCTGAATTTTTGACGCCTGACTACGTCCAGCGGGTTGACGGCAAGCAACTCGACTATAACGAATTTCTCACGCATCATCAGGCCCTTCAAGGAACGATTTCATCGGGAAGTGTCAATTTCGAGCATTTCGTAACGGACGGCGTTTCGGCGGCAACGGTGCATATTGCCGAGGCGGTAAAAAGGAACGGCGAACGAATTCGTTTCAGGGTGATCGCCTATTATCAGTTTTGCGGCAACCGCATCAGCCTTGTCGATGAACTGACCCAACTTCTTAGTGGCGAGCAGGAAGATCGGGATCTGGGGTCTAGAACGATGCCCGCATAGGAGCGCAAACGGGCTTCGTCTCATTGCTGGCGCAGCTGCATTCTCATCGACTGTGCCACGAAAAATGGCAATTTTCGATCGCAGCCACCCGTAAGCGGACAGTCCGCTTACAGCCCAAAGCCGCGATTGCCTCGGGGAGGACGAACGGCAGCTTCGTCCGCTTTGCTGCCGTTCGTTCACGTCGCGACGACTACCCAGTTCTCGTACAACAAACGGCGGCTTTCATGACAAGCTCGAGCACTGGTGAATGATCAATTTGCGGGCGCGAAGCGGGCGATTTGCGTTCATACTGGCGCAGGGCCATGGAAGTCACAGATTCTTACTTGTTTCAAATTATTGAAGCATGCCCGAACCCCGACATGCCCTCTGGACAAAAGGGTTCGGCTTAATCTTTGACTGCACGCCCACATTTAGGTGAGGGGCTAGGCCCGTGAGCCGCCTTTTTCTTAGTCTGTAACCTTGCATCGGATCAATCGGACTTGGTTTCCTGAACCTTCAGCTCTTCCAGACGCGGCATGGACATGATGTTGTAGCCGCTGTCGACAAAATGCACCTCGCCGGTCACGCCGCCCGACAGGCTGGACAGGAGATAAAGCCCTGTGCCGCCGATTTCGTCCAGGGACACTGTCCGGCATAGCGGCGAATTGCGTTTCTGGAAATTGAACATCAGCCGGGCGTCGGACACGCCGGACCCTGCCAGGGTGCGCACCGGGCCGGCGGAAATCGCATTCACGCGGATATTCTGTTCGCCATAGTCGACCGCCAGATAACGCACCGAGGATTCCAGCGCTGCCTTGGCAACTCCCATAACGTTGTAATTCGGCATCACCTTGGTGGAGCCGCCATAGGTCAGCGTCACCATGGAACCGCCATTGGGCATCAGATCCGCCGCACGCCGGGCAATCTCGGTAAAGGAATAACACGAGATCAGCATGGTGCGGGTGAAGTTCTCCCGCGTCGTATCGGCATATTTGCCGCGCAGTTCCGCCTTGTCGGAAAAGGCGATGGCGTGGACCAGAAAGTCGATGCTGCCCCACTTGTCTTTCAACGTGTCGAACACCGCATCAATGGACGCGCTGTCTTCCACATCACACGGCAGAAGCAGCTCGGAGCCAACGGAGTCGGCCAGCGGCCTGGTGCGTTTGCCGAACGCCTCTCCCTGATAGGTGAAAGCCAGCTCGGCACCTTGGTCAGCAAGTGTCTTGGCAATGCCCCAGGCAATTGAGTGGTCATTGGCAACGCCCATCACAAGGCCGCGTTTGCCTTTCATAAGATCGGACATGTATGGTTCCTCAGCCGTGGTAGTGCGACAATGCAAGGGAGGCGTTGGTGCCGCCAAAACCGAAGCTGTTGGACAGCACCGTGTCGAGGCCGGCATCGTCCACCCGCTCCGTCACGATCTCGTCCTTGTTCAGGGCCGGATCGAGCTCGGCAATGTTGGCGGACGCGGTCATGAAGTCGTTCTGCAGCATCAACAGGCAGTAGATCGCTTCTTGAACACCGGTCGCGCCCAGGCTGTGGCCGGTGAGGGACTTGGTGGAGGAGGCCGGCGGCTGGTTGTCGCCAAAGACCCGGCGGATCGCTTCGATCTCGCCGATATCGCCCACCGGCGTGGAGGTGCCGTGAGTGTTGATATAGTCGACCTTGCGCTCGCCAAGGGTTTCGATGGCAAGGCGCATGCAGCGCTCTCCGCCTTCGCCAGACGGAGCCACCATGTCATAGCCATCGGAATTGGCGGCATAGCCGGTCACTTCGGCGTAGATCTTCGCGCCGCGCGCCTTGGCATGTTCCAGCTCTTCCAGAACCACAACGCCGCCGCCGCCGGCAATGACGAAGCCATCGCGGGTCGCGTCATAGGCGCGGGAGGCGGTTTGCGGTGTGTCATTATATTTGGAGGACATGGCCCCCATGGCATCGAACAGGCAGGACAGGGTCCAGTCCAGTTCCTCGCCGCCGCCGGCAAACATCACATCCTGTTTTCCAAACTGGATCTGCTCGGTGGCCGCGCCGATACAATGGGCGGAGGTGGAGCAGGCTGAGGTGATGGAATAGTTGATGCCCTTGATCTTGAAAGGGGTCGCCAGACAGGCCGAGTTGGTTGAGCTCATGCCCCGGGTCACCATGAACGGGCCCATGCGCTTCGGCGAGCCTTTTTCCAGAACGATCTGGTGCGCCTGGAACAGGTTTTTGGTGGACGGCCCGCCCGAGCCCATAATCAGGCCGGTCCGCGGGTTGGACACATCACTGTCCTCAAGACCGCTGTCGGCAATTGCCTGCTGCATGGAAATGTAGTTATAGGCCGCACCGTCACCCATGAAGCGCAGCTGGCGCTTGTCGATCAGGGACGGGATGTCGACATCCGGCATACCGTGGATCTGGCTGCGAAAGCCATGCTCGGCATAGTCGGGTGCAAAACTGATCCCGGACTTGCCTTCGCGAAGGCTGGACAGCACTTCTTCTGCATTCGATCCGATGGATGACACGATTCCGATACCGGTGACGACAACGCGTCTCATTGCGGTCTCCTACTTTCTATTGGGCACAAGCGGTATGTTCGCATTCGCCTGAGCCTTATCATAATACGGAAACCGGCGTTCCCAAGAACAGAAACACCGGCCAAAATTCGATTTCTGAGAAAAGCCTCAGGTCTGGGCCAGGCCCACCCGCAAATCGGTCGCCTTGTAGATCTGTTCGCCATCGGCTTTCAGCCAGCCATCGGCAATACCCAGAACCAGGCGGCCCTTCATGATCCGTTTGAAGTCGACACCATATTCGACAAGCTTCACATCCGGCGTCACCATGCCCTTGAACTTGATTTCGCCGGTGGACAGCGCCATGCCCTTGCCCGGCAGGCCGAGCCAGCCCAGGAAAAAACCGGTCAGCTGCCAGAGCGCATCCAGGCCAAGGCATCCTGGCATAACGGGGTTGCCCTGGAAGTGGCACGGAAAGAACCACAGATCCGGCTTGATATCGAACTCGGCGCGCGCAAAGCCCTTGTCATATTCGCCGCCCGTTTCGGAGATTTCCGTAATCCGGTCGAACATCAGCATCGGCGGGAGCGGCAATTGCGCATTGCCGGGGCCAAAGAGCTCGCCGCGGCCGCAGGCGAGAAGAGCTTCGTAGTCGTAGCTGGAGCGGCGCTCGGTCATACAGGATCCGTTTTCTAGTTTCCTACCCGGTGTCCCAGGTGGAACGGGTTTGTTTTTCGTTGTGATAGCGGCGCCTTCCTACCACAGGGGAACCAGCACCGAAAGATGTCAGTTACGTGAAATTTCCTGTCTTTACGGGCAATTCGGCCGGTTTTGAGCGAAAGTCGCGACGTCGGATTGCCATGCCGGGAAGTTGCGTCGGACCGGAAAAACTTGCATTTTAAGCACAAGAAATGGCACAACAGGTCAGGAAGGTGCAGGAGACAGCGCTTGAATGGTCCGGTTTGAACTGAAAACAGTCAAGCAGGGCAAAGACTTAAAGGTTGGATCGAGCTGGAATGACAATACACAGCGTACTGGAATTCGCAGACAGAAACGTGACCGATATGCTGCGCACGGCAGGTCTTCGGCCGACGCGTCAGCGCGTGTCCCTGGCTGAATTGCTCTATTCCAAGGGTGACCGGCATATCTCCGCAGAGCTTCTGCACGAGGAAGCCGTGGCCGCCGATGTGCCCGTTTCCCTGGCCACGGTCTACAACACGCTGCACCAGTTCACCGAAGTCGGACTTCTGCGCGAAGTGGCCATTGACGGCAACAAGACCTATTTCGACACCAACGTGTCCGATCACCACCATTTCTTCATTGAGGGGGAAAACCGGGTGATTGATATTCCCGGTGAAGGCGTTGGTGTTGGCGAGCTTCCCGAAGCCCCGGAAGGTATGGAAATCGTCCGGGTGGAAGTGGTAGTGCGGGTCCGCAAGAAGAGCTGAGCGTCCTCACGTCCTCAGTGCGGGCCATTGAAAGTTCCGACCAAACACTGCCTCGCGCCGTGACCCGGTGTCAGCTGAACTCTCGACAGAGAAAATAGAGCCCTGTCGCAGATATTGTCGTTATAATTACGCCTTGAGATTTGACTGTTGAAAGAGCGCTCCTGTCGGTGGAGTTCCGCGTCATGATTTTCTCTGCAATGGTTGAAAACCTGAAACGGCAGCCGTGGAATGTCCGCGAGCAGCACGATCTGCTGGCGGTGTTCTTTGGAATTGAAAAAGGTTATGAAGCCTGAAAGGCGCTCCCAGAACGGGAGAAAGCTGTCCGTCAGCGAAAGTTGCGGCAGGCCCTCTTTTCACGCCGGCTTCCTGCGCCATGGGTCCGCATCCTCTTGCAGGGTGCAAGACAGCCCCCGTCCGGTTTATGCAGAGGCCGGGTCCCGGGCCGCGTGCCAGAGGAAAAAATCAGCAACAGCGCCGATTTCTTTCAGATCCCGCTGACCTTCATGCTGGAACCCGAGCTTTTTCAGCGTATGGGCCGATCTGGTGTTTTCCGGCGCAGTGATGGCGCACAAGCGGTCAAGTTTCAGGTGCTGGTGCGCAAACTGCTGTACCGCGCGGCCCGCTTCGCTGGCCAGACCCTGACCGCGAAACGTCTCCAGAAGCGCATATCCCAGATCCGGGCAGGGCAGCTCCTCACGCACAACCAGACCGCAAATGCCGACAGGCACGCTGGTTTCCTTCAGCTCGATGATCCAGAGCCCGACCCCGAAATCCTCAAAGCGCTTCAGAACCTTATCGCGGATATAGGCTTGCGCGTCCTCTTTCGTTTTAAGCCCGGCATCGGAAATGAAGCGGATGTAGTCCGCAGACTGCGTGAGCGATAGATAGAACGCCGTATCCGTGATCAGCGGCAGACGGAACCGCAGGCGGGCGCTGTCCTGCGGCAAAAAGCGGCTGTCAAATCTCAAGCCGTTTCCCCCCGCTGCGCCAGGGCCCGCGTCTTGACGGCGACTTCGGGCAGGGTATCGAACGGTTCCCTTTCCGGGCTCTTGCACAGATCATAAATGACACAGCGCCTGCACTCCGGCTTGCGGGCCTTGCAGATATAGCGGCCATGCAGGATCAGCCAGTGGTGGGCATGAAGGGAGAATTCCTGCGGCACCGCCTTTTCCATGGCCTTTTCCACGTCAAGAGGCGTCTTGCCGGGGGCGATGCCAATGCGGTTGCCTAGCCGGAACAGATGGGTGTCCACCGCAATTGTCGGGTGGCCAAAGAAGATGTTCAGCACCACATTGGCGGTCTTGCGCCCGACACCGGGCAGCTTCTCCAGCGCTTCCCGGTCCTCCGGCACCTCGCCGCCATGATCCCTGAGGAGCTGCTCGGACAGGAGAATGACGTTTTTGGCCTTGGTTTTGAAAAGACCGATGGTGCGGATTTCCTCACGCACCTTGTCTTCGCCAAGCGCCACCATCTTTTCCGGCGTGTCCGCGATCTGGAAGAGATGCTTCGTCGCCCGGTTGACGCCAACATCGGTCGCCTGGGCGGACAGAACCACCGCAACAAGGAGCGTATAGGCATTCACATAGTCCAGCTCGCCTTCCGGTTCCGGATTGTCCGCATGGAAGCGCTGAAAAATCGCATAGGTCTCCGCCTTGGTGTAGCGGGACCGTTTCAGCACCTTGCCGGGATTGTCAACGGACGGGGCTTTTCTGGCGGGCTTTTTCGATTTCGCCGTGCGGGTCTCGGCCTTGGCGGTGGCTGGGCTCTTTGCTTGGGTCATGATCCCTCTATAATCAATCCGCATGAGCAAGAACACTCCGAAACCTGAGGAAAGCGCACAGCATGACGGGGCAGACACGCCCTTCTTTTCAGCTGTGCTGACCCCCTACCGGTCCCTGGGGCCGGATGGGTTCTTGATCCTGATGATCTGTTTTGGCGCGGTCAGTTTTGTGGCAGGCATTTTGTTCTGGCGCCTTGGCGCCTGGCCGGTTTTCGGCTTTTTCGGCCTGGACGTTGCTCTTCTATGGGCCGCCTTCCGGCTGAATTACCGCTCGGCCCGGACCTTTGAGGAGATTATTGTCTCCCGCAATGCGCTGACCGTGCGCAAGGTCGGGCCCGGCAAACGGTTTCAGGAATACAGGTTCAATCCGGTCTGGGTCCGCCTTTCGATAGAGCGGGTTGAGGATGAAGGGGTTGTGAAAATCCAGGTGACAAGCCGTGGAGAAACTGTGGATCTTGGTGCCTTCCTCAATCCGGACGACCGGACCAGTTTTGCCGGTGCCATGGCCAATGCACTCTCCGTAGCGCGGGCCGGTGGGGTTTAAGGCCTTATTTTGAGGGCCAGTCCTGGAAGCATCTTGCTGAGGAAATTGACCGGGTAAGCGACGCGACGATGTCCGTTGGCCGGAAATGGGTCACCGGAGGCCGCACTAGGTATCTGCAGCAGGCTCTTCTTCCACAGGCGGCTGAACCTTGAGCGTTGCGATCAGAACCAAAAGGGCCACCACAGAGCTTGCCGCCGCCACATAGAGCACCGCTTTGAAATCCAACGCGCTTGCAATCAGGCCCATGGAGATACTGCCGATCATGCCTCCCAGAAACAGGCTGTTCATATAGACGGCCGTACCCCGGCCAGGCCTGCTGGGAGCAAAGCTCTGCACGAAACTGATCGAGACCCCGGCAAAAAGACCATAATAGGTGCCTTCCAGCGCCGAAATGAAAATTACCTGCCAAATCTGCGTGACTTCCGAATATAACAGCATGCTGACAACCGCGAGACCTGCCGCCACCAGCAGCACCTGCCGCAGACCGATCCGCTCCGCCAGCTTGACCGAGGCGAAAATCACAAACACTTCCAGAAGACATTTCACCGACAGCGCCAGCCCCGGTGCGTATCCGGGCAGGCCTGCCTCTTTGACAAAAAAGAGCGGCATCGCGCTGAGAAAGAGGGAATTGGTGACGACAAAGCCGAGACAGATGGCCCCCGCAACCAGCAAGCCCCAATTGACCGGATCCTTGTCTGTTCCACCGCCCCTGGGCCGGTTGGATCGGAAACCGTCCGGCACCAGTGTCCACCCAAGGGTCAGATAAACAAGACCGATGCCAAAGGCAGTCAAAAACGCGGCTGTAAAGCCAAACAGGTCCACCAGCAAATAAGCCAGAGCGGGCCCGATCATCCAGGCCAGTGACACGGTCATGCGCAGCCAGGAATTGATTTTTACACTGTCCAGCGCATTGCGCTCCGCATAAAGGCGGCAAAAAGTGAAGATGGTTCCTGTTCCGGTATTGGACAAGGCCATTAGCGGCGGAATGGTCAGCACCAGCATCAGAAGGCTGGAGATCTGCGTCAGCAGCGCGGTCAGCCCCAAAAAGGCACAGATGGAAATCAGCAGCAGACGTTTGACCGGAAACCCACCATCCAGGCGTTCCCCCGAAATCCGGTTGGCGGCGAGGGTGAGCGGCATCACCAGACCGGAGTAAAGCCCCACCTGCCACGGGGCAGAACCAAGGCCCTCCACGATGAAGAAGCTCATCAGCGGCACCAGAGACGAGACGCCGAGACTGTTCGTGAACTGCAACAGTAAGATGAGCACCACCTGACGCGGCAGGTGTGGCAAAGAGATCATGGACGGCCTGACGGGTTTGATAGCGGACTGAGGAGGCAACTCTCTAGACCGGCGCGCCGAAAAAGTCACGCAAAAAGAAACCCCGCGTTTTTCCCGAAACCGGTTTTGGCGCAGGCCTTCCCTTTCCGCCCAAGAAAAACCGCCGGAAGCGAACATTCAGAGGTTTTTCTTCTCTTGTGCCCCTGTCTGCTGCACTCTTTCGATAAAAGGCAGAGCTTCGGGCACACACCTAGGAGACCCAGCCCACCGTTTCTGCGGGGTACTGGGTCCCGGATCTCCGCGATGCTGCGCCCGGGATGGCAAAAGCGGCAGGGCCTGTTGAAAGGTTTGAATCAGCCAGAACTCCGATGCCGTCCCGGCCTCGAGCCGGGACCCTATTGGCCTTTGATGAGGTAAAATCCAGCGTTCGGCTTCACCGGCAGTGCTCCCGGCTCAGGGCCGGGAGCGCACAGCGAGGGATGCTCGCAAAGCCTCTCTGCCGACTTCCCGCAAAACCGGATGTGAAGTCCTTATTCGCCGATGACTTCGTCCGGATAGACACCAAAAAGACGGGTTTGGTCGAGCCAGCCGTCATACTCCTTGCCGCTGACGCGGCACCAGCCGCCGGCGCATTCGGAGACGGTGGTCAGCACAAAGGGCTCCAGTTCGGCAACAATATCGGCATCGGACCTTGAGCGGGCCCGCAGCGGGGTACGGCTGTCTTTTTCCCAAGGGGTGACCAGCGCAGTGCGGCGTCCGGACAGGAGGGAGTGGAACACCCAGCCGACTTTGCCCTCCCAATCGCGGATACGGCGCCAGTTCTCGAACTCCTGGATGATTTCCACCGGCAGGCCGGATTTCACGAAGGTCCAGGCAACCGCATGTTCCCGGGACGGCCCGACGCGCACATTGACCCGGTCGGATTTCAGGCTGACAAACCGGGGGATCGGCAACCCGGACGCCCCGGTCGTGGTTCCCTGCGCAAACGCCGCTCCCTCCGGCCAGCTGAAGGCACAGAGAAGGGCCATCATGCACAAAAGAAAACGGGCGGCTGGAATCGAACGGGTCATCGTGTCCGGTTGTCCAATTGTTTCGAGGCGTTGAGGTACGTCAAACCTGTACCGAAAAAAATGCGTGAAAACCACCATGCAAGCCCCGGCTCGTGGGGATTAAGCTGCGAATGACACCCATCACTTGTTTCTGCCGAACCATCTGGTAAGGAAAAGGGAGAGGTCTCGGGCGCTCGCGCAACGCGCAGCATCAAGTTGGAACCGTTTGGGTTAACAGAACCTCAACGAAGCGCGAAAGGCAGTAGGTATGGGGAAAAAGAAGCCTGTCGTTGTCGTCACCCGGAAACTTCCGGATGTGGTCGAGACCCGCATGCGCGAGCTTTTTGAAACGCGTCTGAATGAACATGACAGGCCTTTCAGCCAGGCCGAACTGGTTGAAGCGGTGCGCAGCGCCGATGTGCTGGTGCCCACGGTGACGGACCGGATCGATTCAGCGGTTCTTTCCCAGGCTGGGGAAAACCTGAAACTGATCGCCAATTTCGGAAATGGCGTCGACAATATCGATGTGGTCACGGCGAACAACCGGGGCATCAATGTCACCAACACGCCGGGCGTGCTCACCGAAGACACGGCCGACATGACCATGGCACTGATGCTGTCCGTGCCGCGCCGGCTGGCCAGCGGCATTCAGGCGATCGAAGCTGGCGACTGGGCCGGCTGGTCGCCCACCTGGATGCTGGGCCACCGGATCTGGGGCAAGCGCCTTGGCATCATCGGCATGGGCCGGATCGGGCAGGCCGTTGCCCGGCGGGCAAAAGCCTTCGGCATGTCGATCCATTATCATAACCGCCGCCGGGTCGCCGAAGAAATCGAGGAAGATCTGGAGGCCACCTATTGGGACAGCCTTGACCAGATGCTGGCGCGTATGGATGTGGTCTCCGTACATTGCCCGCATACTCCGGCAACCTTTCATCTTCTGTCCGCCCGCCGGTTGAAACTCCTGAAACAGGGGGCCTATGTGGTCAACACCGCCCGCGGGGAAGTTATTGATGAAAACGCCTTGATCCGGATGCTGGAAGCAGGGGATCTGGCCGGCGCCGGTCTCGATGTTTTTGAACACGAGCCTGCGGTCAATCCCAAGCTGGTCAAGCTTGAGAATGTGGTGCTGCTGCCGCATATGGGATCAGCCACCCTGGAAGGGCGGATTGAAATGGGCGAGAAAGTCATCATCAATATCAAGACCTTCATGGATGGTCACCGGCCGCCCGACCGGGTCCTGCCGTCCATGCTTTGAGGCGGATGTTCCCTTAGTACGCACACTGCACTGGAGCCCGAGTGCCAGACCTGACCCCGCCCGTTTCCCCACCGGACAGTCTCACCTGGCTGGAAGGAAAAGCGGATGGGGCGTCCTGGCTAAAAGCCTTGCCACATCTGCTCAATCAGGCCCGGGACCGGTTTCAACTAGACAGCATCGGGGCGCCCTATTCCGGCGGCTGCGTGTCTTATGTGGTGCCCGCCCGCCGGGACGGCGGGGACGTTGTTTTGAAACTGCAATTCGTTGACCGCTCGACCCGCCATGAAGCGGACGCGCTGCGCCACTGGAACGGGCAAGGCGCAATCTGTCTGCTGGACCATGCCCCGGATCTCGGCGCCCTGCTGCTGGAACCCTGCAGACCGGGGCGGTTTCTGGCAGATGACCAAGCAGCGGATACGATCGCCATCTTATCAGACCTGTTGCGGCAGCTGCTGGTTCCGGCCGCAGCGCCCTTCCTATCCCTGAAAGAAGAAGCCGCCCTTTGGCGGGCAAATCTTCAGAAGGACTGGCTGAGGGCGGGACAACCTTGCGGCACATATCTGGTGGATCTTGCTCTTGGGGCCTTGAAGGATCTTCAGGCTGAACCTTCTGAACAGGTGCTTTTGCATCAGGACCTTCATGGCCACAACATCCTGTCGGCGGAGCGGGCTCCCTGGCTGGCGATTGATCCAAAACCCCTGGTGGGCGATCCGGCTTTTGCGCTGAGCCCGATTGTCCGCAGTTTTGAATTCGGCCATTCGAAACAGGCCGCCCTTTACCGGCTGGACCGTCTGTCGGAAGAGCTGGATCTGGACCGGGAGCGGGCCCGGCTCTGGACCATTGGCCAAACCATGGCTTGGGCCTTTGATGGCTCAACCACGTATTCCAGCCGGCACCTGGACACTGTCAGCTGGCTGGCGGACTGATCGTCTTCTCCTTGGCTGTGTCCGCTGCGGTTTGCTCTTCGTGCTCCCTCTGGCCCTTGGGCGACAGGCCGTAAATCCCCCGCTCCACCCGTTCAAACCAGCCATAATGGTCATCGGCCATCATTCTGGTGGCGCGCTTCACACCGGTTGCCTTGGCCACTGCCGCGCCCCGGCTGGGACCCTTGGCGCCCAGATGCGCCAGACAGCGCATGGCATCCTGCCGGTAGGCGGTCACAAGCGCGACCCGTGTGGAGCCGCCGGTGTTCGGGTCACCCTCCCGGCGGGCAAATTCCCTCAGCAGGCGGTCCTTGCGGGGCTTTGATTTGCGCGGGGTGAAGGGCGCCGGATCGCAGTGCACCTCAACCAAATTGTCGGAAAGCCGCACGGTGATCAGGCCGAGCCCAAGCCGGCGGGCCAGCTTGAGATTGCTTTTCAGCGCAGCCAGAAACCGCCGTCCACTGCCTCGCGCCACCGCCACATAAACCGCATCGGTCACCGCCTGCCGATCAATCGCCTGATGAAACAGGGTGAGGGTGAATCCGGTTTTCAGCTCCACAATCACCGGGTCCTCATCGCCCCGGCAGGCCACAAGATCGGCGGCCCCGATTTCCGCCTTCACCTCATAGCCCTGGCCGGTGAGGAAGTCTTTGACGGGCTGATAAAGATCGGTTTCCAGAAGTCGAGTCATTTGGGAAAGCTACGCGGGCCGGCCCAAAGCGGCAATCGGGAAACCTCTGTTCTGGCCGGACGAGCGTGCTCTTTTGTCTTCGAGGATGCTGCGCCACAACTGGACCGGACATTTCATCCAATTGCCGGTCACGGTTTTCGGGACAGGATCAACACAAAAGGTTCAATATTTCCGGCCAGTCCGGCTCCTTCGCCCTCATAATACTCGATCATCACAAACCCGGCTGTTTCCAAAAGCCGGATCAGTTCTTCAGTCTGGAAATAGGTGTAGTAGCGGCCAAACTTGTCGCGATGCGCGCCGGTCCCCCGCTTCATGCCAATGTGAAACAGGCCGCCCGGCGCAAGTGCGCCGAAAAGGCACTGCAAATGACCCGGCATGGCGTCGCGGGGAGCATGGAGCAGACTGAAATTCACCCAGGCGCCCTGATAGGCCTCAACAGGAAGGGGATCTTGAAATGTGCCCAGCCGGGCGGGCAGAGCAAACCGGTCCCGTGCAAGGGCAACCATTTCTGCAGATGCATCTACCGGATCGGGCACAAACCCGGCCGCTTTCATGTGGAAAGAAGCATCTCCCGGTCCGCAGCCCCAGTCCAGGACATGAGCCCCTTCCGGCAAGTGCGACATGAATTTTTTCAGATGTCCGCTGGGGCCTTTGCCCGAAAAATTCCTGACATAGTCCCCGGACTTGGCGTCATAGACGCGAATGGTTTTTTCATCGGTCACATTGATCGTGTTCCGGCTCGTTCATCTGCGTCCGAAGGCCATGGTAGCAAAGGATCTTTAGAAGTTCATCCGCCGTATTTCCCCCAAAGAGCATTCTCTCCCATCCCTTCAATGAAGGCTTTGTGCGCCGCATATTCGTCCTGTGACAAACGGGAGGCAAGCGGGGTGGGACGCGGGGCAGCATTGAAGGTGCCCAATTCGCCTGAGACCACAGACGCCCCGCCGGTGGTGGTTTCCTCCTCTTCCGGCATGAGGCCGAGGGCGGTCTGACGGCCGCCGATCATTTCCAGATAAACTTCAGCCAGAATTTCCGCGTCGAGCAAGGCCCCATGCTTTACGCGTTTGGAATTGTCGATGCCGTAACGCGAACACAGGGCATCGAGAGAATTCGGCCCGGTCGGGTGTTTGCGGCGAGCGATTTCCAGCGTGTCCAGAACCTGATCGTTGCCAATGGTCCGCCGCCCGGCGCGCTCCAGCTCCATATTGATGAAGCCCATGTCAAAGGCCGCGTTGTGGATGACCAGCGTGGCATCGCCGACAAACTCCAGAAATTCATCCGCAACCTGCGCAAATAACGGCTTGTCAGACAGGAACTCTTCAGACAGCCCATGCACGCGGAAAGCTTCTTCAGGCATATCCCGCTGAGGGTTGATATAGACGTGATAGGAATTTCCCGTCGGAATATGGTTCCAGAGCTCAACCCCGCCGATTTCCACCAGCCGGTCCCCGCCCCGGGGGCTCAGACCTGTTGTTTCCGTATCGAAGGAGATCTCGCGCATTTTGCTCCACCTTTCCAATTTGCTCCCACTGTGCAGCCACATGACGCTCTGGCAAGCCTGAGCAAGGGTTTTCCCAAGGAGTTCTAAGAAGGGTCAAGCCTTTTGGGCGAGCGCTTCCAAAATTTCATCCACCCGATCCTCCGCCGCTGCCAGCCCCAGGCCGGTATCGATCAGAAAATCGGCCCGCTCGCGTTTTTTTGCATCCGGTACCTGTTTGGTCAGGATCGCCTGAAAACGCTCTTCGCTCATGCCGGGCCGGGCCAGCACCCGCTCCCGCTGGATTTCAGCGTCGGCGGTCACAACGACAATCACATCCACCCGGTCCTCCGCCCCTGTT
Organism: Roseibium sp. AWQ4_290; assembly: GCF_056160985.1. Lineage (NCBI taxonomy): Bacteria > Pseudomonadati > Pseudomonadota > Alphaproteobacteria > Hyphomicrobiales > Stappiaceae > Roseibium > Roseibium sp. AWQ4_290. Next base: position 161,005 of record NZ_JBSWYG010000013.1, read on the forward strand.
TCAAACAAAAGCGGAATGTCCATCAGGACCACGGGCTGGCCATCAAGTCTGGCCAGTTCCAGAAAGGTCTGTTCTTCTTCCTGTACTAGGGGGTGAACGATCTCTTCCAGCCGCTTGAGAGCTGCCGGGTCGCCCAGCACCTTTTTGGACAAGAGAGCCCGATCGACCTTGCCATCGGCAACGGTTCCGGGGAAGGCCTCGGCGACAAGCGGCGCCGCCCGGCCTTCATAAAGCGCATGAACACAGGCATCGGCATCATGAACCGGCACGCCGCGGGCTGCGAACATCTTCGCGGTGGTCGATTTGCCCATGCCGATGGACCCGGTCAGCCCGATGCGGATCACGCGGTCCCCCCCAGGTCTTTCAACACGAGCGCGCGCAACTCTTCGGTTACCTCCGGCCGGATGCCGAACCAGCGTTCAAAGCCGGGCACAGCCTGATGCAAAAGCATGCCGATCCCGTCCACCTTGGGATTTCCCCGGCCGGCGGCCTGTTTCAAGAGATCCGTCTCCAGCGGTGCATAGACAATATCATTGACGAGAGCTGTTTCCGGCAAAGACGCAAGATCGATTTCAAGCGGCGGTTTGCCGGTCATGCCAAGGGACGTGGTGTTGACCAGAAGATCGGCTTCTTCAAGTACTGTCCCCAGCTTATCCCAGCCATGGGCAATCGTTTTGGTGCCAAATTCTTCAGCGAGTTGCCTGGCTTTTTCTTCCGTCCGATTGACGATATGCACCTGTGTGAAATTCCGGGACAAAAGCGCCCATACGATCGCCCGCGCCGCACCGCCCGCGCCCAGCACAACGGCTTTGCCGCCCGTCCTGTCCCAACCGGGAGCCCGCTGATCGAGATTTCCCAAAAAGCCCAGACCATCCGTATTGGCCCCGCAGAGTTTTCCGTCTTCGTCCAGCCAGAGCGTGTTGGCAGCCCCCATGGCCCTGGCCGCAGCGTCCAGCCAGTGACAGGCTTTGGCTGCAGTTTCCTTGTTCGGCACGGTGACATTGGCGCCGATGAGGCCGGAGGCAGCAAAGGAACGGTAAAAATCCACCGCTTCATCTGCCGGGACATCAACCCGGCCATAATCGCCGGAAAGGCCGTGCGCTTTCAGCCAATAGCCATGGATGATGGGAGAGCGGGAATGGCTGACCGGGTGGCCGGTGATGGCCGCTTTCTTCAAAGGACCGCTCATTCCTCAATTACCTTCAAGTTCCGCAATTCGCCCAGAAGGGGCAGAAGCGGCAGGCCCAAAATGGTGAAATAGTCGCCTTCAATCTTCTCAAACAGCTGAACTCCTAAACTTTCCAGCTGATAGGCTCCGACACTGGACAGAACCTTGTCGCCTGCATGGGCCAGATAGTGACCGATAAATTCCGGCGTCAGCGAGCGCATGGTCAGGCGGGCCGTGGATACATGCCGCCAGATGGCTTCGCCATTCCTGGAGATAACGACAGCCGAATGCAGCTCATGGGATTTGCCGGAAAACGCCAGAAGCTGGCGCCGGGCCGTCTCCATATCTTCAGGCTTTGTGCGGCGTTTGCCTTCAAAGGCCAGGATCTGGTCGGCTCCGACGACCAGATCTCCGCCGCGCCGGGCGCTGACATCATTGGCTTTTGCTTCCGCCAGAACGCTGGCCAGATCTTCCGGCGGAAATCCCGCCTCCAGAAGCGGGGCTTCCACGGCCCGTTCGTCAACATCTGACCGATCGACCGTGACCGTCAGACCCGCATTTGTCATCAGTTCCGCCCGGATTCTGCTTCCGCTCGCCAATACGAGTGCCATTCCTATCCTCTCTGCCGTCCCGGCCGTCTCACCAAGCGCGCTAAACGCCCGGGACCGGATGTTTTTTGTTTGATTTGTAATCCTTGAACAGGGTCAGAATTTCCGCCGCTGTTTCTTCCACCGACCGGCGTGTCACGTCAATCAGAGGCCAGCTGTTTTCCGAACAAAGACGCCGGGTCATGTTGATTTCCTGGGAAATTTCCTTTCGGTCGATATAGGTGTCGTTGTACCCGTCGGAATTCAGCGACAAGACCCGGTTGCGCCGGATCTGCTGGATGCGCTCCGCGGAGGCAATCAGACCGACGATCATCGGCTCCTTCAGGGTTTTCACGTGGTCCGGCAGGGGAATGCCCGGAACCAGCGGAACATTTGCAGCCTTGATACCCCGGTTGGCCAGATAAATGCAGGTCGGCGTCTTGGAGGTACGCGAAATTCCGATCAGCACGATATCGGCGGATTCCAGGTCCTCCCAGACCTGACCGTCATCATGCAGCATTGTGTAGTTGAGCGCTTCCATCCGCTGGAAATATTCCGCATCCAGTTCATGCTGCCCCCCGACCCGGTGGGTCTGCGTGACATTGAGATAAGACTGGAAGACGGCAAAAACGGGATCGAGAATGTTGACGAATGGAACGCCGAGTTCCCGGCATTTGTATTCCAGCCGGCTGGAAATCTCGTCATCGACCAATGTGTAGAGCACGATGCCCGGGGCATTCTCGATTTCCGAAATGACCCGGTCCAGCTGTTTCGACGAGCGCACCAGCGGATAGACATGCTCGATTTCCTGCACATTTTCATACTGAACCGTTGCCGCGCGGGCCACGGTCATCAAGGTCTCGCCGGTGGAGTCGGACACAAGATGCAAATGAAAATAGTGTCTCGACTTGTTCACGATATCATCCCCAGGGCTGTTGACGGATTGGGTGTAAGCGCACCAACCGGACATATGGCACGCAGTTTATGCCCGGTCGCCCGATTTTGTTAACAGGGCTTTAAGACGCGGAAACTGTTTCCGAAACGGTTGTGCATTGATGTGGATTCACAGAGGGCCTGTGACATATCGACAAAGTTTCCACCTGCGCCTAAAGTGTTAACACTTGGTAAACAAACTTATAAATTTATGATTTTAAATAGGTTTTTCTTCTTATCGACTCCTGGGGAGGGATTCTGAATGAAATCAGCGCTGGTTTATCCCGGCAAGAAAATTGAGCCAACGCATTGTGGATGAAAAATGATCCCGGTAATCCACTCACAAATAGAAAAAACAGATAAAATTAAGAATCTTATTTGATTTGGAATGTGGGAAAGGCGCGACCTTATGAAGTCTCAGGACAGAACCGTGATGCGGGTACTCTCTGGAGAAAAAATCTGGCCACCTCCCATTTGGATGATGCGTCAGGCAGGACGCTACCTGCCGGAATACCGGAAAGTCCGGTCCCAGGCCTCTAACTTCCTGGAATTCTGCTATACTCCGGACCTGGCAACAGAGGTCACTCTCCAGCCGATCCGCCGGTATGGTTTTGATGCAAGCATTCTCTTTTCCGATATCTTTGTCGTTCCTGACGCAATCGGATATCCGGTCCGGTTTGAAGAAGGACGGGGTCCAGTTCTGGAACCACTATCTGCCGATCTTCTTGACCGTCTGGAACAGGATCGTGCGGAGGATCATCTCAAACCGGTCATAGAGACGGTTTCACGCCTTCGCTCTGAACTCCCTTCAGAAACAACGCTGCTGGGCTTCTGCGGCGCTCCCTGGACCGTTGCCTGCTATTCTGTGGCCGGACACACCACTCAGGATCAGGTGGCCGCCCGTGTGGGCGCCTACCGGGATCCGGATCTAATGCAGCAGTTCATTGATCAGCTTGTGACCGCGTCGATCCGTTATCTGGTCCGCCAGCTGGATGCGGGCGCAGATGCGGTCCAGATTTTTGACACCTGGGCAGGGGTTCTGGACGATGCCGGCTTCCGGCGCTGGTCGATCGGCCCAACCCGGCGGATTGTTGACGGGGTCAAGGCGGCGCGGCCAGCGGCAAAGATCATTGGTTTTCCCAAAGCCTCATCAGCACGGATTGCCGCCTATATCGAAGGAACCGGTGTGGATGCGGTCGGTTTTGACTGGACGGCGCCGGATCACTTGGCCCTGGAGATCCAGAAAAAGGTTCCGGTCCAGGGGAATCTTGATCCCATGCGGCTGGTCGCCGGGGGCAAGGCGCTGGAAGAGGGTGTCGCCCATATCCTGAACACCTTCGACAAGGGCCCGCTGATTTTCAATCTTGGCCACGGGGTGACTCCGGATGCAGATCCGGACAATGTGGCACGCATGGTCGATCAGGTGCGGAGGGGCTGAGGCGTGGACCTATATCTTTGGATCAAGTCCCTCCATGTGATTTCGATTATCGCGTGGATGGCCGGGATGCTCTATCTGCCGCGGCTCTTCGTTTACCATGTAGATGCGGAACCCGGGTCCCAGCAGTCGGAAACCTTCAAGGTCATGGAACGCCGCCTGCTGAAGGCGATCATGAATCCGGCAATGATTGCTTCCTGGATCTTCGGCCTGTGGCTGGCCTATGACCTTGCTGCCTGGCAGGACGGCTGGTTCCACGCCAAATTCACGCTTGTTTTCATCATGTCCGGCGTTCACGGATATTTGAGCAAATGTGTAAAGGCCTTTGCCCGGGACGAAAACACAAAGACGGCCCGTTTTTACCGGATCCTCAATGAGGTTCCGACCCTTCTCATGATCGTCATTGTGATCCTCGTGATCGGCAAACCATTCTGATCGAAGATGTTTTTGAACGGAGGAGCCGTCCGGCGGATGGCTCTTCCGGCAGAAGGTTTTCCAGCATTCGAAAGCTTGAAACCGTCAGATTTGCGCTCTTGCGATTCCGATCGAAACAACGTATGTTCCCGCCACTTCCATTCGGCGTGGGTTTGTTTCAACTCGATACGTTCCGCCGATCCATCTGAACACGTCTAAAAGTTTCTCAGATATCTTCTGACCGTCTCTCTGCTTATCCGGTTCAGATCGACCTTCCAAACCAAATCTCAATAACAATCCAAACCCCAACTCGATGCGGGAAATGAAACTCAAAGATCTAAAAGAAAAAACGCCGACAGAGCTGCTTCAGGTTGCTGAGGAGCTCGAAGTCGAAAATGCCAGCACCATGCGTAAGCAGGAGCTGATGTTCGCCATTCTCAAGAACCTGGCTGCTCAGGATGTTGAGATTATTGGCGAGGGTGTTGTCGAGGTTCTGCAGGATGGCTTCGGCTTCCTCAGATCCCCGGATGCGAACTACCTTCCCGGCCCGGATGACATTTATGTCTCCCCGTCCCAGATCCGGCGCTTTTCGCTGCGCACTGGAGACACGGTTGAAGGCCAGATCCGCAGCCCGAAGGAAGGCGAACGGTATTTCGCGCTTCTGAAGGTCAACACGATCAATTTTGAAGATCCGGAAAAGGCCAGGCACAAGGTCCATTTTGACAATCTGACGCCGCTTTATCCCGATGAACGGTTCCGGATGGAAATCGAAGATCCGACCATCAAGGATCTGTCCTCACGGGTGATCGATCTTGTGGCCCCGCTCGGCAAAGGCCAGCGGGCACTGATCACCGCACCGCCGCGCACGGGTAAAACGGTCTTTCTGCAGAACATTGCCAAGTCAATCACGAAGAACCATCCGGAATGCTATTTGATCGTTCTTCTGATTGATGAGCGACCGGAAGAAGTGACTGACATGCAGCGTACAGTGAACGGCGAAGTCGTGTCGTCCACATTCGACGAGCCGGCTTCGCGTCACGTTCAGGTCGCTGAGATGGTGATCGAAAAGGCCAAGCGTCTGACTGAACATGGACGTGACGTTGTCATCCTCCTGGATTCCATCACCCGCCTCGGCCGGGCCTACAACACGGTGGTGCCATCCTCGGGCAAGGTTCTGACCGGGGGTGTGGATGCCAATGCGCTGCAGCGTCCGAAGCGCTTCTTCGGTGCAGCCCGGAACATTGAGGAGGGCGGATCCCTGACGATCATCGCAACGGCGCTGATCGACACGGGCAGCCGCATGGACGAAGTCATCTTCGAAGAGTTCAAGGGAACGGGCAACTCGGAGATCATTCTCGACCGCAAAATTTCCGACAAGCGTGTTTATCCGGCCATCGACATTCAGCGCTCCGGAACCCGTAAGGAAGAACTGCTTGTGCCGCATGAACGGCTCAAGAAGACGTTTGTCCTGCGCCGTATTCTCAATCCGATGGGAACGGTCGATGCGGTGGAATTCCTGCTCGACAAGCTGAAGCAGACCAAGTCCAACGACGAGTTCTTCGACAGCATGAACACTTGATCTGGCACAGAATGCTGGTTTAGAGACAAAGGCGCGAACCTTCCGGTTCGCGTCTTTTCTTTTTTGAATCCCATTATGCTTCCTGATGTTCCTGCCCGCAGTAGCTCGCGTTACAGAGTTGATCGGCTGCAGGACACGTATGGGAGAGGTTCGGAGCCGAATGAAATGACACGGACAGTTTTTCTTGAAACGGAACGGCTCACTCTCAGGGCGTGGGAGGCGGCGGATACGGATCCTTTTGCCGCCCTATGCGCCGACCCGCAGGTCATGCGGTATTTTCCTGAACCGCTGACCCGGGAAAAATCCGAACTGTTGATTTCCAGATGCATTGAAAAACAGGTCACGGATGGCTTTTCAATGGCGCCTGTCGAGGTGACGGCGACCGGAGAGTTTCTCGGATTTGTCGGTCTCAACCGGCCAAGCTATGCGGCACCACTTCCTTTTGATCCGTGCGTGGAGATCGGCTGGCGGCTCAAACAATCTGCTTGGGGCAAGGGCTATGCAAGTGAGGCGGCAACGGCCTGGCTTCGATTCGGTTTTGAAACCATTGATCTTGAGGAGATTGTGGCCTTTACCATTCCGGACAATCTTCCCTCTCAGAAGGTGATGGAACGCATCGGCATGCGCCGCGATCCGGAGGGAGACTTTCTGCATCCCTCCCTTCCAGCCGATCATCCGGTTGCGCCGCATGTTCTTTACCGGTTGCGCAAGACGGAGTGGCAGGGCGCTGGCACCTGATGCGGTTCCGATCTCCCGGACAGGCGCTGTCTTTCAGATTCACGTGAAACAGAAGGCCATCCCATCGTTTCGGGTGAGGCCCTGTGAGGGCGGTGACATGGTCAAGATCCACATGTGTGCTGCATTCAAGGTGATCGCTGGCATTGGCGGTTTCATGTGGCTCCGCATTTTTTTGAATCGGTGCCGTGTTAAAGGGCTCAAGGGTGTGTGCCAAAAGGTCCCTTGGCAGAGGATCATCTATGCACATCTTTTCCAAAGTTGATTCACGTGAAACAGGGTTTGCCCGGAGCGGCACAATCGAGTCGTTTGCGCAACGATCCGGCTTACCGACCAGGCGCGCCGCGTTCATCCGGATTCAAACTGCTTTGTCTTTGGCATTGGCCTCTTTGGTGTCAGGCAAGGAAAGGCAAATGAGATGCCACGCGGTTTTGCGCCAGGCGGGAAATTGCGAAGATATCGACGGCAGGAAGGCTTCCGGTCTGGAAGACTTGCTGCTAGGAAGCTGCCCCTGGTCCCGGTGATCAGATCCAGCCGGGATGTGGTCATCCGGAGCCAAGTTTTCTCTCCTGCATTGAGATCCGTGAGGTCAGGCAGGGCGGCGAACTCTATAATGCGACATGGCTTGTTTCAAAAGCCAAAGCCCGAAGACAGTAAAAGAGGCCCCATGCGCGATACGATTTATGCCTTGTCCAGCGGTGCTGTTCCCTCGGGTGTTGCTGTTCTGCGGGTGTCCGGCAACAAGGCCGCAGAGATCGTGACCTCTCTGTGTGGCCGCTTGCCTGATCCCCGCAAAACAATGCTTAGCAAGTTGCGAGATCCCGGGACCGGCGATGTTCTGGATGAGGCTCTGGTGCTGTTCTTCAAAGGACCAAACAGCTTTACCGGTGAAGACGTCGCTGAATTCCAGTGCCATGGTGGCCGGGCTGTTGTCGCGCGTATGCTCTCTGTTCTGGCGGCGTTTCAGACCTGCCGTCCTGCGGAGGCGGGGGAATTCACCCGCAGGGCCTTTGACCATGGCCGGATGGATCTGACCGAGGTTGAGGGCCTTGCGGATCTCATTGCAGCGGAGACCGAAAGCCAGCGCAAGCAGGCCCTGCGCCAGATGGGCGGCGCTCTGGGGGCGCTCTATGAAGGCTGGCGGAAAAGGCTCATACATATGCGGGCCATGATCGAAGCGGATTTCGATTTTGCCGATGAAGAAGATGTGCCCGGATCTGTTGCCGACGAGGTTTGGCGTGAAGCTGCGACCCTCCACGGGGAGATAGCGGATCACCTGGACCGCTCGCGCAGCGGGGAGAGGCTGCGCTCCGGTTTGCAGGTTGTTCTGATGGGTGCGCCGAATGCGGGCAAGTCCAGTCTCTTAAATGCCATTGCCGGGCGGGATGTGGCAATTGTCACCGAAGAGGCCGGGACGACGCGCGACGTGATTGAGGTTCACCTGGACCTGGGTGGCTATCCGGTGACGCTGGTCGATACAGCCGGATTGCGTGAGACGGACGGTGTCGTTGAGAAAGAGGGGATCCGCAGGGCCCAGGCGCGGGGGGAACAGGCAGATCTGATCTTGTGGGCGCAAGAGCCGGAGGGCATTCCTCATGATGCTCCGGGCAGTGGCCTGCCGGACAGTCTTAAGGGATCTGTGCCCCTGTGGGTGGTCCGTACTAAGAGCGATCTTGAGACTCTTCCGGAACAAGACTCTTCCGGAACGATTGTTGAAATCCCGACATCGAATGTCTTGCCCGAGGGTATGACCAGCCTGTTTGACAGCCTTACCCGTTTTGCGGAGGAAACAATTTCTCTCTGCGAAGCCCCACTTGCGACCCGTGAACGGCACCGGTTCTTTCTCGGAGAATGCTTAACTGGCCTCAAGACTGCCGTTGACGCGGTGCATCTGCCAGCCGAATTGCGGGCGGAGGACCTGCGGCGGGCGGCGGACGCGCTTGGCCGGATCACGGGGCGGATCGATGTGGAAGATCTACTCGATGTGATCTTCCGGGATTTTTGCATCGGTAAATGATGTTTCACGTGAATCATTGATGGTCCGCCTGGATCGGTTCTGGGCCGGAATATGTTTCACGTGAATCATTTTGCGGTCTTGATAGGGAGGTCTTGCAGTAGACCGGGTTGCCGGTCTGTCTGCTCTGGGGGATTCTGCTTTGACCAGGACAGGTTCTCGCCTTATAAGATCTCTCATGAAAGAGCCGGGTTTTCGGCTTATGATGATCCGGCGGGTGCCGGAAACCGATCCCGAAAATTGATCTGGATGAAGCCGGGCGCAGGAAGTCACAGCGTCCGTGTGAACGGTGAAACTATGAGCGACCAGGAATTGACTGTCGATGTCGTGGTAATTGGAGGTGGCCATGCGGGCTGTGAAGCCGCTGCCGCGTCTGCCCGGGCCGGTGCCCGCACGGCTTTGGTGACCCACAGGTTCGAGACGATTGGAGTGATGTCCTGCAATCCGGCAATTGGCGGTTTGGGAAAGGGGCATCTCGTCCGTGAGATTGATGCGCTGGATGGTCTGATGGGCAGGGTCGCAGATCAGGGCGGCATCCAGTTCCGGATGCTCAACCGGCGTAAGGGACCGGCCGTTCGTGGGCCCAGAGCTCAGGCAGATCGGAAGCTGTACCGCGAAGCGATGCAGAAAGAGATCGCCGCTGTTAAGGGTCTGCAGGTGGTGGAAGGGGAAGCCCATCAGATCCTGTTTGGGGAAGAGGCTGGCCAGCGGGTCGTGACAGGCCTGGTGCTGGCCGACGGCCGGGTGGTCTCCTGTGCAGCGATCGTGCTCACCAGTGGCACCTTCCTGCGTGGGCTGATCCATATAGGCGACAGGAAGATCCCGGCGGGACGTTCTGGCGAAGCACCTGCTCTGGGCCTGTCGGAGTCTTTGGAGGAGATCGGATTTGATCTGGGCCGGCTGAAGACCGGGACACCTGCGCGTCTCGATGGGCGGACGATCCATCGGGATCGGCTGGAAGAACAGCCGGGGGACGCGGAGCCGATCCCGTTTTCCACACTGACAGAGCGGATCAAGACGCCCCAAATCCCCTGCCATATCACACGGACCACCCCGGAGACCCATCGTATTATCCGGGAAAATCTCTCCCGGTCGGCGATGTATTCTGGCGAGATCAAGGGGCGGGGACCGCGCTATTGCCCCTCTATTGAAGACAAGATCGTTCGCTTTGGTGACCGGGATGGGCACCAGATCTTCCTGGAACCGGAAGGTCTTGATGACTACACGGTCTATCCGAATGGTATTTCCACCTCCTTGCCGGAGGATGCTCAGCTGGCTTTTCTGAAGACTATTCCGGGCCTGGAAGACGTGACAGTCATTCAACCGGGTTATGCGATTGAGTATGATCATGTAGACCCGCGGGAGCTGCGCCCAACACTGGAAGCCAAGCGGTGCGGCGGACTTTATCTGGCGGGCCAGATCAATGGGACCACAGGCTATGAAGAGGCCGGGGCGCAGGGTCTTGTGGCAGGGGCCAATGCGGCCTTCAAAGTGGCCGGGAAAGAGCCCTTCGTGATCGACCGGTCTGAAGGTTATATCGGCGTGATGATCGATGACCTGATCACCCGGGGGATTACCGAGCCCTACCGGATGTTCACCTCCCGCGCAGAGTATCGCCTGTCCTTGAGGGCAGATAATGCGGACCAGCGGCTGACGCCCCTGGGCATTGGGCGTGGCCTCGTTTCGGCGCTGCGCCAGGCCGCTTTTCAAGACAAGATGCGCCGGATTGCCGACGCGCGGGATCTGTTGAAGAGCTTGACGGTGACCCCGTCGGAGGCCCAGAAGAAAGGTCTGCCTGTCAACCAGGACGGCATCCGCCGGACCGCCTTTGACCTTCTGTCCTATCCCAATGTGACCTATGAAATCCTGACCCGGATCTGGCCGGAGCTTGAAGAGGTGGATCAGATGGTTGCCGAGCAGGTGGCGACCGATGCGCTTTACGCGGTGTATCTCGATCGGCAGCTTGCGGATATTGAAGCCTTGAAGCGGGACGAGGCCTTGCAGATCCCGGATGGTTTCGACTACGAAGCAATCACTGGTTTGTCAAATGAGGTGAAGCAAAAACTCATGGATGGGCGACCAGCGACCCTTGGACAAGCATCCCGTATGGATGGCATGACCCCGGCAGCCTTGACCTTGATCCTGTCCCACTTGAAGCGGCAGAGCCAGAAAGGGGCCGCATAATGGGCCGTCCCATCTTGTTGAATGCCACTGGACAGGTTGTGCATAAGTTTGGGGATGTTTCACGTGAAACGTCTGAGCGGCTCCAGATCTATGTGGATCTGGTTTTGAAGTGGCAACCGGCGCAGAACCTGATTGCTCCGTCCACTATCGCGGATATCTGGACACGGCACGTGGCCGACAGTCTTCAGACCCAGTGGAGTTATCCAGAGGCACGGACCTGGGTGGATATCGGCAGCGGTGGTGGTTTCCCGGGGATCGTGACGGCGATCCTCCTGGCGGATCAGGATGGGGCCCATGTTCACCTCATTGAGAGCAATCAGCGCAAGGCCGCATTCCTGCGCACGGTCCTGCGGGAAACCGGATCGACGGGTACTGTGCATCCGGGCCGGATCGAATCGGTTACGAAAGAGTGGACGGGGGGGGCGGTGGAAGCTGTGTCCGCCCGGGCTCTGGCCTCGTTGAAGCTGTTGTTCGAGCTGTCCGAGCCGTTCACAGCAACCGGAGCGAAGGCTGTTTTCCACAAAGGGCAGGATTTTCAAAGAGAAGTTGACGAAGCCTCTGACGCTTGGTCCTTTGATCTGGTAGAAAAGAAAAGTCTTGTTGATCCTATGAGCCGGATGCTTCTTTTCTCAAATATCTCCGCCCGGCCGGAATAGCCTAGGAAGGTGTTGTGGCAATGAGCATGCTTCCCGAAACGCCGCGCGTTCTCGCGCTTGCAAACCAAAAGGGTGGGGTGGGTAAAACCACGACTGCCATCAATCTCGGCACGGCGCTTGCGGCGATTGGAGAGAAGGTGCTCGTCATCGATCTCGATCCTCAGGGTAACGCCTCGACCGGCCTTGGTATCGAGCACCGGGACCGGGGCCTGTCGACTTATGAAATTCTGAGTGGGGATTGCTCGCTGGCCGAGGCAGTGCGCGAGACCGACGTGCAGCGCCTGTGGGTGGCACCATCCACCATGGATCTTCTTGGTCTGGAGCTGGAAATCGCATCCACAAGTGACCGGGCCTTCCGGTTGCGCAACGCGATCGAGAACCTGGCCCATTCACGTCTGTTCCAGGAAATTGGCTTCACCTATGTGCTGGTGGATTGTCCGCCTTCGCTCAATCTGCTGACGATCAACGCGCTGTCCGCGTCCCATTCCATCCTGGTGCCGCTGCAATGCGAGTTCTTCGCACTGGAAGGTTTGAGCCAGCTGCTCAGTACGGTTGAACAGGTCAAGAGTGCCCTGAACCCGGAGCTTAGCATTCATGGGATCGTCTTGACCATGTATGACAGCCGCAACAATCTCTCCAGCCAGGTGGTTGCCGATGTGCGCGAGACCATGGGAGATGCAGTTTATGAAACGATCATTCCCCGGAATGTCCGTATTTCGGAAGCACCGTCCTATGGCAAGCCGGCGCTGCTTTATGACCTGAAATGTGCGGGCAGCCAGGCCTATCTGCGCCTTGCTTCTGAAATTATCCAGCGGGAACGCCAGTTGCGCCGGGTTGCGGCCTGATTTGAGCTGTATGAAAAGGCACTTGAGCGGTTTGCGTGTCGTGGCGGCATGGGTTTCCATGCCGCTTTCGTCTTAAGCTATTGAATGATAAAAAGAAAAAGGTGAGGTATGGCGGAGAAGGACGTCAAGAACAAACGTTTGGGCCGTGGTCTTGCGGCGCTTATCGGAGATTCGGCCCCAGAGGCAGCGGCGCCGGAAAAGATTGTTCGTGACAGCCGCAAGGTGCCGATTGAGCACTTGGAACCAAACCCGCGCAACCCGCGCAAAACCTTCACCGAGAAGGATCTGGCTGATCTTGCCGAGTCCTTGAAGGCGAAGGGGATTGTGCAGCCTATCCTGGTGCGTCCGGCGGCCGGAAAGGCCAACCGCTTCGAGATCATCGCCGGAGAGCGCCGCTGGCGGGCCGCACAACGGGCGGGTCTGCATGAAGCGCCAATCATCATCCGGGATGTGACGGATCAGGAAGCGCTTGAGCTTGCGATCATTGAAAACGTCCAGCGGGCAGACCTCAACCCGATTGAAGAAGCCATGGGCTATGAACAGCTGACGGCTGAATTCAAATACAGTCAGGGCGAATTGGCCAAGGTGATCGGCAAAAGCCGCAGCCATGTGGCCAACACCATGCGCCTGTTGAAACTGCCCAATTCGGTCAAAGACTATCTGGCAGAAGGCTTGCTGACCGCCGGGCACGCCCGCGCCCTGATCACGGTTGATGATCCGGCAGCGCTGGCCGAGCTGATCGTGGAGAAGGGGCTCACGGTCCGGGATGCGGAAAAGATTTCGCAGGACCCGGATGCGCTTGCCAAGATGAAAGGCGAAAAGGCACCGGGCGAGAAGCCGCAGAAGGATGCCGACACCAAGGCCCTGGAAAAACGCCTAACCGATACTCTGGGCCTCAAAGTGGTGGTTGGCCACAAGCCCGGCAAGGAATCGGGCGATCTCAAGATCAAGTACACGTCTCTCGAGCAGCTTGACGAAATCTGCAAGAAGCTGGGCGTCGAGACCCGGTAAGGCCTGCCGCTTTCGGGCATCTCCTTCCGTTCACTTTTTCCTCCAAATTTGCTGCAAAAAGTGGGTTCAGGCAGCACGAACGGGGGCTGAAAGCTCCATTTGAGGAAGGTTCGTTGGAGGAAGCTTCGTCCTCAGGTCTGCCGGCAAGGAAAGGCGACCTGTCAGCGCCGCTGGCTGCGCGCGCGCGCGACCCGGGCGAGCGTGAGCAAGGCTTCGGAGAGCACCGGAATGCCGAGGGCATCATTGAGACGGGAAACCCGCGTGGCCTCGCTCAGGATCTGCATGGCCCGTTCAAGGTCCTTCAAGGCCCAGATCCGGAGCTGCTGACTGAATTTGGGTTTGCGGTTGAAGAAGATCGGGGGCCGCTGGCCATCAATCACTGCCTGGGCCGGTTTGCCCTGATCAACGTCGATCCGCATGCGGTGAAGATGCTGAAAGTGTTTCAGCGCCTGGTTGGCAATCACCGAGGCTTTTGAGCCGGCCTCGGAGAGCCGCTCCAGCCCGTGATCGAGGATTGCGATGTTTCCTGACGCTGCTGCATCAATAAGTTCTGACATTTCAAAGGCAGAGGCATCGCCGATGATCGCTTCAATGTCATCGCTGTCGATCTGGCCTTTCCCCAAGGCATAGAGGCAGAGCTTTTTCAGCTCGCCCCGGCTGGCCATCCGGTCGCCGCCTAAAAGGCTGTGCAGGGCAGCTCGCGCCTCGCGGGTAATGGTCAGGCCGGCCTCCCGGGTTTCTTCATCGATCAACTGGTCGATGCCCCGGTCATTATCCGCATAACAGGGCAGGGCAAAGGCCCGTTTGTGTGGCTCAATCAGTTTGCGAAGGCCAACACCTTTTTTGATGTCGCCGCCCTCCAGAATTACCAGGGTCTGCCAGTCGTCGAGTTTCAAGACCGGATCAACGGCGGGCGCCATGTTCTTGCCGCTGGCATCCTTCACCCAGACGATCCGGCGGCCGCCAAACAGGGGAACGGTCAGGACCTCATCTATCAGACGATTTGGATCCGAACTGAGGTCGCTGGCGTCGATCTTGATAAGATTGAATGGGTCGCTGTCGCCTTCGGAGGCTTTGGCCACCAGACGGCTGGCCCGTTCAGAAACCAGTCCGGTATCTGGGCCGAACACAAGCACCACTCCGCCGCCCTGCGGAGGATTGGCGACGAAACGGTCGATTTCGGCGGCCTTCAGAACGGTCACAGCCGGTGGCCTTTCTGCGTTTGATCAGGACCGGCTGGCAAAATAACCGGCGAGCCGGGTTGCTATGTCATCAGCAACGGCCTTTGCAACCCGTTCCTGAGCGTCCCGGGAAGCACGCTGATTGGCGAAGCGCTGGTCGGAGAAATCGTAAGATGCGGAGCGGAACGTCCGCCCGGTCGTCAAGGTTTCCCCTGTCTCGATGTCACTGAGAACAAAGGTGGAATTCATGGTGGTCGTATAGGCGGACGGCACATCGGCGAACTGCTCAACAGCAACAGCGGATGTGTTGATGGAGGCTAGAATTTTGAGCCGGTATTTTTTGTCCGGGCTTCCAGCCCCCCGTTCCAGGCGGAATGTCAGTTCATTATAGAGCGCCCGGTCTGCCTCCCCACTAGAGGACTGGGACGAAATTGTGTCTAGATCAATGGCAGCGAGCTCAGCGGCGACTGCTGACGGCTGGGATCCGAAATCCCCCGTGGCGCTTGTGCCGTAGAGCGGGCGTACCTGACAGCCACTGACAAGGACAGCGGCGGCAAAAGACAGGCAGACGGCAGCGCGCCGGAGGGAACCTTCGCTCCGGAAGGTGCTGTTAAACAACGACATTCACAATCCTCTGAGGCACGACGATCAGCTTTTTAGGTGTGGCCCCGTTCAATGTCTTTTGAACGAAGTCGAGAGCCAAGGTAGCTGCTTCGACCTCCTCTTTGGAAGCCTCTTTTGCAATTTCCAGTTCACCGCGCCGTTTGCCGTTGATCTGGATCGGATAGGTCACCGAATCCTCGGTCAAAAGCGCTGGATCGGCCACGGGCCAGTCCGCTTCCGAAATCAGGTTGTCATGGCCGAGCGCCGACCAGCATTCTTCAGCTAGATGCGGCATCATTGGGGCCATCATCTGGATCAGATAGTCAGCCGCCTCGCGGACCGCATATCCGGTGGCGGTGTCGTTGATGCCATCGCTGACCGTCTTGCTGATCGTGTTGACGAATTCATAGAGCCGGGCGACTGCCCGGTTGAAGCCAAGACTTTCCAGATCACCGGACACTGCGGCCAGGGTCTTGTGGCTGGCCCGGCGCAGCTCAAGCGACTTGCCGGACACGTCGGGTACGGTGCCGCCACGGGTCTCGCTATTATCCGTGATGTCGCCGATCAGACGCCAGACCCGCTGCACAAAGCGCCATGCGCCTTGCACCCCGTCTTCGGTCCAGATCACATCCCGCTCTGGGGGGCTGTCGGAGAGCATGAACCAGCGGGCCGTATCGGCGCCATACGTGTCGATAATGTCGGTCGGGTCAACTGTGTTGCGCTTTGACTTGGACATTTTTTCGATCGAGCCGATCGTGACCTCTTCCCCGGTTTCGATCAAGGTGGCGCGGCGGGTGCCCCCGGCTTCCTCGAATTTCAACTCGGCTGGGGCGATCCAGCGGCCGCTTGCACCCTCGCCGAGGCGGTAAGTCTCATGGGTCACCATGCCCTGGGTGAAGAGGCCCTTGAACGGCTCCTTCAGATCCAGCGCTCCCACCTTCTGCATCGCGCGGGTAAAGAAGCGGGAATAGAGCAGATGCAGGATCGCATGTTCGATCCCGCCGATATATTGGTCAACCGGCAGCCAGCCATTGGCCGCATCTGGATCGGTCGGCTGATCGCAATCGGGTGCGGTGAAGCGGGCAAAATACCAGGAACTGTCCACGAAGGTATCCATCGTGTCGGTTTCGCGCTTGGCCGGGTTGCCGCATTTGGGGCAGGTCGTGTCGCGCCAGGTCGGGTGCCGGTCCAGTGGATTGCCCGGTTTGTCGAAATTGATGTCGTCCGGCAGCTGCACCGGCAGGTTTTCATCCTTTTCGGGAACGACACCGCAGGTCTCGCAATGAACAACCGGGATTGGGCAGCCCCAATAGCGCTGTCGGGAAATACCCCAGTCGCGCAGACGGTAATTCACCTGGCGTTCCCCTTGCGAGGCACCTGCGATCCGGGCTTTCTCCAGCTTGCGGGCAACGGCCTCTTTAGCGTCCTTGATGGTCATCCCATCCAGGAAGCCGGAGTTGAAGATCGTGCCTTCATCCGTAAAGGCTTCGGCGCCAATCTCGAATGTGGCCGGATCGGCATCTTTCGGCAGCACGACAGGGCGGACCGGCAACCCGTATTTGCGGGCAAAGTCCAGGTCGCGCTGGTCATGGGCCGGACAGGCGAAGATGGCCCCGGTGCCATAGTCCATCAGAATGAAATTGGCGACATAGACCGGCAGCTCTATTGTTTCATCGAGCGGATGTTTGACGCGAAGGCCAGTGTCGATCCCTTTTTTCTCTGCCTTTTCAATGGCCTCTTCCGAGGTTCCGACCCGCTTGCACTCTTCGATAAAGGCTTTCAGCTCCGCATTGGTCTCTGAAAGTTTCGATGCAATCGGATGGTCCGGGGACAGCCCCATGAAGGACGCCCCGAACAGAGTGTCCGGCCGGGTGGTGAAGATCTCAAGGGCCGCGCCGCCGGTCGGGGCCTGGTCCACAAATGCAAAGCGGACCCGCAGTCCTTCGGAGCGGCCGATCCAGTTTTTCTGCATCAGACGCACCTTGTCCGGCCAGCGGTCCAGCGTGTCGATGGCCTCCAGCAGATCTTCGGAATAATCGGAGATCTTGAAGAACCATTGGGTCAGTTCGCGCTGTTCAACCAGGGCACCGGAGCGCCAGCCGCGCCCGTCAATCACCTGTTCATTGGCCAGAACCGTCATGTCGACCGGATCCCAGTTGACCTTGGCGTTCTTGCGGTAGACCAGCCCGGCCTCCAGAAATTTCAGGAACAGGCGCTGCTGCTGGGTGTAATAGGCCACGTCACAGGTGGCGAATTCCCGGCTCCAGTCAAGTGACAGGCCCATGATCTTGAGCTGGTCGCGCATGGTGGCGATGTTTTCATAGGTCCAGTCCTTGGGGTGAACCTTGTTCTGCATTGCCGCATTTTCGGCCGGCATGCCGAAGGCGTCCCAGCCCATCGGATGGAGAACATTGAAACCCTTGGCGCGTTTGTAGCGGGCAACCACGTCGCCCATGGCATAGTTGCGCACATGGCCCATGTGAATCCGGCCGGACGGGTAGGGGAACATTTCAAGGACATAATACTTGTCACGGGGGTCGTCATTTTGTGTGACGAAAACGTCCTTGTCGTTCCAGACTTTCTGCCAGCGCGCTTCAACCTCGCGCGCGTTGTACCGTTCCGTTGCCATTAAATGTGCCGTTTGTTCTTGCCGCCGGGATCTGGCGGAATTCCTGAATGTTTGGTTGCCGGACTGTCACCAGAAATCCGGTTCCGGGTCAACAGGTCAGATGCGAAAGACCCGCAGGAACCCTGTTTATGTTGCAATGCTGTTTTCGTAAAGCTTATCGCGGGGCTTGCCGGGATGCGCTTTGGCGGCCAGGGGTGGCACTCGCTTCCCAGATTTTCAGCATACGGGGGCCATCAGGGTGGTGGCGGCTGAACAGGATATAGACCGGTTCGGTGCGGATCGGGTCGGTCATGGCAATCTGGCGGGCTTGGCCGCCAAGCAGGGCGTGGCTCAGCTGCCGGCCGACAATGTTGTTCTCAATATAAAGGTCGGCCCGGCCGTTGAGCAGCATCTGCCAGGCTTCTTCTTCCGTTGAGGCCATCTCAAAGGTCACTCCGGCGGCTTTCAAAGGTTCCTCGTACCAATAGTCGCCAATGCCGACGACGGAGAGACCGCGGGTCCGGATCTCGTCAAATGTCAGGGCGGGCAAGGGGGTGGGAAACCGGTCGGACCGGTAGAAATAAACGTCCTTGAGTGTATCGACCGGGACGGCCGGGTAGAGCACATCCTCCGTGCGCGAGGCGACATATGACCAGGAAAAGGTCGCGGGAATGTGTCCGCGCCGGACGAGTTCCAGGGAGCGCCGCCAGGGAAGGAAGGTCAGCGCAATCTCGTGACCCTGAGAGGCAAACACTCTTTCGATCAGTTGGGAATGGTACCCGAATCCGGGGGATTGCTGGGTGATGAAAGGTGGCCATTCTCCAACAGCAATTTTGAAAGTGTCCGCGCGAGCTTTGGTCAGACCAAAGAAAACAAGGAATGTTAAACACCATGCACAAGACCGTACAAACGTCATCTTTGGTTCCTGCGCCGCCATGAACATTCGATCTTTATGGATAAAAAGAATAACCAAAATATAAATTATAAATATGATGTTTTAGGAAAGAGTTCTTTTTGATTTTTTGCGGTTCTTTGTATTTGATTTTTAGTTTTGTCTCATTATCTGGAAAAAATACTTAATTTCGGAGTTCGAAAAATCTAAAGACAAGGGTTGTACGTTGTGCGATTCCGGCGGTCACTTGGGCAGACCGCGTCAAGCTGGCCCGTGAAGGGCAGGAGCGGCAGATGCTGTCCGCCTCTCAAGCGCTCTCTTCGGAAAATCCCGGGGGGAGGCCTTGAGAAATCCGTCCGGCCCGGCCTATGACTGACCGAGACTGTTCAAGACCCTGCTCCGGGAAGGAAACCAGATGACCTCCGCTGCCGACCGCCTATTCAAGGTTCAAACCGATATCCGGGAGGCCGAGGCAGAGTATGGCCGGCCGCAAGGGTCTGTTTCGCTGATTGCCGTGTCCAAGACATTTGAGGCGGCCGGGATTCGCCCGGTTCTGGAAGCAGGTCAACGCGTCTTTGGAGAAAACCGTGTCCAGGAGGCCATGGGAAAGTGGCCAGGCCTGAGGGAGGATTTTGACGGGGTGGAGCTTCACCTGATCGGTCCGCTGCAATCGAACAAGGCCAGGGAAGCGATTGCCACGTTTGATGTCATTCACACCATCGACAGGCCGAAAATTGCCCGGGCCCTTCACGCGGAAATGGACAAGCAGGGGCGAAATTTGCCCTGCTTCATTCAGGTGAATACGGGCGAAGAACCGCAAAAGGCCGGGATTGCACCGCAGGATGTTGATGCCTTCGTGGCAGACTGCCGGGACGGGATCGGTCTGACCATCCTGGGTCTGATGTGCATTCCCCCGGTTGATGAGGCCCCGGGGGAGCATTTTGCCTTGCTTGAAAAGATGGCTGCCCGCAATGGACTGGAGCAGCTGTCCATGGGCATGTCATCGGACTACCGCACCGCAGTCGGCTTTGGTGCAACCCATGTGCGGGTTGGGTCGGCGATTTTTGGCGCCAGGGACTATATTTGATTGGAAAAGTATTTCAAATTTCCTTTTAAATTATAATTGGTTTCCGGTGTCTATTTTATGTATAAATTGAAAGTATAATTCGTTTAATTATCTGATTTATATAACTTTTTACTGAGAAAAACTGCATAACTTGACCTGAATATGACTGACCTGTGGCTGAACACGATGAGAAGCCACAACATTGTCGCGAAGGTTCCCAAGAGCAGCCTTTTGCCGGTCGTGTTCCCCCATCAAAGTCCCCCCTGTTCCGGTTCGGCGGGTCGCAGGGGCCGGTTGAATGGACGGAACGCAAAAAAGGGCTTCCCTTTACGCTCAAGACAGCGGGAGGCCCGGACAAAACCAACATTTGGAGGTTACATCATGTCCAAACGTATTATCGCTGCTCTCTTCGTCGGTGCTGTCACCATGTCGTCCGCAGCGCTTGCTGAGGGCGTGTCGTTTGAAGCCATCGACAGCGATCAGGACGGCTTTGTGAGCTTCGAAGAAGTCACTGCTGCACTTCCGACTGTAACGGAAGATGTTTTCAAGGCTGCCGATGCCAATCAGGACAACCTGCTTGATCCGGCCGAATTCGCAGCTGTACAGCCGTAATCAGGCTTCGGGCGATCCTCCCCCCGTATACTGCCATCCGCAGTGAGGTTGCCTGATAGGAACCACCGCCGGTACGGTCACGCCGGCGGTGGTTCTTTTTTTGAAAGCGCATTGCGTTTCCTGGGGCCCTGTCGCAAAGCTTTCATTTTGACCCTGTCTTGAGATTTCGGTGCTGAAAAGGGTTAACGAAGCATGAAAATGGAGCCATTTGCAGGAAAGCTGTGGCTGCAGAAAATCTTTGCGACGCGCCCCGTTTATGTTGGGAGACGCTCCCCAGGCAACACCGCATTGTTCAGACTTGATCACCGTTATCGTTCAGTCAGGTGATCAAAAAAGGTCGTTCCTGAATAGTCTTTGCGGAAAAGACCAAGATCGGTGAGCGCTGGAATCACCTGCTCCAGGAACAGACCGACTGCACCGACAGAACCACCGGGAAAAGCAACAAACCCATCGATTGCGCCAGCTGACGCCCATTCTTTGATTTGAAAAACTGCATCCGCAGGCGTTCCAACAACTTGCCAATGCGCCGTTCCGATGACTTCGTGACGTTTGAGCAAGTCCTCAACAATGGGCTCATCGCGCTCGATCATCCGCCGCAGCAATTGCGCATGCGTCCGGCTTCGAACTTTTTCCGGCGGCGGCGGCAGATCTGATGCACAAACTTTCCGGGTTGTCGGCCATTCCGAGAGATCAAGACCGGTCATCTCGCGGATCGTATTGAGGCTGCGCTCCCGGCTTGTTCTGGCATGGGTTTCAGCAAAGAGCTCTTCAGCTTCCGCCTTTGTTGGAGCGAGATAAAGACTGAGCCCCGGCAAAACCCGAATGTCATCCGGTTTGCGCCGATGCCCCTTTGCCCGCTGCCTCAAATCCGTTCGCAATTCGGCTGCAGCCGACATATCCGGCGTCGACGCAAACACAGCATCCGCCACAGACGAGGCAAATTCCCGTCCGGCATTTGAGGCCCCGGCCTGTATCAGCGGGATCGGCGCCTTTCCGAACCGCGGCAGGTTGAGCGGCCCTTTTACTTTGAAATAGGGGCCTTCGTGATCAATCGGGCTGACCATTCCGGGGTCGGCATGTCAATCGGCATCCAAACGTGACCCCTTATCGGCGCCCAATTTTGCCCCCCTTGGTGATGAGCTGGCCCGTCGCTGCGTAGTCCCCATTTAACGCAGCGGCGGCGGGCCA